>CAKSJF010000029.1 GCA_934462945.1 uncultured Clostridia bacterium | reverse complement strand
GTTATTAGTTATGGTTGTGCGGTTAAAGATACACCAGCCATAAATATAGTCAATATACACCCCGCCGCCTGCTTTTCTTGCCGTGTTTTCTTGAATTTCACAGCTGCTGTTAACCATAAAGGTGCCGCTTGCCGAAATTCCACCTCCCAAATCCGCGATATTTCCATTAATGTAAAATGGGGTTTGGGATGAAAGAATACCAACACTTGTGCTGCTTGTCGCCCTGATACCGCCGCCTCCTCCTGCCGCACAAGTATTATTGCTGACAGAACCGCCGCGTAAATTCAGCAAGGCGCTTGATACCGCAAAAATACCTCCGCCATCTTTACCGGAAAAATTATTGCATACCCTGCTGTTATTCATATCGGTAGCCGCGCCGCTTTTTCCGCCGCCGTTAAGATAAATTCCGCCGCCGTTGCCGGTAACAGAATTATCATGTATATTAGCATTATATATTTTCGTATAAATTTTTTCCTCAACACTTTGAAGATAAATACCGCCGCCGCGTCCCGCTTGGTTATTGTTTAGTTCAATATCATGAAATTCGATCTTTCCGCTTGTTTCGGTAAAAACCGCGCCGCCCATATCTGCTGCGGTATTGTGAGCTGCTTTGATATTGCGGATTGTACCCTTTGTATTTCCTTTCAAGTGTATCGCTCCGCCGTTAATGGCGCTGTTACCGTTCATTTCGCCGCCGTATAGATCAATTGTTCCGTTTTCCACAGAAATTGCACCGCCCGAGCCATTCGGTACTTTGTTGTTATTCACCGAGCCGCCGTACATGGTAAATGTACCGCCCTTCACAAAAACTCCGCCGCCGTTTGCATTCCCGACCGTATTATCCGAGATACTGCCGCTATACATCACAAAATGACTGCCCGGCAGACAGTTGACTGCCCCAAATTTTTCTGTGTTATGCGCTGCAGAACCCTTTGCACCGGTGATTTTACCTGTTTTTTTGCAATCGCAGAGTACAAATTTTTGGTTTGTGCCAACACTGACAGCCGGGTTTCCTGCATTATCGATCGTAAGCGTATTACCGTTCAGGCAAAGATACAGGGTGACATTCTTGATATTGAGTGTGCTTGTTATGGTAACGTCTTTTTCCAAATATAAATAGATTGCCGTCTCCCCGGTGTTGTCCGCTGTGCCGACCGAGATGTCACCGCTCCACGCCTGCCAATTCACCGTTTCCCCGTGATCCTCCGTACAATCCGTCTCTCCGCATATAAAATGGCTGTGACTGTCCGAAATTTCCCCATTCGCATATACTGCTCCCGTAAAAGATGTTAAAAGCAGTGCGAAAAATACTGATAATAATTTTTTCATTTTTATACCCATTCCTTTCCGCTGTCGGATAACCTAAAATCATATTTTATCTCCAGCATTGTAAACAGCTTATGCATCACCTCTGTGGAAACCGCTTTGATATCCAATGCCGCAACAAATGCAAGCACCTTTTCCTGTTCTTCCTCCGGGACTTTATAGACCCGCATTGCCGCGGTCAGAAAGCGGTTAAGCTTTCGTTCAAGCGGAAAATGAATATCGCATTTTCTCGCCATATAGCTGCGCATCAGTCCCGCCGTGCCGATTTCAGTTTCATAGAAATCACATTCGGAATATTCCGGAAAGTTCTTTCCGAATATCTGCTTTAGCTCTGCCGTGGTTTGCAGATAAATATATTCCGCAATATCCTCCACAGTGTATGCTTCAATGTAGATCTCTCTCAGGCTTTCATTCAACTCGGTGAGTGTCAGCTGAATCGCCGTTTCCACAGCATATACATAGACTGGCTGCAAAGTATCGCCGACAATATTTCTTGCAGCACCAAATTGTCCTCCGAACATTGTTTTTACAAGCTCCATTAAAACAGCGTCCTTGGTCGGAAAGATATTCTGAAAGCTGCCCCTTGAAATGCCGGCATCTTCTGTAATCTGCGTGATTGTGGTGTTTTTATAGCCTTGTTCCAGAAATAGCCGGACACAGACGGTCAGAATTTTATTTTTCATGTCAATGCCATCTTTTCGCATAAACATACAAGCCTCCTTTACTAACTAATATGTGTATTAATTATAGCATGAACTGTTACTAATATCAAGGAATTCTCTGTTTTTTAGCACTTAGCACAAACTTTTTCTGTCTAAATTGTGCTGATATCCGAAATTACATCAATCCCGACACACACAAACCACACTTTTCATATAAAAGCAAAATAGAAATCATACTTTGTTTAAAATATCCAAAATGCTTCCAAATCAGAAAAATATTAAGTATTGTGACATAGTTAAGAAATCCCATGCAATTGTGAGGATTCCATTGTCACAAAATTTAATATTTTTTTCCAAAAATTTGTTTTGCATATTTGGACGTAGAAAAAAAAGAAAGGCTCTTGCACTGGCAGAGCAGAAGGATTATAATGAAATTGTTAAGCCTATCATATTAAAAATAATATGATAATGCCGGGGGATAATCTATTGAATAATGTTATTGGAGCATTTTCCGTTGTTCAATAGGGGAAGGCTCAAAAACGCTCTGCAAAAGCCGAGGCATAATACCCCGGCTTTTGACGTTACAAAAATATTTATAAATTCAGCAAAACTACCGACACGACACCTAAAAAATATCCGGCTGTCTGCACGCGGGAAAGCTTTTCCCGGTAGATAAAGACAGCGCACAGATAGGTAAGTACAATTCCCCCGGCTGAAATGGTGGGAAAGAGAACCGCAGTCGGCAAAAGCGCAGAAGCAAGCATCACCCAATAATTCATCATACCATTTCCGAATCCCTTTATAATGCCGTATTTTAAGCACGGCTTCAGCATTTCCTTTTTATCTCCTTTTTGCAGAAAACCCATGATAAAAAGTACCGCTGTGACCAAAAGGAGCGCCGCAATCATAAACTCATTTTTATAAGCACCGTCAAATTTCAGCTGCTGCATTTTCTGGATGGTGGAGCACATGCCGTTTGAAACAAAAGCCAGAGCAACATACAGAATCCAGACCGGAGAAAACTTCATGCTCTCCTCTTTGTTCCGGTTAATCATATAAAGAGAAACCAAAAGCACTCCCAAGCCTGCATACAGCAGGGGACTGACCGGATCTTTTAAAAAGAAAATGCCGTAAAAGGTTGGGATTAAGAGAGAATACGAGGTAAAAAGCGCCGTTAAAGAAAGCGGTCCTGTCCGGATGGCGAAGGTTGCCGTTGCTGTTGCTGTTCCAAAGGCTGCCGCAAACGCAATGGAATAAGGCAGCATTGCCGCATTCCATTCCAGCTGTCCGCGGCTGTTGATCAAAAAGAACAAAAGCGCACACAGGCAGGAAACCGCCGAAAACAAATTAATATTATTAAGCCTTGCCTTGATGTTATACTGCTTGCTGAGAAGCTGCTCCATCAGACCGTCTCCTACAATCAAAGCTAAAAGAAGATATGTCATTTTTTCCTCCTGACTTCAAATCCCGCAATTTTGTATGGAGAAAACTCGGACAGATACACCCGATTCCCCTCCATACGTCCGTCGCAATTGATCCATTCAATTTCCTGATATTCTCCGTCCAGTTCAATCACCGGCTCAAAAATTTCGTCCTGGAAGATGTTCCAGAGTCCGACCGACATGGAATCCTCATGCTTTTTCACCAAAAGATATAAATTCGGATTTCCGTAAGAATATGCCGGCAGCTTTGCGCCGAAAAGTTCAGCTGTCTGCCGCAGTTCGGCAGAACGCATATAGCTTTGGAGCGAATGACGGAAATTTTTATCCCAGCTTCGCTCCACCTGCGCATAGGCAGAAAGTGCAAATACTAAAAACTGCTGTCCGTTCCGATTCTTATAATAGTACGAACCGATGGTGTGTTTTTTTTCAAATCTGCTCAGATCAGATTCTGCAAACTGTGTCAGAATTTTTGCGCCCGGACGCGTTTTGATTTCATGTACAATATTACTGATTGCCTGACGGTCCTTTTGATTCAGTTCACAGGTTGCCGTATACGCTGCTCCCACCGAAAGCAAGCCGGTATCAATCCCCTGTTCCTCTAAAATCTGCGCCGCGCGAAGATCGATGATAAGACCCTTTTTCATCGCCTCCTCCGAAACCAGGCTCACATTTTCCGCAAAGGCAATTCCAAACACGCCCTCTCCCTCATAAACCGTGGGAATCCCGTTATCCGACATCATTTTTGCTGCCGGAGAGAAGAAAAAGTCTCCGATTTTATTACTTCCGGAAAGCTCCTCCGGAATCTGCATATCGGAAAATTTCCGCATCCGTTCATACACCCGGACGCCAACCGGTTTTTTCCCGGAAAAATGCGTTTCAATTTTCTGATAAAGTCCGCGGTGTCTCTCATGACGAAGAATATATCCGTCCTCATTTCCCGGATTGGAATTATACTCAATATCATATTTTAAAATGCCGTCCATCTCGCCGGATGCCCGGAGTGCGGTATCAAAAATTTCAACATATGCCGCCGGGCAGCTATAGCGCGGGCGCGGCCAGCAATCGCCCTCGGAAAAGACCTCGATATCCTCTTTGCACCAGGAACGCTCCATACGCGTCTGCTCGATAATATTTTGCAGCTTGCTTGCGCCCAGACCTTCATCTACTGCCCAGTACGGCGCGCCGATCGTGCGCAGAAACGGCTTTGTGTTGCCGGCAAGAATCCGGGAAAGTGTTGCCGCGTCTGTTCCGTCAATATCCCAGGTCGTCATGCAGGAACAAAGTCCCATGCGGATGTTTGGATTGACCGCATCCACAGCCTCGCGCATTTCCTTAGAAAACAACTCGAAATAATATCCTTTTGATTCCTGCCATGCGTCGCGGTATTTGTTTTTGCCGCCGGAAAGCGCATGTTTTTGGAGTGTTTCCCGGTCAATCGGCTCACCCAAAAGCTTTCCTACATAATCTAAATGATTCTTGCAGGCGCATCCGAGCATGCCGCCATCCAAATGTCCGTAGCGGAAATCGTCATCAAACTGAATCAGATCGACTCCGCAGGCTGCAACCTCGGAAAGATAATCCGCGGCAAATTTCCGGAATGCCGCATCCGACGGGCAAATTTCAACTGCCGCTGTCTCTCCGTTGATTCCGACCATATGCGTAAGGTCATTTTCATCCTTGATCATAAACGTCCAGACCCACGCACCGACCTCCAGTCCGTGTTGATGAAAAAATTCGGTACACACCCGAAGCGCGTCTATCTCCCGCTTTCTTGCCTGTTCGGACATATAGTATTCTCCGATGGAGAGAAAAACTCTGTCTGCATTTAAGCGTCGAAGATTTTTTAAATGTGTTTCTAACCCCATGTCTTCTGCCGAATTTGCAATCAGGGGCACAGAAATTCGATACATCGTAATCACTCCTATCACGTTTTTGTTTTATTGTATCACATGTTTTCCGGTTTGGATAGTCCGTATCTTCCCTAAAATGTATAAAATCTTCCCAAAAATTTCAAAACAAAAATTTTCTTCTGAAAAAATACTTGCATTTTCTAAAAACTTGTGATATAATATATTTTGGTTCGATATGAACTGATATTTCTTATAAGGAGGGAATCAACATGAAACAAGGAATTCATCCCGACTATAAGCAAACAACCATTAGATGTGCTTGCGGCGAGGTTATCGAGACCGGTTCTACAAAGGAAGATATTCAGGTGGAAATCTGCTCAAAATGTCATCCGTTTTACACCGGTAAGCAGAAGCTGGTAGACACCGGCGGACGTGTTGAGAAGTTCAACAAGCGTTTCAACCGCGGCTAATTTGGCAATGCTTAAAAGTGAAAACCTATGCTTAGTCTGCCGAATCACCAACGGTCACTCAGCATACGGGGATGTTTAGAAAATAGGAGGTGAAAATGATGACAAAAGAGCGTAAGCAAGAGATTATTGCAACCTATGCAACCCATGAGGGAGACACCGGTTCGCCGGAGGTTCAGATCGCGCTTTTGACCGAGAGAATCAACCATCTGAATGATGAGCACTTAAATCTTCATAAGAAGGATCATCACTCAAGACGTGGTCTTTTGATTATGGTTGGTAAAAGACGTAATATGCTTAACTACTTAAAGTCACAGGATATTGAAAGATACCGTGCTTTAGTTGCAAAGTTAGGTCTTAGAAAGTAGTGCAAAAAAGCAAGCGAGCCTTTCTATTTGGGAAGTTTCGCTTGCTTTTCATGTATATTAAAAAACGGGACTGTGAATTTATTTTTAGCAAATAAGCAGAATTGTTTTGAATTTGAAAACAGTTGTGCCTATCTGCTAAAAAATAAACGCTGTCCCCAAAAGAAAAGGAGACAAAAAAATGTTCAGAACTTTTGAAACAACCTTAGCAGGCCGTCCGCTGGTGATTGAAACCGGCAAAATGGCGGCATTGGCAAACGGTCACTGCCTGGTTCGCTATGGCGACACCGTTGTAATGGTAAATGTGACTGCATCGCGCACACCGCGTGAGGGAGTGGATTTCTTTCCGCTCAGCGTAGACTATGAGGAAAAGCTGTATGCCGTCGGCAAGATTCCGGGCGGCTATATCAAGCGTGAGGGAAAGCCGTCGGAAAAGGCGATTTTAACAAGCCGTGTGATCGACCGTCCGATTCGTCCGCTGTTCCCGTCCGATTTAAGAAATGACGTATCGGTGGTTGCTACCGTATTGTCTGTAGAGCAGGACAACCCCCCCGAAGTTGCTGCTATGATCGGTACTTCCATTGCAATTTCCATTTCAGACGTACCCTGGAACGGTCCGATCGGCGGTGTATGGCTCGGATATGTGGATGGAGAATATGTCATCAATCCGACCGTTGCACAGAGAGAAAAATCAGAAATGCTGGTTACCGTTGCCGGAACAAAGCAAAAGATCGTTATGATCGAAGCAGCAGCAAACGAAGTCAAAGAGGACGTTATGCTGGAGGGCTTGAAGTTTGCGCATAAAACCATCATTGAGCTTTGCGATTTCATTGAGGGAATCAAGGCTGAAATCGGAAAAGAAAAGTTCACCTATGAGGCACACACCGTAAATCAGGAGCTTTGGGATGATATTAAGGCAATTGCCTATGAAAAAATCCAGTATGCGTTAGATACAGACGATAAGAATATCCGCGATGAGCGCATGGGTGTTGTAACGGATGAATTAATTGAAAAACTCGAAGAAAAGTACCCGACCATTCAGGAAGAAATCGGCGAAATTCTCTATAAAATGCAGAAAGAAATTGTCCGCGCATGGCTCTATCAGGGCAGACGTGTGGACGGCAGAGGCTTAAACGAAATCCGGCCGTTATCAGCTGAAGTAGATCTTCTTCCGAGAGTACACGGCTGCGGTCTTTTCACACGCGGTCAGACACAGGTATTAACAGTTGCAACCTTAGCACCGTTAGCAGAAATGCAGCGTCTGGACGGTATCGACCAGGAGGAATCCAAGCGTTATATGCACCATTACAATTTCCCGTCCTATTCTGTCGGCGAAACAAAGCCATCCAGAGGTCCGGGACGGCGTGAAATCGGTCACGGTGCTTTGGCAGAGCGTTCCTTAGTGCCGGTTCTTCCGTCTGAAGAAGAATTTCCGTATGCAATCCGTACCGTTTCCGAAGTATTAAGCTCGAACGGTTCTACCTCACAGGGCAGCGTCTGCGGATCAACCTTAGCGCTGATGGCAGCAGGTGTTCCGATTAAGCGTCCGGTTGCAGGTATTTCCTGCGGTCTGATCACAACCGATGAAGGCTTTACCACCATGGTAGACATCCAGGGCTTAGAGGATTTCTACGGCGAGATGGACTTTAAGGTTGCCGGAACAAAGATCGGTATTACCTCAATTCAGGTGGATATTAAAAATGACGGTCTGCCGTATGAGGTAATTGAAGAAGCGTTAAGAAAAACACGTGACGCAAGATGCTATATCATTGATGAAGTCCTCTTAAAGGCAATTCCGGAAGTACGCGACCATCTGTCTCCGTATGCTCCGAAGGTAAGCACCATGCATATTGACCCGGACAAGATCCGCGAGGTAATCGGTCAGGGCGGCAAGGTGATTCAGAAGATTGTTGCAGATACCGGCGCAAAGATTGATATTGACGACGACGGTACAATTCATATTTTCGCAGTAGATCAGCAGTCTGGCGATGCGGCGAAAAATGCAATTGAACTGATTGTGAAAGAGCCGGAGGTTGGCGAAATTTACGACGGTTTAGTAAAAACCATTACCGCATTCGGCGCATTTGTTGAGATTCTGCCGGGAAAAGACGGTCTTTGCCACATTTCCAAGCTTGCAAATAAGCGTGTGGAAAAGGTTGAGGATGTCACAAACGTTGGCGAGATTCTCCGCGTGAAAGTGATGGAGGTTGATCCGAAAACAGGAAAGATCAGTCTTTCTCACAAGGATGCAATAAAAGAAGAAGAATAATGAAAAAGGGCAGCCAGGAAAAATTCCGGCTGCCTTTCTTAAATTTTGATCATGGCGATCCATCCATATACGACCGATACTGCCGACAGAATCCAGACTGCGATTCCGCCGGCATAATTTTTTTGCTGAAACTGCCACAAACCAAAGCTCGCAGCATAGATTCCGGCAATTGTAACAATCACACCGGTTAAAACAATATAAAACATAAGCTATCCCTCCAGAGCGACAAATCCGACTCTTTGCAGCTGAAATTCCACCGAAACGTCAAATTCTGCACGCGGATATTTTTCGCCCCATCCATAATCCTCATATTCCTGCTGTGTTAAAAAGCAGCGCCGGGCAGCTTCTCCGAAGCCTGCCGGGTCGGTCTGATATTCCTGCGCCGTTTTTTCTAAAAAATGCGTGATGGCGTTCTTTAATTCTTCCTTTGCCGTTTCCTCAAATTCGTCCACGCGTCCGTCAATCGGATCCTGCACCGATTCCGAAACCAGTTCCGCCTCTAAAAACACCTTGACCGACACCTTTGGATGATCCGGTGTGATTTCTATTTTTTTCTCCGGATTTCTGGATTCGGACATCTGCACCGTCACCGGCTTATCAGAATGATCTCCGGTATGAAAGGTGACATAGTTATTTTGATACTGCCCGGTTAAAATATTATAAAGCTCTCCCTCGATCTCCGACATCACACCAACCATTTTATCCCGCTTAAAGATTGCCATTCCCATGACCTCGCTCGGATTCTTCTTTTCAATGTCTGATTGCCCGGCAACATACTGATACAAATGGTATTCAAAGCCGGATTCATTCAACGGTGTTTTAGTGTCCCCATTACTGTCTAATTCTGTATTCTGGCTTTCCTGATCCTTGTTATCCTGTCCCTCATTATTTTTATTTTTTTCCAGATTTGTCTGATTTACCCCTGTGATCGGCAGCACACAGCTTTTATAATCGGACTTCACCTGACAATAAAAATCCTGTATCATGTTTTTTGGCACAAATCCGCTATATTGCGATTCAAAGATTAAATGATAATAGTTTACCGGATTTACCTCCGCCACCGGTTTCACCGCCTCCAGATAATCCTTTGCCTTACCGTGCGACACAGCAAGATAGATATTCGGTCGGATGTCGGAATTTCTGCCGATTGCGTCGCTCAAATCCAATACGCCTTTTCTTGCAATTTCCTCCGAAATCACAAAGAGCTTTGTATGTGCAAGCGTAAAACGCTTGCTTACACTGTGATTTGCCAGATTGATGCCGGAATAAATGGTGGGGGCTTTGATCGCTATTAAATCTGTGATCTCGTTGCCTGCTTTGCCTCCCTCCTCGCTTGAACCGCCGCTGATCTGCGTTGTTTTCGCAAACTGAATGGTAAATTCGTAAATCCCATCCTGATCCGTTTCATCAATCCCCATAGCAACTACATACGCGATTTCATTTGGCTCTACTGCATCATAGCAGCCGCAAAGCAGAAAACAGGCAAGCGCCCATCCAAGCATTCTATAGCCTTTCAATCCGATTCCCCCCTTTTTTTCAGATAACAAAGCTCCAAAAGAATCGGCAGAAAAAATGCCGTCATATAGATCACATCTCCGACCCAGCTATAATTAGAAAGCATTTCCCGCATATCTCCGGCAAGAAAGGAAACCGACATAATAATAGAAAGCACCGGAATCAGGAGAGGCTCATGATATTGCAGGAAAAATGTTTCCCGTAGAATGTTGCAGATCAGATACAAATAAAAGGAGCTGTAAAGGAGAATGCTGATCGACCACATAAATTCAAAAAATGCTTCCATCCTCTGAAAAAATTCTCCGATCTGAATGAGTCTTGCCATTTGATAAAACGGAAACAGAAAATTTTCCGAAACCGGATAAGCATATGTCGCCGCAAAAAGAAAGCTGGAAACAACTGCAAAAGCGCTGCTCACTAAAATTGCCTGATACCCTGCCGTTTTTGCATCCTCAAAGCTTTTGCAATAGGAAAAAAGAAAATTCAGCGCAAAAATATCTCCGAAAATATCCAAGGCGTTAATTCCGCTTAAAAAAATATTTTTTACTCCTGTTCCGAGGATGGGAAAGATATAATCTAAATTAATTTCCGGCAATAAAAATCCCAGAAAAAGCAGCACAATTACTGCCGCTACCGGCAGAAAGATTTCATGAATTTTTGCCAGGGACACTAAACCACACCGGCTTCCAATCACAATCGCCGCCCCAAACACCAATAGAATAATTTCAATCGGAGTCACCGGAAGCAGCACCATTTTAATAACCTCCGGAAAGCTCCGCACTGTAGTGGCAATACAAAGTGAAAAAATCCATGCGCTGAACACACCCACAATGATTTTCAGCGGTTTTCCTCCAAGCTCCTCTCCCAATGCAAGAACACTTTTTAAACCTATTTTCTCATAAAGCTTCATAGAAACAGAAAATAGAATCAGCGCAATCAGGGACACATAAATTACCTGAATCCATGCAGCGCTTCCGGAATTTTGCGTCAATCCTCTGGGATACATAAATAAAAGCTTTACACAGATCAGATTAATGAGAATGGATCGGATCTGCCGTTTGTTTAAAATCTTATCCATCAAACCGCCTCACTTTTTCCTTTTTTTCCGCCATTTCATGCTAATTTTCGGCTGCTGCATTTCTCTTTGCGTCTCCAGATAATCCGGACGGTATTCCCGTTTCCAGACCGGTGCGGTAAAAATAGCATTTTCCCGTTCGCTTTTCTTTTTCTGAAACAGCGGCTCTAAGAACGGGATGCCAAAGCTGCTTCTTGCTCCGAGAGATACGGCATAAAAAAAAATGCCAATCGCAATCCCGTAAAAACCTAAGATGGACGCTAAAATAATAAATGCGATTCTTAAAATCCGATATCCCCAGCCAAGACTATATTCCGGCGTAGCAAACGATCCTAAGCCGGTCAGTGCAATCACAATAATCATAATCGGACTGACAATTTTTGCGCTGACCGCCGCCTGCCCCAAAATCAAGCCGCCGACAATGCCAAGCGTTGATCCGATCGGATTTGGCATTTTAATTCCTGCCTCCCGGATCATTTCAAAGGAAATATCCATTAATAACAGCTCCACCATACTTGGAAACGGCACTGTTTCACGTGAAGCGCTGATCGCGTAGGCTAAAAAGGTTGGAATCATTTCTCTGTGGTAGAGTGTGATTGCCAAATACAAAGCCGGCAGCAGCACAGAGATGATCACAGCAATCAACCGGATCACAATGATAAAATTAGCATAGGGAACACGCAGGTAATCGTCCGACGCAGCGTGCAGCAGTTCAAACGCATTTGTCGGCATAATCAGAACATGCGGATTTCCGTTTAGTAAAAAAGCCACCCGTCCCTCAGACAGGGCGCGCGCCACCCGATCCGGACGCTCGGTCATTAAAATCTGATTTGTAAGAGAAAAGCTGTTTTCCTCCAAAAACATTGCCACCTCCTCACTGGAAATACAGTAATCCATACTGATTCCGTTTAAGCGGCGGCGCACCTCCTCCACCAGCTGCTCATTGGCAAGATCGGAAATATACATCATCACACCGCGCGTTTTACTGACTTTCCCGATCTTGACGCTTTCACAGATCATTTTCTCTGTTTTTAAAATTTTCCGAACCAAGGCGGAGTTATTCCGGAGCATTTCGGAAAACGCCTCCTGCGGTCCATATATGGATTGTTCATTACCAGGCTTGTCAATTCCGCGGTGTCCCCAGCTCCGGACATCCAGAATAAATCCCTTATCCAGTCCATCAATAAACAGTCCGCACGATCCAAAGTTTATTTCCTCAATAATTTCCTCAAAATTATCCGAAATCGCCGCCTGCGAATGCGACACAAATTTTTCAACAATTAAGGACGGAATCTTTTCTATCCGCTGCTCCGGCTCATCCTGAAAAAGCGGCAGCTCCAATAATGGCTTAATAATTCCGTTATTGACAGAATTCGTGTCCGACATACCGTCGTAAAACATCAAGAATCCGCGGATATCACCCTTTAACTTAATTTTCCTCAAAACAACATCATTATTTTTCGGATAATCAAAACGCTTTGTCATGTAAAACATATTAAACTGAATATCACAGCTGATCTGCGGTGTCTGTATGCTTCGCTCCCTGCGGACATCATAGGAGATATGCTTGTCCTCCTGCGGAATATATCCGGTTTTGGTCACACTGGGACGATGATAAATTAAAATCCTTTTCAGTAAGGGAAGAATACTCATAAAATCACCCATTTTTCTATTTACTGTTAGTCTTTCCTGAAATCATATCTTTTATACATGACATTGTTTCATGTGAAACATAAATTGTGAGAAAAATAAAAATGTTTTACGTGAAACATTTACATTTATAAAAAAGTGTGATATAATAGAAAGGAAACAAAGGGGGATAAAAATGAGTAAAATTATATCCGTTTTTAACCAAAAAGGCGGCGTCGGAAAAACAACCACCACAGTCAATCTTGCCGCATGCCTGGCTTATAAAGGAAAACGTACCCTCCTGATAGACTGCGATCCGCAGGGGAACAGCACCAGCGGAGTGGGTGTAGATAAGGAGGAAATCAAGCTTTCTGTTTATGATTGCCTGATTGATGCGGATCAGACCGAAAAGGCGCTGATCCGGACAAAATTCCGGAATCTTTCTCTGATTCCGTCCTCTGCTGCACTTTCCGCTGCTGAAATAGAGCTTGCATCCGAGGAAAACAGAGAATCCATTCTAAAAAAAGCAATTGCGAAAATCAAAGATCAGTTTGACTATATTCTGATTGATTCTCCGCCGGCACTCGGAATGCTTTCCATTAACATTATGACAGCAAGCGATTCTGTGTTGGTGCCGATTCAGTGCGAGTACTATGCTTTGGAGGGTTTGACGCAGTTAATCGGTACCATCCGAAACGTCAAAAAATCCTTTAATCCAAAGCTTGAAATTGAGGGAATCCTTGCAACAATGTTTGACACGCGGACAAACCTTTCAGTTCAGGTGTTGGATGAGGTAAAAAAATATTTTCCGAATAAGGTATATCAGACAGCAATTCCGCGGAATGTCCGTCTGTCCGAGGCGCCAAGCTTTGGTCAACCGATTATCAAATACGACATCACCTCAAAGGGTGCGGAAAGCTACTTTGCCTTAGCAAAGGAATTTCTAAAAAATAATGAAGGAGGGACAGTATGAAAAAAGGATTAGGAAAAGGACTGGATTTACTCTTTCATGATGAAATTTCACCGGATTTGCAGGATTCGGACAGCGTGGTAGAATTGAAAATCACCGAGGTTGAGCCAAATAAGAATCAGCCAAGAAAACGCTTTGATCCCGAAAAGCTTGCACTTTTAGCAGAATCCATCAAGGAACACGGCTTAATTCAGCCAATTGTAGTCACGAAAGGCAAAAACGGTTTCTACACGATTGTTGCCGGGGAACGCCGATGGCGCGCGGCAAAAAAAGCCGGATTGGAAACCATTCCGGCAATGATTCATGAATACACCGATCAGACGGTTGCAGAAATTGCTTTGATTGAAAATTTGCAGCGTGAGGATTTAAATCCGATTGAAGAAGCAAACGGATACCATACGCTGATTCAAAATTTTCATCTGACACAGGAGGAAATCAGCCAAAAGGTTGGAAAAAGCCGAAGTGCGATTGCAAATTCTTTACGTCTTTTGACCTTAGAGGATGAGCTACAGCAATCTGTGATCAATGGAGAGATTACCGAAGGACATGCCCGGGCAATTCTTTCAGTGGATGGATTTGTTCCGCGTGAATTTTTGAAAAATCAGATTATTGAACACAATCTGAATGTTCGCCAGGCAGAACAGCTTGCCAAGGATCTGCAAAAGGAAAAGCCGGTCAAAGAGAAAAAACGAAATGACGTATACCAGATTGAACTGGATCGGATTCAGTCAAAATTGGAGGCAGGCTTTGCAACCAAGGTAAAAATTATGCAGGGAGCAAAAAAGGGAAAAATTGAAATTGAATATTATGGAAATGACGATTTAGAACGAATTTTGTCTCTTTTTAATATTTAAGGAATTTAGTGGTAAAATATAGGCTTTTAAAATTCATTTTTAAGCTGTATTTGAGAAGTTTTTAGAGTAGTATGTCTTATGATATAAAAAATCTCTTAAAACGAAATTTTGAGCCCGACAAGGCAAACACGAATATTTTACAAAAGAGGTGATGAAAGAAAATGGCAAAATCTCATGAAAACAGATCCTTATTTTTATATACGGCGCTGATTTTCCTGGTTGCAATTCTGATGATTATTTTAGCATTCTTCGGTCAGAATAATTTGCAGAAAAATCAGCCAATGCAATCTGAAACAGCGTCTTCCACATCCATCACGGAAAAAGCTGCAATCCTAAGCGAGGAAAATTTAATGCTCTTAAAGCAAAACAAAAATTACCTTGCAGAGAATGAAGAACTTCGGGTTGCAAATGAGGCATGCACACTGGAAAACGATTCTCTGAAAAAGGAAATTGAAAACCAGGACAAGCTTTTGGAAATTTATCAGAAACTATATAAAAATAAGAAGTCAGAGGCAAGAGATCTTCTTGCAGCCTTAAACCAGGAGGAACTGACCGAAACACAAAAAAACTTTTACGATATTTTAGTAAAAAAATCGCAATGATAATTTAGGAGGAAAACACATGTTAGACATTAAGGTATTAAGAACCGAGCCGGAAAGAATTAAAAAGGCATTAAAGGACCGCAACAACGATTTGGATTTAACGCCGGCAATTGAATTAGATCAGAAACGCCGCGAATTATTGGTGGATGTAGAAAAGAAAAAGGCAATGCAGAATGAAATCACCAAAAAAATCCCGGCTATGAAGAAAGCAGGAGAGGACACCACTGCCATTTTCGACGAAATGCGCGAGCTTTCCAACGAAATTAAAGAGGACGACGCAAAGGTTTCTGAAATTGATGAAGAATTAAGAAACTTCATGCTCCGGATTCCGAACATTCCGAATGACAGTGTTCCGGTCGGAAAGGACGATTCGGAAAATGTAGAAATCCGGAAATACGGAAAACCGACCGAATTTTCCTTTGAACCGAAGGCACATTGGGATATCGGAACGGATTTAAATATTTTAGATTTTAACCGTGCTGCAAAAATCAGCGGTTCGCGCTTTACGGTATACAGAGGCTTAGGCGCAAGATTAGAGCGTGCAGTCATCAGCTATTTTCTTGCAACACATACAGAACAGTCCGGCTATACCGAAATTCTTCCGCCTTATATGGTAAACCGTGCATCCATGACAGGGACAGGTCAATTACCGAAATTTGAGGAGGACGCTTTTAAAGTAACCAACAACGGATTCTTCTTAATTCCGACCGCAGAAGTGCCGGTTACCAACCTGCACCGGGATGAAATTTTAGACGGTGCAGATCTGCCGATTAAGTATTGTGCATATTCTGCATGTTTCCGTGCAGAGGCAGGTTCAGCCGGCAGGGACACAAGAGGTCTGATTCGTCAGCATCAGTTTAATAAGGTAGAATTAGTGAAATTTGCAGATCCGGAAAAGAGCTATGAGGAATTGGAAAGCTTAACAAATGATGCAGAAAAACTTCTGCAAGGTCTTGGGTTGCCATACCGTGTGGTATGCCTTTCCACCGGAGATTTAGGCTTTTCTTCTGCAAAAACCTATGATATTGAGGTTTGGATGCCAAGCTACGGACGCTATGTAGAAATTTCGTCCTGCTCGAACTTTGAGGACTATCAGGCGCGCCGTGCTAACATCAAGTTCAGAAGAACACCAAAGGATAAACCGCAGTTCGTTCACACCTTAAACGGATCGGGACTTGCAGTCGGAAGAACTGTTGCAGCCATTTTGGAAAACTTCCAGAATGAGGACGGAACAGTCACAGTTCCGGAAGCATTAGTACCTTTCATGGGGACAGATATTATTAAATAAATTTTTAAAAAACACAGATCATTCAAAGGCTGAAACAGCTCCTGAATGATCTGTGTTTTTATGTCCCTGTTAATACAGACAGTCTTTTTTTACCGGCTCCGGTGTATAATCTAAAATATCCTGATAGCTTTCTCTTTCATAGTCCGACTGCGGAGGAGTCGGAAGCATGCCGGTAAAATCGTTTACACTGCTTGCCTCCTCCATATCAAACAAAATATCTGCCACCATCTGTTCATGCGGTCTTTTTTTCTTTTTCATCGAATCACCACGCTTTCTTTTTATTAGCATTTCCAAAAAAATAATTTTTATTGCATTTTCAAAAGAAATTTGCTATAATAAAGATAACGAAACGGGGTGATTGAAATGAAAAAATTAATTTTATTACTGTTTTTCATCATGCTTTTTCCCCGTGCGCTCTGCGCAGATTATGACGGACACTGGGCGCAGGATGAAATTGAATTTGCCGTTTCCAATCAGTTTGCCGCAGGAGAATCAGAGGATGTCTTTCTGCCGGACAAACCGGTGACAAGAGCGGAATTTACCGCTCTGATTGTGCGTTATCAAAGCTTTTTTTCTGCATCCTTTTCCTGCTCTATGAAGGACGCGGAGAAAGATGCGTGGTATTACCCTTATCTCGTCATTGCAGAGTCCAATCAGATCATCTACGGTGACAACGGATATTTTTATCCCAATCGAAATCTGACGCGTGAGGACGCTTTGGTCATGCTCTGCCGTGCATACTCCATCCATCCGCCCTCGCTCGGACCAGCCGGAGCTTATTCCGATTTTTCCGAGGTATCCGGCTATGCAAGAAATGCGGTTGCCTTTTCTCTGAATCAGAAGATTCTTTCCGGATACCAGGACTCTACCATCCGTCCGAAACAGTCCTTAACACGCGCCGAGGCGGTGACGCTTTTAAACCGGTTTTACAATAACGCGTCCGGCTTTGCCACAAGACCGGATTTTCTCCGGGACTATCCGAGAATTGCAAACGAGGGGATTTTAGGGAGTGTAAACATCGCGCTGAAAACCAATGTTCCCTGCACCGTCTACTATAAAGCAGTACCAACCTCCGCATTTAACAGTAACCTGTCCCCGAATCCGGATTCCTTTACCCAGATTTTAAAGAGAATCACCGATCCGGAAACGGAATCCTTCGGAACAATCGAATTGGATTCCGAGGAGGAATATAATCTGTATTTTATGGCAGTGACACCAAGCGGCATTCAAAGCAGGGTCAGAAAAATCAGCACAGTTAAGCCGTTTGTATATTCTGAGGGAAACGGTACAGAGGAAAACCCGTACATCATTTCAGACGAAAAACAGCTGGACTATATCCGTTATTTTCAGAATAAACATTTCCGCCTGGAAAACGATATTCAGCTTTCAGAAAACTGGACGCCGATTAATGCGGAAAACGGATTTTTCGGCAGTATTGACGGAAACGGTCACACCATTTCCGGACTAAAAATCAAAAGCAGTGAGGAAAGCTGCGGATTTTTTTCCTATCTGTCGGACGGTGTAATTAAAAATCTGACCATCTCCGGCGATGTGGAGGGGAAAAACAATGCCGGTCTGTTTGCCGGAACAATGAAAGACAGTACAATCTCCTCCTGTGCCGGAATCGGATTTGTAAAAGCCTCGCAGAATCAGGCAGGCGGACTGGTCGGCACGAATTACGGACAGATCAAAAATTCTCTTTCCGCACTCTATACCGTCTCCTCCACCTCCTATGCAGGCGGTATCTGCGGCATTAATTACGGAACGGTCAAAAATAATCTCTCTGCAGCTTATGCCGTTTATTCGGATATGTATGCCGGAGGAATCAGCGGTGCAAATATCGGCGGAGATGTGCGCTCCAACGTCAGCGCATCCTTTCTCACACAAGATCTTTTAACCTACCGCAGCGGCATTATTACAACCAATAAGGAAGGCGGAAAAACACAGAATAATTTCAGCTATCATCTCACCCGGAAAAATTCCAAGGATGTTTTCTCGGATGAAAATGATATTGACGGAGAGAGCGTTTCCTGGGACGATCTGCGCGACCGTGATTTTTATACAAAACGGCTATCCTGGAGCTTTACCTCCGGATGGAGGATGGAGCAGGGAAACGACGGATTTTTACTTCCCTATCCGAAATGCTTTCAGAAAATCAGCCAGACGCCGGGACTTGTGCCGTACACTCCGAAAAAAATTACAAATGAACAAGAGCTGCGCCAGATGAAACCGAACATGCATTATCTGCTTGCCAATTCCATCACACTGACGGATGAATGGACGCCGCTGTTTGATACTGATATCCCGGAGGAAGGCTTTTCCGGCACATTTGACGGAAACGGCTGCACAATCTCCGGACTCCGGATGCCTTATTCTAAGGAACAGAAACATTACGGTCTTTTCGGAATGGTCGGAGACGGAATTATTAAAAATTTAAACCTTTCGGAAATCAATCTGTCGGGCGGCGAAATGATCGGCAGTCTTGCGGCGGTCAGCTACGGACGGATTGAAAACTGCTCGGTTTCCGCCGCGGTTTTAAACGCTGAAAAAAGCGTGGAATCCGCGTCAGTCGGCGGACTCTGCGGCA
This sequence comes from uncultured Clostridia bacterium, assembly GCA_934462945.1. GTDB lineage: Bacteria > Bacillota > Clostridia > UBA1381 > UBA1381 > RQCD01. The sequence goes on along the minus strand of CAKSJF010000029.1, from coordinate 8,639 downwards.
GAAATTACGGCACGGTTTTAAACGTGCAGGTCCATGCAGACCTGTCCGCCGGCATTGAATCCTCCAATCTCGGCGGTATCACAGGTCAGAATGAGGGATTTTTGGAGCAAACCTATTATTTCGGTAACATTAATGTGAAAAATCATGCAGAACCGTCCACCACAGCGGCAGGCGGTATCTGCGGTTTTCAAAGCGGCGGTTTTCTCTACAATTCTGCCGTCCGTGCAGAGATCCGGACAGAGATAAAAAACAGCTATGCAGGCGGCATCTGCGGCATTCAGAACGGCGGCGAAATCTATAAAACCGCCTCGTCAGGATCGCTCCAGGCAATTGCCCCCGATCAGACCTCCTTTTCCTATACAGGAGGAATTACCGGGCTGAGCGTGTCCGGACTTTTGGTACACAGCTTTTCCGTTATGCCGGTTACTACCGATGCCAGCACCGGCTATACCGGCGGTATCTGCGGATATAATGAAAGCTGCAACCTGCAAAATACCTATGCTGCAAACGCTGTGGTGCAAAAGGAAACGACCGGAAAAAGCACGCAATATGCCGGCGGTATCTGCGGTTTTGACAAAACCGGTTTTTTAACCGGTTCAGTGGCTTTAAACACCCAGATTTCCACCGGAGGAATCTCGGCAAAAATCTGCCCGGAGGTCGGAGATGGATATTTATTTGATAACTTCTCAAAAAAGGAGCTTTCGGTCACGCTTTCTGATCCGGAGAAAAACGGAACGGAAACAGCGCAAAGACTCTTCAATCAAAAGTCCTTTTTCCTGCTTCCGGTCGACCGCGGCGGAAGATTAGGCTGGCAGTCAAAGGAGTATAGCGGTGAGAACGGAATCTGGACAGAACGCTCCCAGTCAAAATACCCCGTGCTAAACGGTGTGAAATATCAGGACGCATTTTAGTATAAAAGGTAGAATTTTATTTCAATTTAAGAAAAAGCCTTGTAAATTGAAAAGAAAAATGATAAGATAATATGTATGATAAAAATAAAAGGATGATTGAAAAAAGATGAATATCAAAGAGATTTGGGAGCATGCAGTCTCCTACATCCGTCAGGAAATTCCCTCTGTGGTCGGTTTTAATACATATATCCGCGACATCCGCCCGGTAAGCTATGAGAACGGAATTTTTAAGGTATCGGTTTCCACTGCACTTATTAAGAATATGGTAAAAATCCGCTATACGGATCTGATTGAAAAATCCGTTGCACGCGTTACGGCAGAGCCGGTGATGTTAGAAATCGTGTTGGAAAGCGAAGTCATCCGGACGCCGGAAATTGTTGTGCCGCAAAAGGAACAAATTGCCGTGCCGGAAGAGCCGACATTTGTTTCCAATCTGAATCCGCGCTATGTGTTCGATACGTTCGTGGTCGGATCTTCCAACGAATATGCAACCGCAATTGCAAAAAGCGTTGCCCAGAATCCGGGTCAGGGCTCGAATCCGCTGTTTCTCTACGGAAATTCCGGACTGGGAAAAACCCACCTGATGCACGCAATCGGAAACGAGATTTTAAAAAATTCTCCGGAAAAAAAGGTGGTCTATGTCACAAGCGAACGCTTTACCAACGATATGATCAATTCTCTCCGCGACCGTGATAAGGATATGGAGGCATTCCGCCGCCGCTACCGTGAGGTGGATGTGCTTTTGGTGGACGACGTACAGTTTATTGAGGGAAAAGAGGGAACGCAGGAAGAATTTTTCCACACCTTTAACGACCTTTATTTGAAGAATAAACAGATTGTGCTCACCAGCGACCGCAGTCCAAAGGAACTGGTCACCTTAGAAGAACGCTTAAGAACGAGGTTTGAATGGGGTGTGCAGACCGATATTATCACACCGGACTATGAAACCAGAGTTGCGATCTTAAAAAAGAAAGCGGAAAACCAGAATACCACCGTCTCCATTGAGGTGCTTTCCTATATTGCAGAGCGCGTCAGCTCAAATATCCGGGAACTGGAGGGCGCTCTCTTAAAAATCATGGCATATGCCGGAATCAGTCATAAGCCGATTGATATGGAACTTGCAGAGGAGGCGCTTCGTTCTATTCTGCCGGAAGATCGGATTGTAAAGGTGACGCCGCAGAAAATTTTAGATAAAGTTTCCTCCTTTTATAATGTTTCGCAGGAGGATATCATCGGAAAGTCTAAAACGAAAAATATCGTACTTCCGCGCCAGATCGTGATGTACCTCTGCAAAAAAATGACCAACATGAATTTTGGTATGATTGCCGCCGTCCTCGGAAACCGCGACCGGACTACTGTGATGTACGGTGCGGATAAGATTGTGGAGATGATGGAGGAGGATGAAAACTTAAAAGCGGATATCGATTATATTATGAAAGATCTGAACACGATCTCTTAAAATAATCCACAAAAGGTGTGGATAACGCGTGAATAGGGTGTGTATACAAATTCCCCGGATTTTTAGGTGTTGATAGATTTCTTCTATCCACACTCTCTGCACACAGAAAGCTGGATAAAATTTTCGCATGATTCCGGGAATGACAAAGCTTTTCCACACAATTCACACCTCTACTATTATGACTACTATTTATTATATTATATATATAAACACGTAGGTACGTACGTTTATAATATTCCGTGTGAGGATAAAATTGAAATGAGGGATAATTTATGAAATTTGTATGCCATAAGATACAGCTGTTAGATATTATTAATACCGTTCAGAGAGCAGTTTCTTCAAAACCTGCTTTGCAGATTCTGGAATGTATTAAAATAGACGCATCTGTAAACGGTGATCTGGTTGTTACCGGAAACAATCTGGATTTATGTGTTGAATATAAAACAATTTGTCCGGTGGAGGAGGGAGGCGTGATTGCCTTAAACTCCAAAATGTTTGGTGAGATTGTCCGCAGACTGCCGGATGACGATGTACATATTAAGGTGAATGAGGAAAACGACGTTGCTACTATCACCTGTAAAAAAAGTGAATTTAACATCCAGGGTGTCTCCCCGAATGAATTTCCGGCAGTACCGGAGATTGAGGAAAACTATCATCTTTCCCTGCCGGAGAAAACACTGAAAAATATGATCCGGAAATCAATTTTTGCCGTGTCTATGAATGATATGAAATATCCGGTGATCACAGGCGAACTGTTTGAAATTGAAAACGGTGTGCTCAAAGTGGTTGCGACCGACCGCCACCGTCTGGCTTATATCACACAGAATGTTTCTCCGGAGCTTTCGAAAAAGAAATTTGTTGTTCCGGGGCAGACATTACGTGAAATGCTTAAGGTTTTAAAGGATGAGGACAATCAGGTGGAAATTTCAGTTTCTTCCCGCCATGCGATGTTTGATTTCGGAAACTATAAAATGATCACCCGTCTGTTAGAGGGTGAATATATGAACTACTACCCGGTTTTAGCAACCCCGAACAGCATTTTTGTCACTTTAAAGTCCAAAGCGCTTTGCGACAGTCTGGAGCGTTCTGCGTTGGTGATGAATGAAGAAATGAGCGCAAAATCGGAAAAAACACCGGTTCGTTTAAATATTGCCTATGATAAAATTGAAATCTCCTGCATGACCGGAAAAGGTCAGATTCACGATATTGTGGATGCAGATCTGGAGGGCGAGGGTCTGGAAATCGGCTTTAATTACCGCTATCTGTTAGAGGCGCTGCGCTCCTGCGAGGAGGAAAATGTCCGTCTGGAATTTTCCCATCCGCTTGCACCCTGCTTTATCCGTTCGCAGAAGGACGAGGAAAACTGCTTGTATATGGTGTCGCCAATCCGGCTGAACCACTAAGGAAACGCTATGGAAATTGAAAAAATTATTGACTATCAGATGGATCAGAACTGCTATTTTGTGTATGAGGGAAAATATGGATTTCTGATCGACCCGGGCAGCTGTCCGGAAAAAATCATTGCAAAAATAAAGGAATGCCAGGCAGAACCGACTGCAATTCTGCTCACGCATGCGCATTACGATCATATGCGCGGAACGGATGAAATTCTGAAAGAATGGAGCGTTCCGGTGTACGGATCGGCGGAATGCAGAAATAATGTAAAAAGTCCGGTTTTGAATGTTTCGTCCATGTTCGGAGAGGAATATGTGCTTCCCTGCCCGGTACTTCCGTTTACAGACGGAGAAACAAAGGTGATTTCAGAAATTCCGGTCACCTGTTTGAAAACGCCGGGACATACCGATTGCAGCGTCTGCTACAGGATCGGGGATATTCTTTTTTCCGGCGATACGCTCTTTTTAAGAAGCGTCGGACGGTGGGATTTTCCGAACGGAAATTTTGACGTTTTGGAAAGGTCTTTAAAAAACCGCCTGTATCAGCTCCCGGATGAGGTTAAGGTTCTTCCGGGGCATGGAAATGATACATCAATCGGATATGAAAAGAAATTTAATTTAGTAATTCGGAATGGAGATTAACATGATTCTGATCCAGAATGGGTTTTCCTGTGAGTACGACATGAATATTTTTATCAATCTGTTCTTTGCACCGGATGAGGATGGCTTTGTGATCACCGATTTCCGGTATGACGGAGAGAATGTCTTTGTCTATTGTGAAATTGTATTTGCCGGAAAAACCTGTTTTTCAGATGATGTGTATTCGTATCAAAGGCAGAATCCGCGCGAAGATCAGAAAAATTTCCGCTGCGCCTGCACAAAGTCTTTTTGTCATGCGGCAAAAAAAATCCGTCCGGTGTCATTGCCGTGGGGTGTGATGTCCGGAATCCGTCCTGCAAAAAATGTCCGGATGCTCCGGGATGAGGGAAAAAGCGACGCAGAAATCCGGAAAGCACTCTCGGAAATTTATGAGGTGACGCCGGAAAAAACCGAGCTTGCGATGCAGGTTGCAAAGAATGAGGAGCAAATTTTAGAGTCGATTCCGAAAAAGAGCGTCAGCCTTTATATCGGAATTCCGTTTTGCCCCACGCGCTGTCTTTATTGCTCCTTTGTGTCGACCGATTTACGCGTAAGCGGAAAGTATATGGACGAATTTTTCCGCCTGCTTTTGTCCGAGATTGAAAAAACAAAGGAAATCTTAAAAGAATTAGATTTTTATGTGGATAATATTTATATCGGCGGCGGCACGCCTACCACGCTTTCTGCTGTGCAGATTTCTGCGCTTTGCAAGAAACTGTCCGAATGCTTTGATTTTCAGAAAATCCGGGAATTTACCCTGGAGGCAGGACGTCCGGACACGATCACAAGGGAAAAGCTCCTTGCTGCAAAATCCGGCGGTGTGAATCGGATCAGCATTAATCCGCAGACGATGAATGAAAGCACACTCAAAACAATCGGACGCGCGCATTCTCCGAACATGGTGCGGGACGCATTTTCCGCTGCAAGGGACGCCGGTTTTTCCAATATCAATATGGACTTAATTGCCGGACTGCCGGGCGAAACACCGGAAATGTTTGAAAAAAGCATTGAGGAGGTACTCCTGCTTGATCCGGAAAATGTAACGGTGCATTCGATGTGTGTAAAACGTGCGGCAAATCTCCGTTTCACCGCTCAAAAGCTCACAGAGCAGCATGCCATGGATCAGATGCTTTCCTATGCACAAAAGCGGATGAGCGAAACCGGGCGCGAGCCGTATTATATGTACCGCCAGAAAAATATCTCCGGAAATTTAGAAAATGTCGGCTATGCCAAAAAGGACTTTATGTCCTTTTATAACGTCAATATCATGGAGGAGGCACAGACGATTATTGCCCTGGGCGGCGGAGGTACGTCCAAGCTGATATCAGGGGATGTGATTGAGCGTGTGTTTAATTTTAAAGATCCGTCGGAATATATCCGCCGGTTTGATGAGATTTTGAGAAAAAAGGACGAAATTTTAAAATTCTTCAAAAGGGGTGAGGCGCATGTATGAGGAAATCTATCGGAAAATTTCAGAAGAATATGAAAAAACAAGAGCAGATCAGGAGCAGAAACGTCTGGAACGAATCCAGGGGGTTTACCGGAACATTCCGCGGATTCGGGAGATTGACGAGGAAATTAAGCGATCCGGCTTTTTAAATATTCAGATGTTGGTGAAAGATCCGGAGCATGCAAAGGAGCAAAACCAAAAATTTAAGGCGCTGGTCGGTGTTTTGAATGAAGAACGGGCAAAGCTTTTGCGCGAAAACGGTGTTCCGGAGGATTTTGACCGGGTGCAGTATCTTTGCCGGGATTGCGAAGATACCGGATTTATCGGGAGCAAGCGCTGCCATTGCTATGAACAGAGACTGATGGACAGCATTTATACCAGCTCCAATCTGAGCAACGTTTTGAAAGGAAAAACGTTTGATAATTTTCTGCTTTCCTATTACTCGGATGAATTAATTTTAGACGGAACTATGACAGAGCGAAAAAATGCAGAAAATGTTTTAAAGGCTGCAATCCGCTTTTGTGATCAGTTTGAAGAAAGCAAGAATCTGTTTTTTTACGGAAGAACAGGCGTTGGAAAAACTTTTATGACCGGCTGTATTGCCAATCAAATCATGCAGCAGCAGAAAACCGTTCTGTATACGCGCGCAACCCGGCTTTTCAGTATGTATGAGGAATACCGGTTCGGAAAGCATGAAAACCGCACAGAACTCAAAAAAACGCTCGACCGCGCCTATGAAGTCGATCTTCTGGTGATTGACGATCTCGGCACAGAAAATATCACCCGTCCGACCGTTTCATTTTTGTTCGATTTAATGAATGAACGGTTGGATAAAAACCGGAAGATGATTTTCAGCAGTAACTTTTTACTGGATGAGCTTTCCAAGGCATATACCTCCAGATTCACCTCCAGAATTTTTGAAAGCTTTGAAATCTTAAATTTACAGGCAAAAGATATTAGAGTACAAAAATTCCAGGGAAAATAAAAGTGGGATGTCAAAAAAGGCACAGACCGTTTCAAACGCGCCGCTCGGAGTACGCCAGTACGCCGTCGGGCGCGTTTTGAGCGTTCTGCACTCTTTTTTTACATCCCTTTTTTATATTATTTTTTTTCACATCTTCAAGGCAATCAGATTACCTCAAACACATCCCTTTGTTCTGCAAAAATAAATCCAATCCGAAGATCGTTCATATAGTCAAAGAAAACCTTATTTGCCAGCTCCTCTGTCGGAAAATGTCCTGCGTCGATCACGCACATGCCGTTCTGAACGGCTTCGAGCGCCTCATGATACTTTACATCCCCTGTGATCATAACGTCTGCTCCGAGGCGTTTTGCGGTCGTGAGAAGGCTTGCACATGCACCTGATCCGATTGCAACCGTTGTCACCATTCTCTCCTGCGAACGGCAGATCCGGACAAAGGGTGTTTTTAAAACCTCTTTTGTTCTTTTTGCCAGTTCATCAATGGTGCAGGTGTCGATTGTTCCGATCACGCCTAAGCCTGCCTTGGGGTCAATCATGCTTTTTTCCATAAATGTTGGATTTTTCAGATGAAACAGCCTTGCAAGACGTGCATTCAGTCCGTCCGGCGCAATGTCTAAATTGGTATGCGCCGCATAAAGGGCGATATTATTCTGGATTGCGGAAATTAAAATTCTTCCGGTCACCGTGTCGGTTGTGATGCTTTTCTGCGGTTGGAAGATAACAGGATGATGTGAAAAAATGCATTCTGCACCGTAAGCAATCGCCTGCTTTAGTGTTTCTTCTGTCACATCCAGTGTGACAAATACCTTATGTACCTCCGTTTCCGGATCTCCGCATAAAAGTCCCGGATTGTCCCATTCGCAGGCATAGCGAAGCGGGAAAGAACGTTCAAAGTGGTTGATGATTTCATATAGTTTCATAATGACGGTTCCTTTCTTCTAATTCTGACAAAAGCGTCTGGTAGTATAAAATTTCTTTCTGATCCGGGCAGGAGGAGTTTTTCTGTCCGTCCCGGATTTTTTCAAATTCCCGTTGTTTCTTGTCCCGCAGCTTTGAATAGAGCGGATGTGTAAGGAGCGTTTCCGGAAGATGGAGCGAAAGCTCGCAGGGCATCGGCTGCTTTTTTCCAGGACGCGCTAAAATGAGATTGTAGACCTTAAATCCCTCACATGCGATATCTTCCTCTAAAATTTCAAAAGAATGCTCTATGAGCCATTTTCTAAGCTCATACTGCCCATTCATCGGCTGGAGCAGAAAAAGTGAGACATGCTTTGACTTTTCTGGAGCAGCCGCTAAAATTTCCGAAATCAGAACGCCGCCCATGCCGCAAATCAAAACGGTGTCTGCCTCATTTTCCGAAAGCGGAGCAAGTCCGCTTCCCAGCCGCAGGTCAATTTTTTCCTCCATTCCGGCTTTTTTTACATGCTCGCGTGCAGCCGCAAGCGGCCCCGGACGCACATCGGTTGCAATCAGCTTTTGAAATCCCCCCTTTTTCGCAAGCTCAATCGGAATATAAGCATGATCTGTTCCCAGATCTGCAATGACATTTCCGGTTGTATGTTCTAAAATCATTTTGAGTCGTGGTGTTATCATGTTTTTACTCCTGTTTTTTCTGAAAATCTTCCAAATTCAGTTCCTTTTTTAATTCTTCTTCTGTAGGCATATACAGCTTATATTTTGAAGCATAAATTTGAGTATTATTATCTGGAAGCGTATATTTTATAATGGCATCACTTTTATCTGCACAAAGCACAATTCCAATTGGCGGACTGTCTCCAGGATTCATCATTTCTTTGGTATAATA
>CAKSJF010000028.1 GCA_934462945.1 uncultured Clostridia bacterium | reverse complement strand
GCTGCATATTCATCATTTCCATAAACGGTGACAGTGCAATCGGATACATTTTCATATTTGACCGCAATATTATTTTTCACTGCTTGGGAATCAAGCACAAGAACATTTTCACCTGTTGAAAGCTGCACATTCTGCACCATTGGTACAAACTGTTGATCTTCAAAATATCCAATCTCTGCCTCACCAGCAGATGCACTTTGAATTATTAGAGCCTTTGGTATAAATCTGGAAACTCCGCGGCAAATTAAAAATTCACCCTCTGCTGTCTTTTTCATCTTTTCGTCTAAATTGATAATCCAGTCGCTTGCCTTTGCAGCCTCTCCATTTGCAATCAATTCACCAATCCGAAAATAATTAGCAGATTTACATCCAGTAATTTCCAATCTAAATTTTTTTGAAGTAATCGGAGTTTTCAAATCACTATGCAAAATTATCGGATTTTCCAGTGTACCCATTGCCGCCGGATTGGTTTCCGAAATATCATATTCAAAATTTTCCGCATCAACCCAATGATCCGCAATTGCATATTGCAGCTTCATTTTGGTTATACTCTGATTCATATATTCGGTAAAAAGATCAAAGCTATTCCATGTATATTGTTTATCTTGAAAATCAAAAACAATATGATATGGTTTTTCCTCCGTTCCTATGATACCTTCTGCACTTTTTTCTTTCTGTGCATCCATTTTACCGTCTGCAATCCGTTCAACAATTCCTTCATCATTATCCGTTGAAGAAACAACAGCATGATAGAGCAAGTTACGATTATTATATTTTTTGTTTTCCACGGGAGTTCCGTATACCTGAAATTCATCCAGGCGCATGTTTCCAAAGCCCTCCGGGGTTCTCTCTGTCATATAAATGCGCAGCCGGTAGGTTTCCACCTTTTCCGGAAGTGATACGTCAGAGCGGTTAACATTCATGCCGGCATCAAAGGTATAGTTCAGCTCAAATTCTTCTCCGCCATTTACCCATTTCCATTCCTGCTCATCTGCGTCAAAATATTTTATCTTGATTTTCTTGATTGTTTGATACTGTGTATTCCACGCATTATTGACTGACCAAAGAGAAATTGAGTCAACCAACGCGGTCTGGTGCAAATATGCCTCAAAATATCGTTCATTTACTAATTTTCCATCTACCGTTTGTTCAAAGAACCATGTTGTGCTTGTGTTCCAAGCCACATTATCTGAAAGAACATGTGTGTTATTTCCATTCGGCACATCATTATTTCTTTCAAGCTTGCAATTTGTGAAATATGTTGCAGGAATAAATTCTGCATATACCTGCGATATTGCCGTGCAGCTTATTAAAGCAGCAATGATACCAGCAATTTTTTTCATGCCTTTTCCTCCTTATTGCGAAAATACCGCCGTGCCGTTTTACACGGCGGTATGATTCCATTTGTTTAGTTTTCTGAAAGCTGGATCGTCTGTACGTCCGTCTTTGTTGTGTACGGATTCATTTCGCCCGTCCAAATATATCTCTTTAACTGTACTTCTCCGGTCAAACCCGAAAAATCAAAAGCAGCTGAACGTGTTCTCTTAGAAAACGGTTTTAAATTCAACTCACACTTTTGAACCCCAATAAGCTTTCCAGCCTGGTATGCCGCATAGAATACGTCATAGGATTTTGTTACATTTTCGTAATTTTCCGCATGTGTATTAATTGTATAAATATTTCCATTCCGGGTAATCTCAGCATCTGAAATTGTGTAGCCTGTGTTTTCTGCATTCCGGAAAATAATCTCCTTTAAATTGAGACTTCCTGTCAAATTATCAAATCGAATCCGCCATGTCTGACCTACTGCAGCGGTATATGTTTTTGGCAAAGTGATAATCTGTCTTGCTGGATTCAAGCGATTTCCAAGGCTTTCTCCCGAATAATCAAATGTACTCTCAACAATATTATTTTCCCAAATACCACCTGGATAGCACAAATGAACTGTTACCTTTGCAGTTGTTAATGCATATGGATAAATGATTTCAATTTGGTTAATTTCCGCCGTCTTTGCCGGGTTAATCCATAGACTACTATCTGCGGCAACATTCAAGCCTTTCTGCGTTCCGTAATTTCCATCAATCAACTCACCAAAATATACACCATTATTCACAATATTTGCCCCATCTAAAACATTGCCGCCATGATGTATATTTTCATCCTTTGCAATATCCTTATGCACGTTACCTGACGCATAAAGTCCAGCAATTCTGAAACGTTGGCATGGTTCTTCAATTCCAGTAACATAGACTCTCACAGCATCTGCATATACTGCCTTATTAAAGTAATATGTGGACACATACTCGTCAAGCGGAATCGAAAGACAACCGTCATAAGTCCATTCTCCTGTTTTGTGATCTAAATAATATATAGACGCACTTGTCGGCTTGCTGAAAACATATTTGTCATCTCTATTCGGTTCTACCGTTTTCAACACAATTTCCTTAACATCTGCCGGAACATAAAACATCATCTCTATGTAATCCTCATCACCTGCAGGCTGTGCTGCTTTCTGTGCATTAAAGAAGAAAACTGCATCGTATGGATCACCGTATCCTGCATCTCCTGGTTGTTTGTCCTGATTTCCATCCTCATGCAAACGTCCAAGCTCTGCACTGCACGCATCCGGATTTGGTTCTTCCATCTCATAGGTTGTAAAATACAAATTGTCTAACTTTGTGTGTTCTGCCGCACCAGCATAAACCTCAGACAAGGAGAACAAGCCACCCACTGCCGGGCTGTCATCCAAAGTGATTTTTAATCTGTTTGTTGTAACCGGTCTTTTTAATTCTGCATGCTGCTGTGAGAAAGTTACAGCTGTAAGGTCGCTTTGTTTTTCAAAGTTTCCGACTTTTTCCCAACTTTGGGACTTTTCGTCCCACACACTCACAAAGCCATTTTGAAAGGCATGCCCTGCATAGTAAGTTGTAATATCAACGTAATCAATTGTTTTTTCCTCTGGAAGATTGTAAATCACATCTGCTTTTCTTTCATCTGCTCCAAACTGTATTACATTTGCGTTTTCATGCTTATATTTTCCGTCAATTGTTGCAGCGCCAGCCCAATCATCCATCCAATAGTCTTTGGAATCAAGCGTTACAGAAGCACCATACAGCTGATTTCCGATCATCATATCCTCTGTAGCAGTTCCTAAAACCTGCAAGCCATCTAAGCGGATTGTTCCATTCTGTGAAAGCGGATAGACACGAATTTTTGCCGTCGTTACCGTTTCCGAGAATGTAACCTCTTTCCAGAACAAATCATAGCTATCATGGTATTCAGAGCATGCAGCGTCAGCTACCGCTGTTTTCCAAAGTCCATCCGAATTATCCAAATACATGATTCTTGAATTTTGTATCTGCTGAATACAGCCGCGGCTACGGAAACGAAGCCCCTCTACCTGAGATACCTGAGGAATATCTGCCTCAATATAATCCTCTCCAACTTTGAGAGATGCTGTATCAAAGAATGCTGCAGAATCATTTCCGACTGCGCCATCCCCTTTGATTTGTCCATTGCTGTCCAAGCTTGCGAGTGAGCCAATTCCTCCGGCTTGCTGATTATTTCCTACCGTCTGAAGAATGTTCATGTTCGTTGCATACATAATACCACCCAATGCCTGCGCATCCTCTGCATATACAGAAAGTACACCAGCGGTACTTGCGGCAACACTCACCGCTAAAATTCCCGATAAAATTTTTTTCACGTTCGTTCCTCCTTAAATTTTTTTACTATTCAAATCCACAAGGAATATTTGAATCACATTATTCATAATACACAACTAAATCCTTTTCCGCACCCCAACTTACTGTAGTAAGGGCTCTTGTTCCTTTTTTGATGTCAGGATCTGAGACGCGAACCAATTCAACCTTATGAGATTTTGTGTTAACCTTATAGACATTTCCAAATTGACTGCTCATAAAATTCTTTTTTGATTGAGCAAGATTTTGAAATCCCAATTTCAAATAGGTTTTTGTTTTATCCTCTACCGTTCCAATACAACAGATCAAATCCTTATCATTCACCAAAATCCATGATGGATCAATCATATAGGCATCTCTCTGCGTTCCGGAAAGAGTGAACAGACCATCCGGATCTCCAATCTTATATAAGACGCGAAATCCATCAATTGTCTCATTATCCTTTAAGGTATATTGAATGATATCGCCCGGTTCAAGCTCAGCTGCCTTAACAGTTCGAATCCGGTATGCTGGATCTGTGGCTGTTTCCGGGTTGTTTGTTGTACTTTCTGCATCACTGTCCTCAAATGAAATTGTTTTCTTTTCGCTCCCTTCCATGCCGGTCAGCTGAATACAAATTTCATCGTTCTGGTTAAGGATTGTAACTACTTTTTCAATAATAAACAATTTATTGGATGAGCTGATATCCTTATCCGCTCCGGAGGTATTGACATAAGCCAATGCCGCTCCTACTCCGTATTCATCATCAATTGAATATAACTCCGCTGAAAAGGATATGCTGTTTCTTGACCATTTTTCCGTTGTAACCTTTTTAAAGTCTTTGTCTGCTCCACCAGTCGGAATCAAAAATACTTCAGTTTTATTAGAATCCATCACATACATATCCTGAATCAGTTTGCTCCTGGAACGCAAATTATCTACCATCGGAATATAGTTAAAATCGTTATATGCATTTTTTCCTTTTTCACCCAATGTAATTGTTCTGGGAAGTTCAATTTTCTTGATTTCATTTCCCTGGTGCTTAACTTTAACGAGTTTTCCCATACAGTCGGTCTGATTTGCAAAAATGACATTGGCATTATCATAAACAACCGTATCGCCCTTTGTGAGCTTACATTTATCCTTTAAGGACATTTTCTCCATGCCGTTTCCTTTAAAAATTCTAACACAGATACTGTCGTCCTCCTCGCTTTCATAGAAAGACTTGATATAGGCATATTCTGTCTTGGTGGTGTTTTCATCCTCGTTTGCTGTTTCGGAATAATCAATAATTTTTCCGGTCATGTCTAAGATAAACGCGCCGCTCTTTCCCATCATCTCACTGGTGGGAATATCAAATTTTTCATTCAGCTTGTATTCCTCGCCGTCCACCGAAAAACCGTCCTGTGTGATTCCGGTTACCCTGCCGGAGATCCGGTCGGTCAGAATGACATAGTCAATTGTCTGTGAACGGTTTTCCATAGACAAACCTTGCGGAATCTGCATAGCAACAATGTCGCCTTTTTTCACATTATTAAATTCTGTTTCGATTCCGTCTGCATAATAGAACCGGTCGCCGTCTATGATCTCATAGATACCGTCGTCCCATTCGTCATAGATTTCCTGGTTTTCTGCACTTTTTCCAGAAATCTTGATATATGTATACTTATTTCCGTAAACCGCCTCATATCTGCCGTCCGAATCGTTGTCAATTAAGGTATAGGTCATATTCTCATCGCAGAAATATTCAATCGGAATCACGTTTGATGAGATTGAGCCGAGATAAACGCCGTTATACAGATAGCTTGCAGCCGGATCAAAACGATAGGTTTTGCTCCTTGCGTCCTCCGGGGAAACCTCAAACTCTGTCCGGGATTTGGAATACACATCCTCACCGGAAAAGGTGATTGTTTCATTTTTGGATGATTCATAAAGATACAGAAGATCGCCGCCGGAAACATATGCCTTGACACGCATACCCACCTTCACACCGTAAGTCTCCTGCGAATAATAGGTCACACCGTCCACCGAGAAGCCGGTGACAGTATCGGCAGAATACAGAGAGGTTTTGCCGTCTGCCGTTAAGATTCCTTCCACTTCCTCTGCCTCAAAATATTTTGTCAGAATGGTGGAATCCTTTTTGATCTCATAGGTCGGCTTGCCGTTTCCGTCTAAGCTCACTTCCATCACGCTGACCGAAAGTGCATTATATAGCATCTGCACCAGGTCGCCGTAATTTAAATTCGCGCTAAAATCTGAAACGTTCATCCCGTCAAACAGACCCATGGAATTTCCGTTTGTAACCTGTCTTAAATAGGTGTCATTTCCGAGATAGTAGGAATAACCTAAAACCTCTAAAAGCTTTTCCGCTGCCTGGGTATAGGAAACGGTTTCGCTCTCCTCTGCCGCCGCGGTTTCCGCGCCTGCATGATACATTCCTGCAATCACACCCTGCAAAAAGCCCGCGTCAATTTCTTCCTCTGTGCTTTTCTTCTCCGGCAGGATTTCCAATGCCTCCAAAAGTCCCTCCTTGTCTTGCCAGGACATGCCTGCCTCTGCATTCGCCGTCAGCGTTGCCGCTGGAACAATTGACAACAAAAGCATAGCACTCACCAGTAATGATAAGATTTTTTTCATAAAGATACCTCCACTTTTTGTAATTTCTAAAGATTGCCTTTTTTATATACATTCGGCGTAACGCCGTAGTACTCCTTAAACTGTCGGATAAAATAGGTATAATCCGAATAACCCAGCTTATCCGCCACATCTCCGACATGGTTAAACGGAATCTCCAAAAGCTCCGCCGCATATTTCATTTTCAGCTCTAAAATTTTGTCGCTGATATAAACTCCGGTATTCGCTTTATAAATCTGCCCCAGATAGGCACTGGCATAGTTGAGATGGTCTGCAATATCGCCAAGCTTGATTTTCTCCCCGATATGCTCTTTGATATATTCGTTCACCTTGCGGACAATGTCCGCGTTCTGCTCGCCGTCCTCCTTTCGGGGCGGTTCTTCGCCGTTATCCGAATCGAGAGACTCCCGGATCTTGACTAAAATATCCTCAATCTCACCCACCGAAAACGGCTTTAAGATATATCCGTCCGCTTTCAGGTTGATGGCGCGGATTGCGTCGTTCAGATTATCCGAGCTTGTGATAAACACAATTTTAGTATGCTGTCCCTTTTTCCGGATTTCGCCTGCCAATGCCATTCCATTCATTGCCGGCATCAGAATGTCTAAAATCACAAGATCAATTTTCTGCCTGCTGTATGCCTCCAGTCCCAGCTTACCGTTTGAAGCAGTGGCGGCAACCTGCATATTAAATTTTTCCCAGTGCACGTTTTTCACTAATAAATCCAGCGCTGCGCCGTCGTCATCGCAAATTAAAACCTTATACATCTGCTTCCTCCTGCTCGAACTCGTTGATCTCCGGGATCACAATTGATATTTCTGTGCCGCATCCCTCCTCGCAGCTGGCAAATACACCATACTGCGCATCCGGGTATTTTAACCGGATTCTTTCGCGGATACTGTAAAGACCGTAGCCGTGGCTGCCGCGGATTTTAAAGAGATTTTCCATCTGCTCCCGGCTCATGCCGATTCCGTTGTCCCGGATTTTGATGGTGAGATTTCCCTGCTCCGCTTTTGCCGAGATACAGAGCGTGATTTTCCCGTTTACCATTGCATGGTTGACCGCATTCTCTACAATCGGCTGCAAGAGAAAGGACGGAATGATACACCGCTCGGTTTTTGCATCCACCTCATAATGACAAGTAACCGCGCCCGGCTTCATCAGCCCGATAATGTCTAAATAAGCCAGAATTGCGTTCATTTCCTCCATCAATTTTACGCTGTCCTTATTCCGTGCTAAATTTTTCCGGTAGAAATTCGCCGTCTGCTGTGCCGCCAGTACAATTTTTTCGTACTCTTTTCCCTCGGCAAGCTGCACAATCAGATTGAAGATATTGCTCAAAAAGTGCGGATTGATCTTCGCACGGAGCATTTGGTATTCAATATTCTGCTTTTGCAGCATATTCTCATACACATCATCAATTAAATGCTGCACTTCCTTTGCCAGATTATTCAGCGCGTCTGCAATTTCGGAAAATTCATCATTCTTGGAAACCTTGATTGCATAATCGTATTCTCCGCGCTGGAATCTGCTGATGCCGATTAGAATACTGTTCATGCTGGAATACAGCTTTTCGCTGATGATACGGCCTAACAGGACATTTACTAAAAACGTTCCAAGACTTAGGAGAAGAATCACCAAAAGAATCTGGCTCTGCCCTTCTGAAATATTTTCAAGCGGCATATACAGTCTGATTTTCCATCCGTTTTCCAGCGTTGTCTCGGTGCATTCCTTATCAAACTCGGTTCTGATGCCATCCTCCTCTGAAAAATTAGAGGTGATGAACTGATCTTCTCCGGTTCGGATTTCATAATAGAGCTGATCGTCGGTCACTGACATAGACTGCACAATCATGTCTTCAACAGACATCTTGATCACTAAAAGTCCGACATCCTTTCCGCCAAACACATATCCGGCACGCGAAATCAGACTGATTCTTCCGCGCTCTTTGTCGTCGTCAATCTGTTCCCACCAAAGATAACCCGATTTTGACCGATATCGCTGATAATACGGTTTCTCTGCAATATGGCTGATATGCCGGACGCTAAAGGAGCGCTCAGCGCTTTTATCAGTGTCATGATAGAAATATTCCGGAATCGTTTGATTCTCGATATAAAGCGTGATCAGCACGTTATTTTTGGAAAGGGAAATCATTTCCCTGCCTTTGGGGAGCAGATTATTGTTTAACACCTGCGTTCCCTCATAACGGCTGTATTCTTTCTGCATATAGGCGTAAAACACCTGATCCATCAGATAATTTTTTGCTAAAAACTCGTTATATTCAATTTTCTGATTGATGTTTTTCTGCGTCTCTGCCAGCGTTGACTGCACAACGCTGGCATAATTCTTTTTAAGATTCCCCATAGACAGCGCGTAAAAACCCACACTGCTTAGAAGTACGCAAAAAAGATTCAGACACGCAAAGGATAAAATCAGTTTCTGCTTGTATTTTTTCTTGATCTCGCTCATGACATTAACCTCGTTTCTATAATGTATTATCTACATTATATCACAAAGTTTATTCCATGCCTAACTTTTGTTTATTCGATTTCCACACTTTGCTCTCTGCCTCTAGCAGACGATCCATTCCAAGGCTCTCAGACTGTGTTCTGAGCTCTGCAATCAGGCTCTTTACCTCTTCCTCTGAGGATGCAAAAAGCATTTTTGAGATCATGTTTTTATGTAATTCCTTAATGTTCTGATAAATGATTCCTTCTTCTGTTTCTGTTCCAGGAATAATGCCGTTATATTCGGTAATATTCTTTACATACGGCCAGATGTTCTTTCTCTGCTGCTTACCGCCCCACGGCCACTGATCCTCTGGCAGTCCCTTTGTGATCATATACATGGAAGCATCATCCCACCAGGTGGTTCCCAAAACGAAAGAGAGTCCATCAACATTGGTATCGGCTGACTTGTTGATATACGCGTCGGTCGGTTCCGGATAACCGTCCTCGTTGAAGCCGTCATAGAACTTGCCCGGAACACCAAACAGCTCCAATGCCTGCCCCTCCGGTGTAAAGAGCCAGTCTAAAAATGCATAGATTGCCTCCGGATTTTTAGCATTTTTTGTGATCAGAAACTCTGTCCATCCTGTTGTGTCGCAGCCGGAAACAAACACCTTATCGCGGTCTAAATTCTTGTCCTTTAAGGGAGTAATCGTAAAATAGTCGTTTCCGTTTTTTAGCAGTTCATTTCTCGCTGTCTCAAAATACCCTTGTGTTGAGGTCGAGACTGCAACGCGTCCGGTGGCAAGCTTTTCATTGAACTGATCAGCCGTCTGGGAGAATGCGTCCTGCGTCATCAGCTTTTCTCGGAAAAGCTTATTTAAGAACAGCCATGCTTTTTCGTAGCTCGGATGCTCAAAAATTGACTTTAATTCTCCGTTATCGTCATAGGAAAGCCAATCCAGATTGGTCGGCACTAAATTTTCCGACATACCCGGCAGAACCATTCTCTCTCCCTCAAAGATGTGCGAGGTTTCATAAGGGATCATATCCGGATATTTTTCCTTAACCTGTTTCAGATAGGCGTACAGATCGTCAAAATCCTCTAATTTCGGACTTCCTAATTCCTTATACACATTTTGATTCAATGCCCAGCAATGGTTTCCGGAATAGTGATCGGATACGACTGCCCAGTTCGGAATTTCATAAATTTTCCCGTCCTCCCGGGTAAAGAGACTGAAAATTTTCTTTTCCTGAAGCTTGTCTCTCATGTTGGTATACTTCTCCATATACTCATTGATCGGAACAGCCACACCGCTTTCAATCAGTTTTTCGCTTTCCTGTCCCTTTTCCAGACAAATTAAATCCGGATAGTTATCGGAAACAATCATGGACGCAAGCTTTTCACTTGCCGCACCGCCGGCGTCGATAAATTCAATAGTCACCTTTTTGTTGTCCAAAACCCATTGGTCTGCCTCGGTTTTTGGCCATTCAACCGCCGTTGCGCCGTCATCGTGGAAATAGTAAGAGAATTTCAGATCGTCCTGACCAAACACAACATTTCCTTTTTCACCTCCTGCTGTCTCCTTTTTGCCGCAGCCTCCTGTGGTTGTCATTGCCGCTAATGCACATGCTAATGCGACTCCCCGTTTAATTCTTTTCATACACGTCTTCCTTTCTTTTTTATGTAAATTTTAACCCTTAACTGCACCAATCATCATACCGCCGACAAAATATTTCTGCACGAACGGATAAACCATAACGATTGGAAGCATCGAAACAAGCATCGAGCTTGCGGATAACGATCTTGTGCTGACCATAGAGGTGTCCTGCGAGGTTGCCGCCGCACCTAAGTATTTTAAGCGCTTTTCCTCTAAGGCGCTTGCTGAGGAAATAATCTGCCGGAGTACTGCTCCGAGCGCCATTTTTTTGGAATCAGTCATATAGATCACACTGTCAAGCCAGGTATTCCACTGCCCCACTGCCGTAAAGAGGGCAATGGTGGCAATCACCGGCGTGGAGGACGGGAAAATCACTTTCCAGAAAATTCTGTATTCTCCTGCCCCGTCAATCCGTGCAGCCTCCACTAAGCTATCCGGAATGCCCTGAAAGAACGACCGAAAAATAATCATATTCCACGCACTGAATAAATACGGCAGAACAAATACCAGGTAATTATTCATAAGGTGCAGTTCTTTCATTAAGATATATCCCGGAATTGTGCCTGCACTAAAGTACATCGTCAAAGTGCAAAGCTTCATATAGGTGTTCCGGAATTTCAGTTCCCGTCTGGAAACTGCGTAAGAGAATACTGCTGTAAACAGTACCGAGGTAACCGTTGTAACAACCGTCCGGATCACGGTGATGATAAAGGCGCGATATAATCTTGCCTCACGGACAATTGCCCGGTAATTTTCCAGAGTGAATTTCCTGGGTAATAACCCCAGTCCCCCTTTCATCGTATCCATACTGTCATTAAATGAAATCACAATCAGATTCCAGACCGGATATAAAATTGTCAGACATAAAAGACCAACCACAATGATTGAAAAGGCTGCAACCATTCTGTCTGCTCCTGTTTTTCTTTTCATGCTTATAACCATTCCTTTCCGTGCTGTAAGGCACAAACCGAAGTCTGAAAGAAAATCGCTCAGAGTGCTGCTTTGCAGCGAGCGGTTGCGCCCGAGTCCAAATTTTCAATTTGGAAACGAGAGCCATGCAACAGCGTTCTAAATCTTTGATTTAGGTAACGCCACTACTCTGTACGCCGGTACCGCCCCGAGCAAAAAGCTGTGCTATGGGCGATTTTATTCAGACTTCTTCACCCCTTTACCATAAGCTGTTGTCGGTAAATCTCTTCGATGCCGCATTTGCAAGCCATACCAAAATCACGCTGATGATTGCCTTGAACAAGCCAACCGCCGCGGAATAGGAATAGCGGTGCATTTTGATTCCGAACCGGTAAACGTAGGTATCAATTACGTCACCCACCTCTAAGAGAACGGTGTTATCACAGTTATTCGTCAGAATCAGAATGTCCTCATAGCCGGCATTTAAGAGCTGTCCGATCTGCATAATCAGCATAATCATAATCTGCGGAGCAATCTCCGGGATCGTGATGCTGATCATCTGCCGGAGTCTCGACGCTCCGTCCACCTCTGCCGCCTCATACATTTCATGATTGATTCCGGCAATGGCGGCGATATAGATAATTGCGTTATATCCAATGCTTTTCCAGATATTACTTCCTACTAAAATCGTCCGGAAATATTTCGGTTCGGAAAGGAAATTGATCGGCTCTTTGATCATCCCAAACCGTACCAAAAAGTCATTCACCGAGCCGCCGTCCACGGCAAGCATTGCTGATAGCATTCCGCCAACCACAACCCAGGATAAGAAATACGGCATATATGTAATCGTTTGAAATACACGCTTAGTTGCTTTTTGTGTGATTTCGTTAAACATCAGCGCCAGAATGATCGGCGCAGGAAATCCAAAGAGGATTTTTGCAAAGCTGATGATGAGTGTGTTTTTCATCAGTACCGGGAACTGCGGATTTGTGAAAAAGTCCCGGAAGTGCTTGAGTCCCACCCAGGGACTTGCAAAAAAGCCTTTGATGATGTCGTAATCCTGAAATACCATCACCAGACCTGCCATCGGCAGATAGGCGAAAATGAATAACGCAATCAGTCCCGGCCAGACCATCGACTGCAAAACCAGCTGCTGATGTCCTTTGCCATTGTTCGGAATTGTCTGTGTGCTACGTTTTAGAACCATAGATGTATGCCCCCTTTTTTAGTCCTCTAAATTCAGCCACCGAAGCTCTTGTTCTGTCAGCCGGATCTCCATTGCTTCGATATTGGAAATCAGCTGTTCTTTCGTTACCGGACTGGAAATTGCAAAAACATCAAAGCTTTGATTGTAAATCCATGCCAGTGCAATCTGCGCAACGTTTTTTCCTTTTTGCTCCGCTAATATTTCGCACCGCCGGAGCTTTTCAAAATTTTCCTCGCAGAAATATCCTAAAATTCCGGGACGGTCGAGAAGTTTCTTTGCCTTTTCCGGCTCATCACTCCGAAACATACCGGAGAAAAATCCCCTCGCCAGACTCGAATATGCGAAAACCGGAATCTGATTTTTTTCATACCATTCTCTTGCCGGCTTGTTCTTTTTTCCGGAAATCGTGACGCAGCCGTTTCCGAAATGCGCATCGTCCACCCACGGGTCGGCGACCTGCTCGGCAAGTCCGAAATTGGGACTTGCGATTGTCATTTTCTCTAAGCCGTTTTCCTCTGCATATTTGTTTGCCGCATCAATCCGCTCATGCCGCCAGTTCGACGCGCCGTAAAGCTTGATTTTACCCTCTTTGATCAGGCGGTTCATCACATCCACCACCACACTCACCGGCACATCCTCATTGTCCCGGTGGAGCATGTAAAGATCTATGTAATCCGTTTTCAGCTTTTTTAAGGAATCGTGCAGATCGGACAAAATATCGTAGTCTGTTACGCGGTTTCTCCATTGATTCGGATGTGCGCATTTGGTCAGAATCACGCATTCTTCCCGATTTTTTCGTGTCTGCATCCATTCTCCCATGATTTCCTCGCCATAATGTGCCGCACAGTCAAAGGTATTAACCCCGGCATTGTAAACATCATCTAAAAGCGAAAAAGCGGCTTGCTTTTCCTGCTCAGACGCTCCGTCTGCCACCGCGGCAAAAAGCTTTGGGGTTGCCGTTCCAAATACTAATTTTGAAACAGGCTTTCCGGCAAGTTCTGAATACTGCATCACATTCCCTCCCCGTCTGCTATAATCAGCGCAATAAATTCTAATGGAAGATTTCCGGTGTTTCGGATGCCATGCCCGTCACCGGAGCGTGTAACCGTCACATCTCCTGCCCTGACCGGAAAATGATCGGAGTTATCCTGATATTCTCCCTCTCCGGACAGAATATAGTAAACCTCCGCCTCACCGAAATGCTCATGATACCCTACCGACGCTCCCGGCTCTAAGACTGCCTTTGCAAAGGTTTTAACTCCCTTTGGAGCGCTTTGTGCGCTCAGCAAATGATCTAATAATAAAATGCCGTCTCCCCCTTGGGAATGCGGCTCTGTGATCTGCGTTCTTTCTTTTTTTGTCTTTCGCATTTTCTCTCCTCCGCTGCTATTTCATCTTGTTTTCATTATAGCAAACCGCTATTTTTCTCACAATGAAAAATTTTTTGTTTTTATGTAAAAATTATTGAGCTGTAACAAGAAAATAACGCATTCTCTGTGACAAATACACAAAAAAACCTTGTGTATCTCTTTCAGAACAAAAAAAGAATGCCGACGCTACCGTTTTATAAAACAGCGTCGGCACTCTAAAATATAATGTGTTTTTTGACATTTAACTCCTATTCATGATGAGCGGCATGCTTCGCATAAAAATGTGCAGTATCATTGGAGGACAGCAGATACAGGCAGTACTGATTCATGCTGATTCCCTCAAGCTTTGCATGCTCTGCAAGCTGACGGTGCAGCGACTTTGGCATGCGGAATTTAAACTGCCCGGAATAAGACTCCTCTGTTTCTGGTACAGGAATTTCATATCCATCCTCAAGCGCAGCCTCAAGCCACGCGCGCTTAGCATCTGCAAGTGCGGACGCAGCGGCCTCAATCGTCTGACCACATGTGATACATCCTTTTAAATCCGGATAAGACGCAACATATCCGCCCTCCTCCATATCTTCTATAATCTCCATCCGATATGGAATTTTCATGTATTCATCAATTGTTTTCATCTTTGTTTGCCTCCTCACTTTCAATCAGCTCCTTTACCAAAAGAACATACGTTTTTTTAATTGGTTCATGTTTAGGAATTGTGATTGGAGCGCATCCGTTTTTTCGAAAAGTAAAATGACTGCTGCCACCGGATGTTCCTTTCATCTCATAACCATAGCTTTCAAGGATTTTTCTGAGTTCATCAAAACGAATATCCTTGGATAAAGAACATATGCGCTCTAATAATTTATTCCATCTTGACATCTTATATGTTCCCATCCGCTTTATTAATAATTCTATTATACCACAGTGTCATATATGGTGTCAAATATTATTTATTTTTTTATAAAATTCATTTAACACCGCAACAAAGTATTTTATAAAAAATTTCGGAAAAAATAATAAAAGCCTATTGACAAATACCCCACAGGGGTATATAATAAAAATACCCCTGTGGGGTATCGGAGGTGATGAGATGGAGGAACAAAAATGTTGCTGCTGCGAAAAGCATACCGACCGTCCGGAGGAGCAGAAAAAAAAGTTGCAAAACCGCTTAAAACGGATTGAGGGGCAAATTCGGGGCATTCAGGCAATGATCGACCGGGACGCTTACTGCAACGATATTTTAATTCAGTCCGCCGCAGTCTGCGCAGCGATGAATGCATTTAACAAAGAAATTTTAGCAAGTCATATTCACGGCTGTGTGGTACGGGATATCCAGTCCGGGAAGATTGAAGTTGTGGACGAATTGGTGGAAACCATTCAGAAATTAATGAAGTAGGTGATACAAAATGGAGCAATATCATGTAACAGGGATGAGCTGCGCGGCATGCTCGGCACGCGTAGAAAAGGCAGTCGGAAAAGTGCCGGGCGTTACCTCCTGTTCGGTTAGTCTTTTAACAAATTCTATGACAGTGGAGGGAACTGCCGACAGCAAAACAATTATAAAAGCGGTCAAAGCCGCAGGCTACGGCGCATCCAAAAAAGGAGAAGCAGCTGAAGCAGACGGGCTTACGGACAATGAAACACCCCGCATGCGCAAACGTCTTACCACGTCGGTAATTTTACTGGTCATTCTGATGTATTTTTCCATGGGACACATGATGTTCGGATTTCCGCTTCCCCATTGGCTGATGGGAAATCATGTTGCCATGGGGCTGATTCAGCTTTTGCTCTCCGGCATGATTATGGTGATTAACCAGAAATTTTTTATCAACGGCTTTTCGAGCCTGGCAAAGCGTGCGCCAAATATGGACACGCTGGTTGCCTTGGGTGCGACAGCATCCTTTGTCTGGAGCGTTTACGCGCTTTTTGCAATGACAAATGCACAGCTTTTAGGCGATTCGACAGCTGTGATGCACTATATGGATGAATTTTACTTTGAATCTGCCGCGATGATTCTAACACTCATCACCGTTGGAAAAACACTGGAGGCGCGTTCCAAAGGCAAAACCACAAATGCCTTAAAAAGCCTGATGAAACTTGCACCGCAGACCGCCGTGATTCTGCGTGACGGCAAGGAGGTATCTGTTCCGATCGGCGAGGTACAGACAGGAGATATTTTTCTTGTTCGCCCCGGAGAAAGCATTCCGGTGGACGGAGAGATTTTAGAGGGTGCAGGTGCGGTTAACGAATCGGCGCTGACCGGAGAAAGCATTCCGGTGGATAAAGAGCCGGGCGACCGGGTATCTGCCGCAACGATAAATCAATCCGGATTTTTAAAATGCCGGGCGCTCCGGGTTGGCGAGGACACAACGCTTTCCCAGATTATTAAAATGGTGAGCGATGCTGCCGCCACCAAAGCGCCGATCGCAAAAATTGCAGACAAGGTTTCAGGAATCTTTGTGCCGGTGGTAATCTCTATTTCAATTGTTACCTTAATTGTGTGGCTTTTGCTCGGCAAAGAATTTAGTTTTTGTCTGGCGCGCGCGATTTCGGTTTTAGTCATCAGCTGCCCCTGCGCCTTAGGTTTAGCTACGCCGGTTGCGGTGATGGTGGGAAACGGACTGGGTGCAAAAAACGGAATTTTATTTAAAACTGCCGCCGCATTGGAAAGCGCCGGAAAAATCAAAATTGCCGCACTGGATAAAACCGGAACAATCACCGAAGGTCAGCCGCGTGTAACCGATCTGATTCCGGCAGAGGGCTTCACAAAGGAGGAGCTTTTATCCTATGCACTGGCATTGGAGGCAAAAAGCGAGCATCCGCTTGCAAAGGCAATCCTGGAAATGGGCAAAGATCAATCCGTCTTAGAGGTAACCGATTTTTCTGCACTGCCAGGAAACGGCTTGTCGGCAATGCTCTGCGAGAAAAAAATAGTTGGCGGAAGTCTGAAATTTATCAGCGGTCTGACCACTCTTTCTCCGGAGATCACTTCTCAGGCTGAAACTCTTTCAGACGAGGGAAAAACACCGCTGTTATTCCTATTGGATCAAAGGCTGATCGGCATGATTGCCACAGCGGATACCGTCAAGGCGGACAGTCCGCAGGCAATCCGGGAATTACAGGCATTAGGAATCCGCGTGATTATGCTGACCGGTGATAACGAAAAAACTGCAAACGCAATCGGACGGCTCGCCGGCGTGGATGAGGTGATTGCCGGCGTACTGCCGGACGGAAAGGAAAACGTGATCCGTAAATTGCAGAAGCAGGGAAAAACCGCTATGGTCGGTGACGGTATCAACGACGCCCCCGCTCTTACACGCGCAGACACCGGTATTGCGATCGGTGCAGGCGCAGACGTAGCGGTAGACGCGGCAGACGTGGTACTGATGAAAAATATACTTTTAGATGTCCCGGCAGCCATCCGCCTAAGCCGCGCCGCAATCCGGAACATTCACGAAAACCTGTTCTGGGCATTTATCTATAATGTAATCGGGATTCCGCTCGCCGCAGGCTGCTTTGTCGGATTCGGACTAACCCTGAATCCGATGTTCGGAGCAGTGGCAATGAGCTTATCCAGCGTATGCGTGGTTGGAAACGCGCTCCGCTTAAATCTTGCAAAAATTTATGATACAAAAAGAAAGGATGAAACAAAATGACAAAAACAACACTCAAAATTGACGGTATGATGTGCGGACACTGTGAGGCACATGTAAATGATGCGATCCGCAACAGCTTTTCGGTAAAAAAGGTGCATTCCTCCCATTCCGCCGGGGAAACAGTAATTGTGAGCGACACACCGCTGGACGAGGAAAAATTGAAAAGTGTGATCGCTGAAACCGGCTACACACTCAACGATATTCAGACAGAACCGTATCAGAAAGAAGGCTTGTTTTCATTTCTGAAGAAATAGTAAGCAATCCCTCAATCAGCTTTGCTGACAGCTCCCTTTGCTCAAGGGAGCCCATCAGCGAACATAGTCTGAAAGTATCACGAAATACTATGATCACTGTCAGCGAACTATATCGAAACAACGCTCTTACCAACGGCTCCTTTGAGCAAAGGGAGCTGTCACCGTCAGGTGACTGAGGGATTGTCTCCCCCCAAAAAAATCGGCAGGATTTTGTTCCTGCCGATTTTTTTACTCTGTAATAACGCCCTTTTTTAACATGATATTGGCATACAAAGCGCTTTCGCCCGTTGCAATCACCGCATAGGCATTTTTTGCGCGTTCGTAAAATTCAAAGCGATCCAGATACTCAAATTCTTCTTTTGTATGCTCCGAGGTAATCGCCTCATATTCCTGCCAGATGGGGGTTGGCGTAGGATCGCCGGGGGTCTTCGCCATCAGATAGAGCGGTTTTTGGTAGGTGTCTAAGGGAAATAGCTTTAATACCGCAGACAGCACCTCGCAGCCGCCGTGTCCGCACAGATACACCACGCGTTTTCCCATACTTGCAGCCGGGAAATTTCCGTCCGCAATCACAATCTCATCTCCATGTCCCATCTCGCACAATATTTTCAAAAGCTCCGGCGGGATAATCTTTGGAATTCCTTTTAACATATCAATTCTCCTCCATTCAATATATTACAAACCTCTGTTTTTTGTTTTTCTGCATATAAAATTGTGTTCCGTGTTCCGCCCTTTGTTCCGTTGTATGCGGCAATCACACGTCTGGAATGATCCACCATCCAGATATTACGCTCCTGAAAGCAATACGGCACATAGGAATCATGCACTGTCTCCACCAGGTCTGCCTGCTCCAGCACCATTTGAAAGCTTTTCTTTGCCATCTGATCCCATCCCGATCCGAAGCCCGGATAAGGGAGTGCACAGATTAAACAGTAGTTTTTTTTCTGTTTCCTTTCAACAATCAGCTCTGCCGCCCACAAATCAACACCGCGTGCCATTCCGGTGATAAATGTATCAAATCCATCCCCGACAGCACGGTCAATTTCCCGGTTCAAAAGCGCTTTGACCTCCTGCTCACTCCTCCCCATCTTTTCTGGTCGGTGACCGGTGAAACAGGCGGTATATTCTCTTATAATTTCCTTTTCCACAATACCCCAGCCAATCGTAAATACATTCTCAAATTATTATAACAGAAATTTACCAAAAAAGCAATTACATATTGAAAAAAAGAAAAAAATATTATATAATGGAATCAGAACGTAAAAAGAAAGGAGAAAAGAATGGAAAATCCGTTTCCTTATGCGGATGACAACAAGCGTTACCACACCTGGAACTATCATCTGCGGCACAAATTCTCTCAAAAGGTTTTTAAGGTTTCATTAAATGCCGGCTTTACCTGCCCCAATATTGACGGCACAAAAGGGGTTGGCGGATGCGTATATTGTTCCTCCTCCGGGAGCGGCGATTTTGCCGGAAATCCGAAAGAAAATCTTCACACACAGTTTGAATCAGTCAAAACAGCCATGCACAAGAAATGGCAGGACGCTGCATATATTGCATATTTTCAGGCACACACCAATACCTATGCGCCGCTCCCTGTTTTAAAAAAATGCTACGAATCTGTGCTTTCGGAGGAGCATGTGGTAGGATTAAGCATTGCCACGCGTGCCGACGCATTGCCGGATGACGTGGTGGACTATCTGGCGGAATTAAACCAGCGTACCTATCTGATTGTGGAATTAGGTCTGCAATCCGTATTTGACGAAACCGGCGAACGGATCAACCGCTGCCACACCTACCGCGAATTTTTAGAGTGTTATCAAAAGCTGTCTGATCGCGGGATTCCGGTTTGTGTACATTTAATTGACGGACTGCCGGGCGAGGACAAAGCCATGATGATCGAGAGTGCGCGTCAGGTTGCCGCACTTTCTCCGCACTGCGTCAAGCTCCATCTTCTGCACGTGCTGAAAGGAACGCGTCTTTATGAAGAATATCAAAAGAATCCCTTTCCGCTTTTAACACTTCCGGAATATGTGGATATTATCATCCGTCAGCTGGAGTTGTTTCCGCCCGAAACCGTGATCCAGCGTTTAACCGGAGACGGCGCAAAGGAGGATTTGATCGGTCCTTTATGGAGCCTGAAAAAATTTGTTGTCTTAAACGAAATTGATAAGGAAATGGTGAGGAGAAACACCATGCAGGGGAAAATGTATTCAGAAACAGGAGGAAATTTATGAAAAAGAAATTACTTGCACTACTGCTTTGCACACAGCTGATTGCCGGTCAGAGTGTTTTTGCTGCGATTACGGTACCGGAAGAACCAAACGAGCCGGTACAGCTGATTGTTGAAATAGACGGCGATCCGCTCTGCACCCTTAAGGGAATCGACGCGCCGAGTGTACAATCCAGACAGGCAAACGCGCTTTTAAAAACCCAGGCAAAGGTATTGGGAGAAATTTCCGAAAGCACAAACGAGGAAATTACACCGATCTATACCTACACCGAGCTGTTTAAAGGTTTTTCAATTGAAACAACACGGGATCAGATTGAGAAAATCAGAGCGCTCCCAAATGTAAAAACCGTAGAGGAGGTTCTGTATTTTACGATTACCGAACCCATGCTGGAAACCTCGGGTGATTTAATGGATCTGCCGCTTGCAGACGGAGACTTAGCCTACCGCGGCGAGGGACAGGCAGTTGCTGTGATTGATTCGGAGTTTGATGTGAATCATGCGTTTTTTAACATGACTCCGTCAAATCCCAAGCTGACATCAGCGTCCATCCAGGCAAGCGGACTTTCCTATCCGAACACCTACAAAAGCAGCAAAATTCCGTTTGCATACGACTATGTCCGGAAAACCAACGACACCTATTCCACCAAAAATATTCACGGGACGCATGTTGCCGGCATTATCGGCGGAAAGGAAACCACAGCAAACGGACGTCATTTTTCCGGCATTGCCCCCGAATCACAGTTGGTTTTGATGAAAATTGCTGATGAGGACGGAACGCTCAGCACAGACGTTCTGAATAAAGCGCTGGACGATGCCTGCAAAATGGGGGTCGACTGCGTGAACATGAGCTTTGGAATTGATTACATACACAAAACCTATTCTCGCTATTCGCTTGCGGAAAAATCAATTGAGAATCTCCGTGCCGCCGGGATTTCGGTTGCATGCGCAAACGGAAATGCCTCGCGCGGATTCCAGAAAAAAGCCAAAGCGTTGGAATCCCCTGATGTTACCAGGATCGACTATTCTGCCGGCGGAGTTCCGAACGGTTTTTCCGACTGTACCGCAATTGCATCCCTCACAAACAGCGCCAAGGCTGCCATGCACAACGGACAAATGTCCTCTTTCTCCTCCTGGGGTACTTCGGACGATTTAGAATTAAAGCCGGAGCTGACCGCACCCGGCGGCAAGATTTATTCCTCTGTACCAAATAATCAGTACCAAACCATGAGCGGAACATCTATGGCTGCTCCGCATGCCGCCGCTGCATTCGCGCTGATGAATCAGTTCTACCAGACCAATCCGTTTTCCGCACAGAACAACGGAAAAACCGGCAAAGAGAAATCCGCACTTTTAGAAAATCTGATGATGTCTACTGCTGCAATTCAAAAGCAGGCAGACGGCACATACTACTCTCCGCGCTTGCAGGGTGCAGGACTGATCAATCTGCAAAACGCTGTTAAAACACCGGCAATTCTTTTAGGGAATTCCGGAAAAAGCAAAATAAGCTTAGGGGATCAACTGACGAATGAATTTACACTGACTGCAACCGTGCAAAATCTGACCGATCAGCCGGTTACATATCACAGCATCAGCGTAACAACCCTGTTAGACGGATATACCGCCGATCACCGGGTCGGCGCGTCAAAGCCGATTGCAAACGAATCGGATGTTCCGTCTGCCATCACCGTACCGGCAAACGGAAGTCAACCGCTTCAAATTTCGGTGACCTTAGATGCGGATGCCATTTCGGAGCAGGCAAGGGTATTTACCAACGGATTCTTTATCGACGGTTTTTTAGAGCTTTCCTCCAATGATAACATTGTTCCGATTCACCTGCCGTTTACCGGCTTTTACGGCGACTGGCTTGACGAACCCATCTTCGACCGGACAATCTATGACGAGGGCGGCAGTCAGCTGATCTCCGAGGACGGAGCAGCAAACGGAACATTTCTTTACACGAAAATCGGCGAAAAACAGTATCCTTTAGGACAAAATGAATATAACGGTTTGACCGATCAAAAATGGATTGCACTCTCTCCTACAGGTACAGATAACAGCTTTTATTTAGGCTTTTATATCACTCCATGGAGAAATGTTGGAAAAGTGGAAATTCTTATGAGCGGAGCAAGAAATTTTAAAATGGAGGCAAACGATCTCCAGAAATTTAACGGAAACGCTTTTGCATATATTTTACCAACAATTCCGGACGGTGACTATCAGTTGGAAATTACCGGCTATTATCCGACCGACACCGAAAAAACACGCCCGCAAACCATGGAACTGCCCTTAGTGATAGATTCCCAAAAGCCGGATATCACCGGGTATATGACCGGTTCGGTTTTAACCGTATTCCCGGCGGACAACCACTATGTGGAATACGTTCAAATTGTATATGAAGATCGGAACGGTCAGGAAAAGAGTGTTGCTGAACCGGTGGTTTATCCGGACGACACCGCCACACCGCTGCAGTTTGATCTGTCAGACGCAGACCAAAGCACCGTCCGGATAACGGTTTGCGATTATGCGGACAACATAACGGAAAGAACTTTAGAACAGTGTCTGAATCCGATCACAACCACGGTCAACAGCAATATTGCAAATCAGATCAGCTTTACTGCGAATAATATCGGCTATGAAAAGACCGTTGATCTTTATATCGCATTCTACAACGGAAAACGGCTTGTGTCTGTCATTCCACACCGGAATGTGACGCTCCAATCCGGAAACAATACCTACTGGCATACGCTCTCCGGCACAGAAAAAACAGCAGATTCCTATTCGATTCTCTATTGGAATACCGGAACAGTCCATCCGGTCAGTCAGGCATATCATAAATAAAAAAAATATGAGTGAGCATCCTCTTTGGGTACTCACTCATTCTTTTATTTGTTTTCGTTGCCGGTTAAATCTTTCACACCGTCTCCGACTGCGTCGCCAACGTCCTCCACGCCTTTTCCGACGCCCTCGCCGACATCCTTCACCGCGTCGCCGACATCCTTTCCGACATTGCCGCCCTGATTGTTTGCAGATGCAGACGGAGATGCGGACGGAGACTGAGACGGTGCAGTATTATTATTTCCGCACGCAGTCAGGCTCAAAGCCATTGCGCTGATGATCAAAAATAAACAAATCTTTTTCAAAATATCTGACTCCTTTCTTAACAGGTATACTCCTATTATATCCGAAAAGAATCAAAATATGTTTTTTTCTCATTTTCTTTTCAGCCAGACCAGCATTTCAGACGCACCGCGGTTTGCAAAGGCATGATATGGAATCATCCGCAAACGGATTTCTTCTTCCTTTTCTGCCGGCGCATAAAGCGCATCCTGTTCCTTTTGCCGGTATGCTGTGGTTTCTAATGCCGGAAGTCCTGTTTTTTCGTCCGGTACAAGTGTAAATTCTGCCTCGATCGGAAGAAAAATGCTTTTTAGATTTGCGCCGTTGTCTACCGCCTCTGCACAGTAAACAACCGGTCCATACTGCACCGCAACCTTTCCGGCATCCTGGTGCACCTCCGGCTTTGCCGCATAAACACACGGTTTCATAGAAAGGTTCAAGAAAATCTCATCCTCTCCGCAAAGCTCTATGTAAATATATCCGTTCTTTTGGATATACGGATAATTCACAGAAAACTCTCTGCACCAACCTGGAATGCGCAGCGCCGCACGCTTATAACCGCCGGAAATATGAATCCGGATTTCTCCATCCAGCGGATAGCGCGTATCCATGATCACATGCCCGGTTTCGGACGGAATGTACTGGTGTACAAAAAGGGTGTCCTCCCCCTCGGCATAAATCAGATTGCCGATAGAAGAAATAAAACGGACAAGGTTCGGCGGACAGCAGGAGCAATCGAACACTTCCACGCGCTCCATAATCGGCAGGCGGTCATGATCCTTTGTGGAGGTATTCACATTTGCAAGGTAAGGATCAATTTCCAGCGGATTTTCATAGAAAAAGCTTTTTCCGTCTAAGGAAAGTCCGGATAATACGCCGTTGTAAATTTCGCGCTCAATCACATCCGCATATTTTCCATCCATCTCTAACTCCGACATCCGCAAACCGAAAAAAGTCATCGCAATAGACGCACAGGTTTCTGCATAAGCCGTCCGGTTCGGAAGATCGTAATCAATGGTAAAAGCTTCTCCATAATGCGTAGAGCCAAGTCCGCCTGTGATATACATTCTTTGCTCAACCATATTGTCAAACACTCTCCTGCATGCTGCAAAGAGTTCCCGGTCGCCGTCAATTTTCGCAAGATCCGCCATAGCGCAATAAAGATACAAAGCGCGGACAGCGTGTCCGTCTGCCTTTTCCAGTTTGCGGAGCGGTACGCTGCTTTGATCATAGGTATTATAAAAAATTTCATATGCCGGAGGATCTTTTTCATTATTTCCGCGCTGATTCACGAAAAACCGCGCTAATTCCAGATATTTTTCCACCCCGGTCGCCTGGTAGAGCCGAACCAGTGCAAGTTCCACCTCCGGATGTCCGCAGGTGACAAAAGCGGCGCTGTCCTCTTTCACAAACACCTCATAAATGTAATCCGCATAGCGGCACATCATGTCTAAGAAATAGCGT
Organism: uncultured Clostridia bacterium; assembly: GCA_934462945.1. Classification (GTDB taxonomy): domain Bacteria; phylum Bacillota; class Clostridia; order UBA1381; family UBA1381; genus RQCD01. The sequence goes on along the minus strand of CAKSJF010000028.1, from coordinate 3,829 downwards.
TCTCCGGTTTCTTCAAAATGTGCAACCGCCGCCTCCATCAGATGACCTGCACAATATAGCTCATGATTTCCGCGTCCGCGAAAGCGCTGATCCTGTTCTGTCACCTCATAGTAACAATTATAATAACCCTCCGGGAGCTGCGATTTGATCATATCGGAAATCGCGTCCTCTGAAAGTTTGCGAAGCTTTGGATCATCATGTTTGGTGAGAATATAAGACACACCCTCCAGCCACTTTGCAACATCGGAATCCCAGAAAAAATGCGGTTTCCAGTCCGGATGCTCTAAGCAGGGTCTGCATTTTAGCGCATCAAAGCGGTGTGTGTCCGAAAAACGGTCGTAAACCGCATAAGAGGTCACATTCTCATTTAACGTTTGCTTATTCTTCCAAAAACCATCCCGAACGGTCACCTTGGAAAAGGGAATTTTTTGATTCATAGCATTGTCTCCTTTTTTATTTTCTATCACCATTATAGCAAAGATCAGAAAAAATACAATGCCGAAAAGAAGTGAATAGGTGAGAAAATGCGACTTTTATTTCTTTAATTCCTCCAGAAATTTCTTTCCATAGCGTTCTGCTTTCACAGCGCCAATGCCCGAAACCTCCAAAAGTTCCTCCATATTGCCCGGTTTTCTCCGGGCAAGTTCTGAGAGGGTCGCGTCGGTAAAGATCACATATGCCGGCACACCCTTTGCGCGTGCAATCTTCTGTCGGAGCGCTTTTAAACGTTTCAGAAGTTCTGAATCCTCCGGAGCATCCTTTTTAGGAACCTCTTTCTCCTTTGCACGGCGCATCAGCAGTTCTTTTTTCCCGGTCAGTTCCCGAAAACGCTTTCCAAGCTGCAAAAGCGGATATTCTGAATCGGTCTGATACAGATACTCCTGCGACAGCATAAAATGAATGATCTGACGGATTTCCCTTTCTGAAAGTTCTTTCAGACTGCCATAGGTCGGAATGCGGGAAAAACGCATAATTTTTTCCTCATGCGAACCGCGCAGAACACCGGTTGCCATACCGATTCCAAACCGCCCCTGCAAGGAATTGACGCAGGCTGCGATCTTCTGCGCCTCCTTTAATACATTGACCTGCTCATAGCCGCTCATGCAGTTGCCGCAATTACCGCAGTAATCCTCTCTTTTCTCTCCAAAATACTTCATCAGATATGCCCGGAGACATCCCTGCTCCCGGCAGTATAGCGTCATTTTCCGCAGCCGCTCCATCGCGCGTTCCTTCAATTTTTCCGACAGCTCACTGCCATCCTGCACAGTTCCGTTATCAATCAGAAACCGGTTTGTCTGCACATCCCTCGCACCAAACAGGAGTATGCAGTCTGCCGGACTTCCGTCCCTCCCTGCTCTGCCTGCCTCCTGATAATAGCTTTCCACGTCCAGCGGCATATTATAATGAATCACAAAATTAACATTGCTCTTATCAATCCCCATCCCAAAGGCATTGGTAGCAACCATGATCTGTTTGTTGTCATAGAGAAAATCGTCCTGATTTTGAAACCGTTCCTCCTCGGAAAGTCCGGCATGATAGCGTGTGGCAGAAAAACCAAGCTCGCAAAGCCGGTGACAAACATCCTCCACATTCTTTCGGGTGGTGCAATAGACAATGCCGCTTTTCCCCTCATGCCGGCTCAGATACCCGGTCAGTGCGCGGAACTTATCCGTCGGCTCAAGCACCTTAAAAAACAGGTTTGGACGGTCAAATCCGGTGGTGATGATATACGGATTCTGAAGTTTTAAAATCTCAATCATATCGCGCCGGACATGCGCCGTTGCCGTGGCGGTGAACGCATTTAAAACCGGACGTTTTTTTAATTTTTGTAAAAATTCCGGGATTTTTAAATAGCTTGGACGGAAATCCTGCCCCCACTGGGAGACGCAGTGCGCTTCATCCACCGTCAGCATCGAAATATCCGCCTCTGCTGCAAACTCTAAAAAAGCCGGGATTTCAAGCCGTTCCGGCGCAACATAAATGATTTTATAAATGCCCTTTTTTGCATTTGCAATTGCTTTGAGCGTTTGCGGATAGGTCAGCGAGGAATTGATATATGCCGCGCGGATTCCGTTATCCACCAAAGCGCGTACCTGATCCTTCATCAGAGACACCAGAGGAGAAATCACCAGCGTAATTCCCGGCATCATCAGCGCAGGAATCTGAAAACAAAGCGACTTTCCTGCTCCGGTCGGCATAATTCCTAAAACGTCCTCACGTGCAAGAATCCGGTCGATGAGCTCGTCCTGTCCCTCCCGGAATCCGGTATATCCAAAATATTTTTTTAAAACTTCCTCTTTTGTCATCTTTTGTTTCATCCATTTCCTATTTGATCAAATTGATCATATTTTTAATCGGTTTTCATACCGCATAGGCAACCCCGCCTGATAAATATGCGAAAGATCCGATAACATAAGGCACTTCGGTGTTGTGATACCATTTTCATAATTTTCAAAATGAAATAACGTGACTCCCGTATGAGCCACATCAAACCCTGCCCATACCAAGTGTGGCGGCAACTGCATCAAATGTGCGTACCAACTTAACCCAAACCCTTGATGGCAAAATACTGCCACAGATTTTTCAGACGGTTCGAGAATCTTATATACTGCGCCCTGCCGCTCATATCCAAGTTTCTTTAAGAAAGCGTCTGATTCTGTTCCAATCCGCTCCATCCCCGCCCGAACAGAGACTCTGTCAAAATCCGGATGCGCTTTCTGCCAATTGTCATAATAACGAATTGTTTCATTATTTTTATAATTTGTATTTTGCTGCGCAAAGCACCATCTGGAGGTATTGCCCTCTGGCACCATCAATTCTTCATAAATTGCATTTTCGCTTGTCCAATCTAAAATTTCTGCATGCAACTTTTTGATCTCACAGGTTGGTTTTGCTGTTTCCTGCGCTCTCCCCAATGGAGAAATGAAAACCATATCCAGATCAGTATTTGCAAATCTTCTGCCAAGTGCCTCTGCCTGCCGCTTTCCCAAAGGAGTTAGGCAATCATTGGCATAATCCGGATCTCCATGACGAATGATATATAGTTTCATAGCGTTTTCTCCCAAACATATCAATTTACTTTTATTTTACACGATTCTCTAAAAAAAGTCTATAGCATTTTCAAAAAAAGAGAGAAATTTTGCATAAAGAACCTTAAGAATCTCAAAACTAAAGAAAAGACTATTTTTGAAATTGAGGGATATTTATGCTTACATCATTTATCGCATTGACACAATTGATTTTTACCTTTGTGATCGGAATTTACTTTTTTGATCAGATGCAGATGCAGCACAGCAGCCGGAAAGGAATTGAGCAGGACACCAAACGGGAATTGGAGCGTTTAAACCGGATGCGAAAACGTGCGCTGACCGAACCGTTCACCGAGCAGACGCGCCCGGAGAGTCTGGAGGAAATCATCGGTCAGGAGGATGGCGTCCGGGCGGTCAAGGCAGCGCTTTGCGGTCCGAATCCGCAGCATATTCTGATCTACGGACCGCCGGGCGTGGGAAAAACAGCTGCGGCACGTGTCGCATTAGAAGCAGCTAAAAAGAATCCGGCATCCCCCTTTTCCGGGGACTCCAGATTTATCGAAACCGATGCGACCACCATGCAGTATGACGAAAGGAGTATTGCCGATCCATTAATCGGTTCGGTACACGACCCGATCTACCAGGGCGCAGGCGCATACGGTCCTGCCGGTGTTCCGCAGCCAAAGGAGGGCGCAGTCAGCCGCGCGCATGGCGGCGTTTTATTTATTGACGAAATCGGAGAGCTGCCGCAAATGCAGATGAACCGGCTTTTAAAGGTTTTGGAGGATCGGAAGGTGACG
>CAKSJF010000027.1 GCA_934462945.1 uncultured Clostridia bacterium | reverse complement strand
GATGAAGAGAAAGAAAAATTACCGTCGTAAAAAGGGTCACAGACAACCGTTTACAAAGGTAACAATCGAAAAAATCAATGCCTAACATATATTAAAAACGGAAAGCAGAGGTGTTTTAAATGGCTCATAAAAAAGGTATGGGTAGTACCAAAAACGGCCGCGATAGCGAATCGAAACGCTTAGGTGTGAAAAGAGCAGACGGTCAGGTTGTTTTAGCAGGCAACATTTTGGTAAGACAGCGCGGAACAAAGATTCATCCGGGCAACAACGTTGGTATCGGTAAGGACGATACACTTTTTGCTCTGATCGACGGACGCGTAAAGTTTGAAAGAAAAGGCAAGGATAAGACGCTTTGCAGCGTTTATACCGCGTAATTTCAAAAATAACGGATTTCTTTGTGCCGGCAAACGGCACAAAGAAATCAAATGAAAACAACAAGCAGGACATCTTGTTCTCACCGCACGGCTACGCTTTGCGGTAAATAAAAGAGAAAGCTCTTTTAGTGTGAGAACGGATGCAGTGCATCCGTTTTTTTAAACGGAAAACAGCAGGAGTGAGAATAAGGAGGGATTCGCCATAGCTGGGAAAGACTTGCAAATTAATGAAGAAATCCGCGACGCAAAGGTTCGTGTGATTTCTGCGACCGGTGCACAGCTCGGCATTATGTCGAACAGACAGGCGCTGGATGCGGCGCAAGACGCAAATTTAGACTTAGTAAAGATTGCTCCGGGGGCAGAACCGCCGGTCTGCAAAATTATGGACTATGGGAAATATAAATTTGAGCTTGCAAAGCGGGAAAAGGAAAACCGGAAGAACCAGAAAATTGTGAATATCAAAGAGGTTCAGCTTTCGCCGTCCATTGATACAAATGACTTTATGACAAAGTGTAATCATGCCATGAGATTTCTGAAAAACGGAGATAAGGTTAAGGTGACGGTACGGTTTCGCGGTCGTGAGGTGAGTCATTCTGAGATCGGCGAAAAGCTTTTAGTTCGATTTGCAGAAACCGTTTCGGAGCTTGGCTCAGTGGAACGTCCGGCAAAGCTTGAGGGCAGAAATATGACTATGTTTCTTGCTCCCAAGGCGTAAACAAATTTGATACAGTTGGAAGGAGTGGACCAATATGCCTAAAATTAAGACACATAGAGGCGCGGCAAAAAGATTCAATCTTACAAAAAAAGGTAAGGTAAAGATGAACAAATCATTCAGAAGACACATTCTGAATAAAAAAACAACTAAGAGAAAACGTCATTTGAGAAAGCAAGCTTACTGCTCTGCAGCAAATGCGGCTGTTATCAAGAAGTTAATTCCTTACAAATAAGATTGAAAGAGAGGTAAGTTACAATGGCAAGAGTAAAAGGCGCTTTAAATACAAGAAAAAAACATAAAAAAGTTCTGAAGCTTGCAAAAGGCTTCCGGGGCGGCGAGAGCAGAATTTACCGGACAGCAAATCAGGCTGTTATGCGTTCTATGCAGAATGCATACATCGGAAGAAAACGCAGAAAACGCGATTTCAGACGTCTCTGGATTGCAAGAATCAGCGCTGCTGCAAAGCAGAACGGCATGAACTATTCCACATTCATGAACGGCTTGAAGAAGTCCGGAATTGAAATGAACAGAAAAATGCTTTCAGAGATCGCAATTGCAGATCCGGCTGCATTTACAAAGCTGGTTGAGACTGCAAAGGCAGCATTATAATGAAAATTTGTCCGCCGCGTGGCGGACTTTTTTTCTATAAATGAGTGACAAACAGGAAAAAATATGGTATACTATGATTGATAACAATTAGAAGAAGGAGATTAGCATGCCGGAAATTGCACAGGATAAAATCAGAAATTTTTGTATTGTTGCGCATATTGACCACGGAAAATCCACCCTTGCGGATCGGCTTTTGGAGCTGACCGGGGAGGTTTCTCAGCGCGACATGGAGGATCAGCTCTTAGATAATATGGATTTGGAGCGTGAGCGCGGAATCACAATTAAAGCGCATGCGGTTTGCCTGCATTATAAGGCAAAGGACGGGGAGGAATATATCCTGAACCTGATCGATACGCCGGGACATGTCGATTTTAATTATGAAGTTTCCAGAAGTCTTGCTGCATGCGAGGGTGCGATTCTGATTGTGGATGCATCCCAGGGAATTGAAGCGCAGACCTTAGCGAACACCTATCTTGCGATTGAGCATGATTTAGAGGTTGTGCCGGTGATTAATAAAATTGATCTGCCCTCTGCCCAGCCGGAGCATGCAATCCGGGAGATTGAGGATATTATCGGAATCCCGGCGGAGGACGCGCCAAGGGTTTCTGCAAAAACCGGGCAGAATGTGGAGGAGGTTTTGGAACAGATTGTAGCAAAGATTCCGGCTCCCTCCGGAGACAGAAATGCGCCCTTGCAGGCTTTGATTTTCGATTCCTTTTATGACAGCTACCGCGGTGTAATTGTTTATATCCGCGTCAAAGAGGGAACCGTCAAGGTTGGAGACAGGATTCGGATGATGCAGACCGGCGCGGAATTTGACGTGGTGGAGGTTGGCATCCTGCATGCAACGGAGCTTGTCCCCACCGGAAAATTAGTTGCCGGCGAAGTGGGATATATTGCCGCAAGCATTAAAAATATTCAGGATACGCGCGTGGGTGATACCGTGACAGTTGCCACAAGACCGGCGGAAAATCCGCTTCCCGGCTATAAAAAGGTAAACCCCATGGTATACTGCGGAATTTATCCGGCAGACGGTGCACAGTATGACGATTTGCGCGAGGCGCTCTTAAAGCTGCAATTGAACGACGCATCTCTGATGTTTGAGGCGGAAACTTCGGTTGCGCTTGGGTTTGGTTTCCGATGCGGATTTTTAGGACTTCTGCATATGGAGATCATCCAGGAACGCTTAGAGCGTGAATATAATCTGGATCTGATCACCACTGCACCGAGTGTTATTTATAAGGTATATAAAACGAACCATGAAGTAGTTATGGTAGATAACCCGACCAATCTTCCGCCGATGAGCGAGATTGAGTATATGGAAGAACCGATGGTTAAGGCGGATATTATGGTGCCGGTTGAGTTTGTCGGCAATGTGATGGAGCTTTGCCAGCAGCGGCGCGGCATTTACCAGACCATGACCTATATGGAAGAAACGCGTGCGCAGATTTTCTATGAACTGCCGCTGAATGAAATTATTTACGATTTCTTTGATGCATTAAAATCAAGAACCAAGGGTTACGCATCGTTCGACTATGAGCTGACCGATTACCGGCGCGCAGATCTGGTAAAGCTGGATATGCTGTTAAACGGCGAAGTGGTGGACGCACTTTCCTTTATTGTGCATAAGGACAGCGCCTATAACCGCGGCAGACGGATGGCAGAAAAGCTGAAAGAGGCAATTCCGCGTCAGCTGTTTGAAGTGCCGATTCAGGCGGCAATCGGCAGTAAGATTATTGCGCGTGAAACGGTGCGTGCGCTCCGAAAGGATGTTTTAGCGAAATGCTACGGCGGCGACATCACACGGAAGAAAAAGCTTTTGGAAAAGCAGAAAGAGGGTAAAAAACGGATGCGCCAGGTCGGCAGTGTAGAAGTGCCGCAGGAGGCATTTATGTCCGTATTAAAATTAGATACCTGATAGAAAGGAAGAGATGTATGAAAAAAATGTTATTAGCGCTTCTGGGCGCAAGCCTGCTTGCATGCGGAAGTATGGCAGGGGCAGAGGACGCGGATGTCCGGATTATTGTAAACGGAGAGGAATTGTCCTTTTCCGGGCAGAAGCCGGTGATCCGGAATGATTCTGTGTTGATTCCGTTTCGCTCGCTTTTTGAATCTCTTGGCGCATTTGTGGACTGGATTCCGGAGAGCCGGACGATTTTAGGCAGCCGCGATCTGAATATTATTGAGCTGTTTCCGCAGGAGGCAGAGGCAATTGTAAATGGAGAGGTGCGCGAGCTTTCCGCCCCGGTTCAGATTTTTGAGGACACGACCATGCTGCCGCTCCGGTCGGTATCAGAGCTTTTGGACGCAAAGGTAGACTGGGAGGATGCAACAAGAACAGTCACCGTTACAACGGAGCAGGTCGGCGAGCATGTTATCTCCAGTAAAACCCTGACCGGAAGTTATGAAAATGCGGATGGAAAAACGCTGATGCGCGTTGCATCGGTATATCCGGTTTTGGTGGGAGAGGAATATGACGCAGTCAATCAGCGCTCCGAGGAAGAAGCCAGCAAATTTTTAGACCGCGCGCTCACCAGTCTGAAAGACGCAGCGGAAAAAGGCTATCAGGAGGGAGCAGATGAGGAAAGCTTTGTTCCGTTCTATGTTTTGAAAAATTATGAAGTCACCTACGATCAGTTTGGCATGCTTTCTTATGTGGAAAACGGTTCGGAGATTTCCAACGGTTCTTTTTACATGGACGCGCGTAATTTCCACACAGAGGACGCGACCGACCTTTCCTGGAATGAAATTGTAAATTTAAATGAGGAAGAATCAGCCTCGCTTGCTCCGTATACCTTCTATCTCTATGGAAATGAGCTTTATTTTATCCTCAATTCGGATAACAGCATCTATGCACAGATGTATCAGATGCCGAGTGCACTTGCCGTTCCGGAGGATTGCTATAAAATCGATCTTGCTACAGGCGAAGAGATTTCCCGGACACCGGAAGAAACGGAAAATCCGGATGAACAACCCTCCTCCGGTGTGGTGGAAACGAAGCAGATCAAGGATTATACCAATGCCGGCGCACTGGATCGGGATCTCGGTTTTTCTATGAAAGAATTAAAGGATCAGGCGCGGAATGTGCTTGTTTCAAGAAGAATGATCAATGAGGAAATCGGAGAGGCAACCTATAACCGGGACGAAAATTCAAACACGGTTGTGGTGCGTGCAGCAATCGGAGATTTTGATCCGTCCGGTATTGCAGATTCAGAAAAGTTAGAGGAATACATCTATCACGGTTCTATGGTAGAACTGCGCAAAACGCAAAAGCTCCTTTATGTCACCTTTGCAGTAGAAACAGAGCAGGATGTATATTCCTATAGTATTTCCCTTGATGATCAGGACGGGAAATATGCCCTGCGGCAGTTTGCACAGGAAATTATTGATCAGCTGGTATAAAAAATCGGAAATCGGGTAAACTGTAAATATACCTCACAAAATACATTTTACCCCCAAAGGAACTGCAAAAATTCAGATCATTCTGTGCTTTTGCAGTTCTTTTTTGAAAGGAAGAAATCTATGAGCTTTTATGATTTAGTGTATGAACAGGTTTTAAGGATTCCGAAAGGAAAGGTGGCAACATATGGGCAGATTGCCGCGCTCTGTGGCTCGCCGAGGGCGGCACGCGCTGTTGGATATGCACTCCATGCCAATCCCATGCCAGGCGTAATTCCGTGCCATCGCGTGGTCAACCGCTTCGGAGGACTTGCCCCGGCATTTGCATTCGGCGGTATGGATGTGCAGAAATCGCTGTTGGAACAGGAGGGGGTTTTGATCAATCCGGAATATCAGGTGGATTTGGAACAGTTTCAGTGGAAACCGTCATTGTGATCAAGGGGTTCATAAAATAAAAGAGTGCAAAATATATAAAGCGCGACCGACGGAATGCTGGTGTACTCCGTCGGTCGTGCTTTATGCGTTTTTCGCAAATATGGTCGTCTATGCCTGTAAACAGTTTGTCTTTAAACAGTATCACATTTTATTTGATCCATTCATTAAATGTACATAATGGGTTCATTGATTCAATGGCTGCGATATTTTTTTATGATTGCTTTAACCGCTCAATATGGTTCAGAATCATCAGAAGATCCTGTTCATTCAGCGATTTTAAGCCTTCAATTGCTTTTTGAATCAGTTCCGGATGTTGCTCTGAATCGTCAAAAAATTCACAGGGTGTAATTCCAAAGTAATCACAAATTGCAAATAATTCCGTAAGCGGCGGAAGGGATTTGCCGGAGGAGATATTATAAATATATCCGCGGCTATGCCCTAAATCATAGCTTAGCTGATATTCCGATATTCCTTTTCGAATCCGCAACTGTGTGATGCGGTTTCTTACAAATTCTTCATAAGTCATAAAATCACCTGATTATATTTTTACAGTTAATGATCTCCACAGGTTTTCCGGACAGGAAGGTGTTATTTTGGAGCGTCAGACCGTCTACGTTTTTTGCGTGGATGGTAGTACCGTTTTTCAGCTCAAACACATTATCCCGGATGGTGATATTTTCGTGATAATATTCCTCACAGTTACCGGTGGAATGCTCCATGGTAACTCCATCTGCAAGACCGGCGGCGGAGGAATCGAGGAAGTGGTTTTTCTCAATCAGCACATTTTTGACTCTGCCGGATTCAAACCAGTATTCCTCCAGATCCGAAATATAAACACCGCAGCAGGTAAGTTCTAACTGGTTTCCGGAAACCTCCATATAGCGGGAGGAGGACAGGCGGATGTGCGGACAGCGCAGAATCCGGTTGTTGCGAATCAGAATGACCGGCATACATTCCGGATTTTCCAAAAGATCCCCCGGGGAAACACATTCTGGCAGGTTCTCGGTAAATTGCAGCTGCATTTTAATATTTTTCCCGTCAATTTCCGTATTGACCGACCGGACAATCAGCTGTGTCTTTTCTAAAAAGCTTTCCGGATCGGACACAACCAGGCGATCTCCCGGTTCATACAGTTTCCGGCAGCCATGGGTCGGATGGCAGAACTCTAATTCTACCCGATCCGCAGAAAGAAATTTTTTCATCCGCATATACTGCCCGTGGATGTTGATTGCGTCGTCTAAGCAATCCTCCAGGCGGTTGTTTTCAATTCGGATGGTACCTGTGCAGTGCGCCATATGAATGAGATCGGCGGTAATCGAAATTCGTTCGGACTTTTTGCGGTTTTCCGGAATTGCCATCACGCAGTTTTCAATTGTGATATTGTCGGAAAGCTGTGCTAAGATTCCAAACCCGGCGCCGCGGATGATCGAAACATGATCAAAGCGTACATTTTTGCATTCCTCTAAAAAGAATACCGAGTTTTCCCGATCCTCGTCAAAGCTTAGCGTGAGCCAATCTCCGGGCTCGCAGATCAGTCGCTCCTCTGTGGTGTAGGTAAAGGAGAGCAGGCTGCCGTCCTTTGCGGCATCTGCGGTTACTAATTTTGCCGCAAGATAAGAAACATCCGCATTTGTTTCACCGGTGATCAGGTAGCAGTGGTCTTTATTACTCTGTAAAAAGTATTTTTTCTTTCCTGTGCTCATGAAATCTGAACCGGAGCGGAACACCACATTTCCCTTTTCATTCACCCAGCAATCCAGATCATCCTGCAATATCCGGAGTGAAAAGCCGTTTTCATCTGCATGCTCCACCCTGGTGTTACAATAGCGCGGAAAGGAAAAGTCCACGGTGAAATTCTGAAAGCTTAAATTTTTTGCATTCTGTGCAATAAAAGGATAAACGCGATCCTCAAACAGAAAGGTTGCACCGTTTCCGTCAATCGTGAGATTCTCAACCCCAAAGAGCGGAAAGTTCACATACTTCTCACTCTTTTGATTATAAATCGGATAAAACATACCGCAATATGCACCCTCTCTGGAAAAGTGATAAACCGAGTTTTCAAAACGGATCACATTTTCCTTTCCGGCAACGCATTTTTTGAGTGCGTCCCGAAAGAGTACGGTTGCGTTTTCATTGGATGCAGGGATTAGAATTTCGTTTTTCATAAGGTTACCTCATTTCGTAAAATTTCCGAATGTGACCATCAGCGGATAGTCATAAATCGGCAGATTTTTCAGCAGCAGGCGACCGTCTGCACGAAGTTCGGTTTTGTCGGACGGGATATCATAAATATCTCCGGTCAGACAATTGATTAAATGAACCTCTTGCGGCAGCCGATAGGCTTCTACTGTTACTTCGGAGGAATAGGTCATGTTAATAATGTCGGTTGCTTTCCAGTATACAAAGCCGACGCTCCCGTTTTCCCGGCAAAAGCTCTGGAAAATGGTACGGCAGTCGTTTTGAATGTAGTATGCGTTGTCCACATCCTGCCAGATGTCCGACGCATGCTCCGGATAGGCAAAGCGGATGGGGGCATTTGTTTTTTCGACGTCTCCGGAAAGCAGGGAGGCGAGGGTTTGTACGGCGCGATAGGAGGGTTTTTTTGTATACACTCCGCTTGGCTTTCCGTTTTCAAAGCCCTCGCGGAGCAGACCGTAAAAGCCGTAATTGGACTCGTTGATCTCCACAAATTCGCCCTCTAAATTTTCAAAAATATCCACCATCGTAAAATAGGACGCAAATTCCACACCGCTCATCAGATCGGTCAGAATCGCACGGGACAGATACTTTGCCTGCTTTTCTTCTGTCCAGCTAAAATTGGAAAGACCGCCCCTGCCGTCTCCGCGTGAGGGTGCGCCATGCTCGCCCTGGATGATGGCGATATGCGGATCATAAGTATCCACTAACGCTTTCATATCCTGTACAAGTCCCAAAATATCGTCCTCAAAATGCCGCGCCTTATAATTATGATAAGTAATGGCGTCAATATATTTCCAGCATCCTGTGGAAAGCATTTGAGAGAGATAGTCAAGCCGACCGAAAGTGAGCGATCCTGCAAATACCTGATTTTCCGGATTGACAGCCTTTAGCGTGCGCCCGGTTGCGGTTACAAATTCTCCGTATTCAATCGGATTCGGACCGTGCCGCCAGCAGCCGCAGTCCGGCTCGTTCCATACCTCCCAATGGCGGATTCGCCCGGAAAAATGCTCTGCTGTTTTTTGCACGTAATTTTTCCAGCCGATTTTTTCTTCTGTGGTAAAGATGGGCGGAACGCCGATTGCTCCGTTGACGTTTTTTGCCTCCTCGCTGTAGATCGGATTGCCGTAGCAAAGGCACATCCAGGGGGTGACGCCTTGTGCAATCAGCGAGTCAACAATATGATCCAGCCAAGAAAAGTCATAAATGCCTTTTTCCTTTTCTGTGCGCATCCAGCCGGACTGAATCCGAACCCACGAAACGCCAAGCGCCCTGATCTCGGGAAAAACAGAGTCGGGGTTGTATAAATTTCGGTCAAGCTTTTCCAGACCGATTCCAAGCCGGCGGTTTTTCTCTCCTGCCGAAGAAACGCTGCCGCATACATTCCAATGTTTCAACATAAAAATCACATCCTTTTTCGGTATTTTACCATAACCGAAAGGAGATTTCAAGTCTAAAAAAGCAGGATTTTTTACAGTATTTTCAAACGGTTTATTCGCCGATAATTTGCAGGCGGTGAAATGTTTCTAAAATCTCATCCGCAGTCATTTGCGCCTTTTCATGTCCGCTTTTTTCTAACACGATATTTCCCTCGTGCAGCATGATAAAGCGGCTGGTGTAATCTAAGGCATATTTTAAATTGTGCGTGATCATCAGCGCCGTGATGCCCTTTTCCCGGATCACACGGTCGGTCAGCTCCATTACAATGTCGGAGGATTTCGGATCGAGCGCGGCGGTGTGTTCATCCAGCAATAACAAGTCCGGTTTTACCAGCGTTGCCATCACAAGCGCCAGCGCCTGTCGCTGACCGCCGGAGAGCGCGCCTGCTTTCACATTCAGCCGATCTTCTAAACCCATGCCGAGGATTTTCAGCTGTTCCTGATAATAGCTTTTGCGCGCCTTGTTGAGTCCCATGGTCAGGTTATATGGCTTTAGCTTGTTATCAAACACCGAAAGATTTTCAAACACTGTCATAGACGGGCAAGTCCCCATTGCCGGGTTTTGAAAAACGCGTGCAATTTTTTTCGCACGGCGAAAATTTTTCTGCCGCGTGATTTCCTCGCCGTCTAAAAAGACGCTGCCGCCGTCCGGGAGCGTGTCGCCGGAGATGATATTGAGCATGGTCGTTTTTCCCGATCCGTTGCTGCCGATCACCGAAACAAACTCGCCCGGCTTCATCTGAAAGGAAAAGCCGTCAAAGAGTATTTTTTCATCAATTGTTCCGGTGTTAAATGTTTTTTTGATATTTCTAAGCTCCAGCATGTTTTTACTCCTTTCCCGCGCCAAAGCGGCGGATTAAAAGTGTGATGACAAAGAGAACTGTAATCACTAAATTCATATCAGAGGATTGCAGTCCTGAACTGATTGCAGCGACAATACATGCCTTATAGAGAATCATTCCCAAAAGCACCGCTGTGGTTACCTTCATAAACCGGATTTTTGAAAACAGGGAGGTACCGATCATCACGGCAGCCAAACCCATTACCAGTGTTCCGGTTCCGCCTGAAATATCAAATTGTACATTTTTCATCGCATTGATGCAGCCTGCCGTACAGACAAGACCGTTTGAAATCGCAAGTCCGATCACCTTGACCTTGCCCGGATTCTGTGCCAATGTTACCACAAGATCCGGATTGTCGCCCACGCTCCGGAGCAGAAAGCCGGATTTTGTTTTCAAGTATAAATCCAAAGCAAGCTTTACCACAATCACAATCCCAATCATCAGAATCAGGGAGGAATAGGGCGCGATTTGTTCCGGGAACGGAATGGAGTTAAAAATGGTCGGCTCACCCATAAAGAACGCGTTTGGTGCGCCGGCGATCCGATAGTTGATGGAATAGAGCGCAGTCATTGTCAGAATACCGGAAAGCAGATCCGGAATTTTCAGCTTTACATGGAAAAAGCCTGTCAGCATCCCGGCAAGGCAACCGCAGACAAATGCGCATACAAGCGCAAGCCATGGATTCACTCCCCGGAGAATCAGACACGCAGCAACAGCACCTCCCAAAGGGAAGGTGCCGTCCACGGAAAGATCCGGAAAGTCCAGAATGTTAACGGTGATATAGACGCCCAGCGCCATAATTCCGAAAATCAGTCCTTGTTCTAAAATTCCTGTGATAATTCCAAACATATTCGTAAAACCTTTCTTATTTTAAAGATCTGCCGGCAGTGTAATACCTAATTTCTGAGCAACCTCGGCATTGGTAAATACAGAGCTTTCTTTTACTGTTTCAAAGTGGATCGTGTTAATGTCCTCGCCGTTTAATACACGTGCTGCAATTTCTCCAGTCTGCTCGCCCAGCTTGAAGTAATCCAGTCCGCAGCATGCGATACAACCGTTTTTCACTTGTTCTTCTTCTGAACCGAATACCGGAATATTTTTCGCATTTGCCTTTTCCAGTACCACACCTAAAGCGGCAACAACGGTGTTGTCAGTTAAGTTGCTCAGGCAATCAACCTCATTTAAAAGAACGTCTGCTGCCTGTGTTACCTCTGCCTGCTTTGAGATACCGCGGTCTACAATTTCAAAACCGTACTCGCCTGCAAGTTCCTGATAAGTTTTTACGGTGCTGACGGAGTTTGCTTCGCTGACGGTGTAAAGAATACCGATTTTCTTTGCGTTCGGAAGAATCTTGCGGATCAGTTCTACTTGTTCTTTCACCGGCAGCCGGTCGGAAACACCGGTTACACCGTCCATATTCTCTGTTTCGGATACGGCAAGCTTTGCGCTAACCGGATCGGAAATTGCATTAAAGATGACCGGGATTTTTGCGCTCTGGCAGGATGCATATAAGCTCTGTGCCGACGGAGTTGCAATACCGCAGACTAAATCCTTTTTATCAGCGGCAAATTTTTCTGCAATCTGCTTTGCCATTGCCATGTCGGACTGTGCCGACTTGTATTCGATCTCAATATTTTCACCGTCTGTAAATCCGTTTTTCTCTAAGCCGGAGATAAAGCCCTCACGGCAGTTATCTAAGGACGGATGATCTGCAAACTGTGTCACGCCGATTTTATAGACTTTTTTCTCGTCTGTGCCGGCAGTTTTTGTGCCGCCGCAGGATGCGGTAAAGAGCAATGCCAATGCGGTTACTGTGGTAAAGATTCCTTTTTTGATTTGATTTTTCATGATGTTTCTCTCCTTTTTTCATTCCTGTTTTATTTTTGTTTGTTTGCAGTCTGAAAGTATCATGAAAATCCACAGTAAATTTACGATTTTTGAAAACAAAAACCGGCAGCAAATTCATAAACTATGAATTTACTGCCGGGACGAATCCAAAGATCGTGGTGCCACCCTGCTTCAAAGCAATTGCTTTCTTCATTACGGATACGGTCGTTTACGACTTCATATCCTACGCCTATCACGCTGCGACTGCGTCAGCCGCTACTAAGACAATGTCCGTTTGCCGCTGCCCCTCAAAGACCCATTCACAAAGGCTGTAAGCACCGTACCTCCCACCAACGACGGCTCGCTCCTGCTTCCATATCCTATGCTACTATTTCTTATCATCGGATTTATGTTATTTATCTTAGCACAAACTTTCCGGTTTGTCAAGCATTTTTTTGAAAAAAATTTTATTTTTTAAAATAATTATAATGGTTGACAAACCAAAAAATATATGATACAATAAAACCAGAAGAAATTTTGGAAAGAAAGGATCAGAGCTTATGAACTGCTTTACAGTACCTCCGCACGTCCCGATACGGCATAGGTATGCCCTTTTTTCAAAATTTCATAAAATTTCGATGTGTGTTCACCTTTTATCATTCTGAGAGTGGGCGCACTTTTTTGTTGCCGGTTTGGAGAAAGAATCAGCCGGACAAAAAATTTATGCTTCAAGGGGGTAATTTTATGAAGAAAAAGAAATGGATGCTGATGTCTCTGCTGTTATCGGCAGTGATGCTGTTTTCCGTTCTGCCGGTTTCTATGGCGGAGGAAATGCAGGTGATGTCTGAATGTACGCATCCTGCAAGAGGGAGCAGTTTGAAGTGTTCAGAATGTGGTGTGGACTTGGTTGCAGAGGTGAGTCTGGATCAGGAATTTAAACAGAATGTAACCTATTATGACAGTCTGCAAAAAGCAATTGAGAGTGTGCCGAAGTCATCTGACTGGTATTATGTAAGACTGCTTCGTAATATTACGGTCGATCAGACAATTACAATGATAGATCAGAAAATTATTTTTTGTACATTTATGAATAATAAATTATTTTTTGAGCCGTATGCGGCGCTTTTGGTGGGCAGCGGAAGTACCCTTTCGTTCAACAGCTTTGGCTATATCGGCGATGTCACGATCGGCGCAGGAGGAAAGGCTATACTTGCAGGCGACGCTGAAATAGGAAGTCTGATTGTTTTGGACGGAGGTGCGGCAGATTTTTATAACGGAGTGAACTTTGAAATCATTGAGCTTCGGTCAGAAAATGGAAAGCTCAGCGACCTGCTGTTTTCCAAAGAATACGGTTTCATGATGAAAAACGGGTCGGACTATATATGGCTTGCAGACGATTCTGCTGCAATGCAGGGAAAATTACTCATGAATGTTCGTGTTGCGTTCAAGAATCGTTCGGCGATCACCAATCCGCCGACTGCGCGGAATCTTGCCTATAACGGTGAACCGCAGAAACTGCTCGATGCCGGCACTGCTGACGGAGGAACGATCTATTATAGCCTGGACGGACAGAATTATTCGCCGGAAATTCCGAAAGGAACAGAGGTGCAGGATTACACGGTTTGGTATAAAGTTGTCGGAAGTGCAGGCTATCAGGACACAAGTCCGGAATTTGTTTCGGTACAGATCAAAAAAATGGAGATTGGTTATAAAATCATCTGCAAAACAAAATTTTATAACGGACTCAAAGATGCCGCAGAGGTGGAAAGTGTTACCTTTTTTGATCGTTATGATCAGTTGCATAATCTTATCAGCATCCCGGAGGATGAGTATACCATCACGCCCTTACGGTATGAGGAGGTAGATGTCGGACCTTCCCGATGGGAACGCAAGAAGGTGAGCGGAGAACTTTCACTTGTTCCCGGCTCTGCGGCAGATCGGCACTATGATATTCATCCGGATTTAAAATTGGTGTATGGGTACATTGAGCCGGCAAAGCTTCCGAACTGTGAAAATGCAACGGTTTATTTAAAATATAACGACGTCTCGCCGGAGGATCATCCGAAGGAATATGATATTTCGGTATTTGGCAGCGGCGCGGATCATACCTGTACGATAGGCTGGGACGGTGTTACTTTTTTGTTTCCGGACCCAAACAATCGGAATGAATACATTCAGCTGTATAGACTTGATACCGAAAATAAGAAGATACGCTTACGGCTGAAAAAGGAACTACCGAAGGAGATTCTTTCCACAGAGTATAACCGCTTTGTCGCATGGATTACGGTAGAGTCAGCGGATAAGAATTATATTTCCCGGACGGGGGAAACTGGCTGGAATAATGAAGACCGTGTGCGCTTTACAGTTCGGTTTGTGGAGCGGTATACCCCGGTTATTTCGTATCAGCCGTCCTATGACTTTGTGTACACCGGAGAGGATATTCTGCCAAGTGCCATGAACGTTACGGCAACCTGCAACACTCAGCCGGTTGCCGGCAGCTGGAGCTGGGAGGGGGATGCACCTAAAGAAGTTTCCGACGCGAAGAATTACACACTCGTATTCACCCCGGAAAATCCGGAGGATTACGAAACGGTGAAAACAACTGTCACGGTTGCGGTTGTGCCGATCAACATAGAAAATAATCCGGATATCCGGGTTTCGGTTACACCGGAGTATCTGCTGTATAGCGGAAAGGCAGATGTGCCGGGCGTGCAGGTGATGTTCGGTGAAACAATCCTGACCGAGAACACAGATTATACCGTAAATTATCCCCAGGATAAGACTAGTGTTGGAGAAAAAACGGTTTCCATTCAGGGTGTGGGGCATTTTGCAGGAACTGTGACGCATTCTTATGCAGTCAGACCCTACGACGGACCGCTTGATTTCACGCTCAGTCAAACAGAGTTTACTTATGACGGGAACGAAAAAAGACCGGAGGTCAGCGCAACAGATAATCGAGGCAACACCTTTTTGCCGGACGGAAACTATCAGGTGTCCTATCGCAATAACCGGAATGCAGGAACAGCCTATGCAATTGTCTCTAATGTCGATTCCGGAAACTGCACGCTTGCGCAGACAGTTGAAATTCCGTTTACAATCAGTCCGGCAGCACCAAGCATCAAAACAGCGCCGACTGGAAAAGCAAATCTGATCTACAGCGGACAGGAGCAGGAGCTGATTGATGCAGGAACAACTGCTGACGGAACACTGGAATACAGTCTGGACGGAATCAGCTTTTCTGCGGATATTCCAAAGGGAACGGACGCAAAGACCTATCCTGTCTGGTACCGGATTGTCGGAGATCAGAACCATAAAAATTCTGATCCGGAGAGTTTTGAGGTAACTATTGCGCAAAAAGAAATTACCGACGCTGTGCTTGCCTTAGACGGCACGCTCACCTATAACGGTACAGAGCAGGAACAGCATGTCAATGTCACTTTGGATGGCTTTGCACTTACCTATGATGTCACGGACAACAAAGCGACCAATGTGAAAACGGATGGAAATTATCTCTTAAAGGTGACCGGAAACGGAAACTTTACCGGAGAAAAAACGCTGGAATTTAACCTTTTACCGGCAGAGCCAAAGGAAAATCCAAATAAATTGACAACAGCAAAACTTCGCCGCGGGAGCGCACTTGCACAGGCGAATATTACAGGTGGTGAGTTTTTCGGAGTGGACGGCACAACGGTTCTTTCCGGCAGCTTTGCCTGGGTTGATGATACGAAAATCCTGCGTGCGGACGCAAGCGAGGAAATGATCTTCACGCCGGACGATTCAAATTATACATCTGTACGGCTGAATGCTGCTGTGGAAACCTATGCTACCGGCGGCAGCCTCGGCGGCGGTTCTGCCGGAACGGTCAGCTATACTGTTTCGTTTGAGTCAAATGGCGGAAACAGAGTAGAAAGCCAGACGGTCACTAAAAATAACACGGTAAAAGAGCCGGCAGAGCCAATCCGGGAGGGATATACCTTTGCGGGCTGGTATACCGATCCGGCATTGGAAAAGCCATATGATTTTACCCAAAAAGTGATCAATAGCTTTACACTTTATGCTGCCTGGAAAGAGGAGCAGGAAAATCAGATTGTTTTGAAGATCGGAGAAAAGGAAGCGATTGTTTTTGGAAAAACGGTTCAAAATGATGTTGCACCGATCATCCGAAACGACCGGACCATGCTCCCGGCACGTTTTGTGGCAGAACAGCTGGGCGCGGAGGTTTTCTGGGATGACGAAAACAGAACAGTCACCATCCGCGGAACACATCTGAAAACCGGTGAAACGGTTACGATAGAAATCAGAATCAACAGGGAGTATGCGAGTGTGAACGGAGAACAGCTTCCGCTGGACGCTCCGGCAATGATTGAAAATGACCGCACCTATACTCCAACCCGCTTTGTTGCTGAACAACTCGGCGCAAGCGTGGAATGGAATGAAACAGAACAAACCGTTCTGATTACAAAACCGTAAATCAAAGATGAAGGCGCGCTGTCCGCGTGTTTCGGATGGTGCGCCTGTCCTGTATGTGCTTTGGCACATATGAGGAAACGAGTTTTTGTGTCGAAACAACAAATTAAAAAATACATATTGACATTTTTCAATGAGCGATTTATAATATAACCATAATCATTCTTGAAAAAGAAAAGCGGCAGACAAAGGCGTCTCGGGTTGGACGGCTTTGTCTGCCGCTTTATTTTATATCAAAAAGGAAGTGTTATATATGACGGCGATTCATAATACAGAAATTATGTTAAAGGACATAGGAATGGTCTACCGCACAAATGACGGCAGAGATGTAACGGCTCTGACCGGTGTTACGCTTGATATAGAAAAAGGCGAATTTGTTTCGCTGGTAGGTCCGTCCGGATGCGGCAAGACAACACTTCTCCGAATCATTGCCGATCTGCTCACCCCCTCGTCCGGGGAAATTCAGATATCCGGTGAAAGTCCGCATGATGCAAGACTCAAGAGGAGATACGGAATTGTATTCCAAAGTGCGGTGCTTTACGAATGGCGGACGGTTATGAAAAATATCATGCTGCCACTTGAGATTATGCATGTTCCGCTCAAAGAGCAAATCGACCGTGCTGAAAAAATGTTGGAGCTTGTCGGACTGACTGAATTTGCAAATCATTATCCGCATCAGTTGTCAGGCGGTATGCAGCAGAGGGTCGGAATTGCAAGAGCGCTTGCGATTCAGCCGGAAATCCTTTTGATGGATGAGCCGTTTTCAGCATTGGATGAATTTACAAGAGAAAAGCTGCATGTCGATCTTTTGAAAATCTGGCGAAAAACCAATAAAACCATTGTGTTTGTAACGCATAATATTCAGGAATCGGTTTTCTTATCCGATAAGGTGTGTGTGCTTTCTCCGCATCCCGGCAGACTGTCGGCAGTGGTAGATATTAACCTGCCCCGTCCGAGAACGATGGAGATGAAAAGCACACCGGAGTTTACAGAGCTGGTAGCAAGGGTAAGAAACAGCTTTGAGGGAGTATAACGGGAGGTGAAACCTATGAAGGGGATCAAACGATTAACCGAACAAAAATATTTTATGACAATTCTGTGGGGCGTGCTGCTCATAGCAGTTTGGGAGGTATTTGCCTTTATTGTTGCCGCAACTAAGAGAACGCCTGAAAATATCCTGCCGCACCTTTGGGGAATTCTTGAATCTGTTTTCAGCAGTAAAACCATTAATGGCGGACAAACTGCCCTACAAATGGTGATGACGAATGCAGCAGCAACCCTTTCCCGGGCAGGAATCGGGTACATCATCGGAATCGGCTGCGGATTTGTACTGGCGCTTTTGATGAGCCTGTGGAAACCGATTGAAAAGATCGCTTTTCCGTATTTGATGCTCATACAGATGATCCCGATTCTGGGTATGGCGCCGATTATCAACGCGATTACCGGAGATATTACAAAGAGCCGTGTGGTGATTGCAGCCATCCTGACATTTTATCCGGTTGCAACCAACACGTTGGCAGGCTTTCAGTCGGTTAGCAGGGAAAAGCATGAGCTGATGTATTCCTATGCGGCGAATCGATTGCAGATATATATCAAAACGATGATTCCTGCATGCATTCCGTATTTCTTCACCGGACTGAAAATTTCAGCGCCTATGGCAATTACGGCATCCATTCTGGTGGATACGCTGCAGGGAGGAATCGGACTTGGATGTCTGTTATCGCAGGCATTAAAGGGCGCTATGACACGATATGTGTTCTGGCAGATTGTATTTTTCAGCGCGATAATCGGCATTCTAAGCTTTTCTGTGATGGGACTGTTAGAATCAGTGCTGTGTCCTTATCAAAGAAAATCAAAGTCGGAAAAGGAGTGATTTGTATGACAAAAAAACGTTTTGAATCGGTCACATCCATTCTTTATCCGCTCATATTCGGGGTGATTATCGTTGGTATGTGGCAAACAGGAGCTCTGCACAGGCTGTTAAAAACGGATGAATACATCTTACCGTATCCCACACGGATTTTCCGCATTGTGGCGGATAACACGGATAAAATTATGCCGAATGTCGGAGCGTCTATGCTGGTGATTCTGCTTGGCTTGCTATTAGGGTCGGTGTTAGGATATGCCGCCGCAATCGGCGCAACGGTATCCCCGCGGTTTGGAAAGGGCGGATTGACAGTCATTTCAGCCTTTAATGCGATTCCGATTGTGGCAATGGCGCCGGTTATTATGAACTGGACAAAGGATGTGTCGCCGGACGCTGCTGTCCGGAGTACCGTTGCAAAAATTATTGTAGTAACGCTTATGTGTATGGCATCTATGAGTATTAATGCATACCGCGGATTAACGGAGCTAAGACCTTTCTCGCTGGATTTGATGAAGTCCTATGCTGCAAATCAAAAGACGGTATTTATGAAATTAAGATTACCAAACAGCATTCCGTATATCTTCACAGCTTTAAAGGTCAGCGTTCCGTCGAGCGTGATCACCGCATTGGTCAGTGAATACTTTGCGGAATACCGTGCCGGGGTCGGACGGCAGATTCGTGAAAATATTCTGATTGCACAGTATTCCACAGCCTGGGCATATATTGCAGTTGCGTGCATGATCGGAATTGTTCTGTTCGGACTGCTCCTGGCAATTGAGGGGATATATCTGAAGAAAAAAAGCGCATAGCTGATTTTCTTTCACTTATATAAATTTTATGTTAAAAGAAAGAAGGAATTAAAATGAAAGCAAAAAAACTATTTGGAATGTTTACCATAACGGCATTGACGGTGTCAATGTTCAGCGGCTGCGGAGGTCAGACAGAAAGCACAGACGCTAAAAAAACAGAAATGACCGACGAAGAACGCATTATCTCTGCTGCTGATGCAGGAAAGGTTGGAAACTGGGGACTGGGAAATGAGTACGAAATTCAGGCTCTGCTCACAAAATACGGAAAAAGTACCGATTATCTGGTACAGTCGTTTGATATGGACGGATTTGATGATGATTCTATCACACTTGCCTCTGCGATGACCTATAACGAGCTTGGATTGGTTGTGAATGACTACGAGGGCGGCTACGGCTATGGCGACACGGTCGGAACAATCGATATGAACGATCAGGGAGTTGCAATGCTGGAGGACAATATTTTCTGTACAAAAGAATTTGCAAAAAACAATCCGAACACCGTAAAAGCATTCTTGGCAGCATCCTTAAAGGGTTGGGAATATGCGTGCGAGAATCCGGACGAGGCAGCGCAGATTGTATTTGAGGCAGGATCGTCTGTATCTACCGATCATCAAAAATATATGGCAAAAGAGGTTGCAAAACTGATTCAGACCGATACGAAAGGAAACACAGTTTCCGACTATGGAAAGATGGATGAGGAGGCAATGCAGCAAACGCTTGACCTGGCAAAAAAATATATCAAATTAGATGATGCAAAAGCAGCAGAAAAGCTTGATTCGCTTACATTAGATGATATTCGCGATACTTCCTATGTGGAGGCAGCAAAAAATAATGATTTCGGTGCGCCGGAAAAGACGGATGTTTCGATTCAGCTCAAATGGCTGCCGCAGGCACAGTTTATGGGATATTTTGTGGCAAAGGCAAAAGGCTATTATGATGAGGTTGGCTTGAATGTTGATATTGTTTCGGGCGGCGGTGATATTGGTGAAACAACTGCTGTCAACAACGGTACGGTTGATTTTGGTGTTACCTGGGTATCGAATCTGATTTCTGCAAATTCCGGCGGTATGGATTTATTGGAAGTTGCACAAATTTATCAAAGATCAGGGTTGGTATTGGTTTACAAAAAGTAAGGAGGATGCGCTATGGACTTATTGATAAAAAACGGAACGATTGTAAACGGATCGGAACGGTTTTGCGCAGATGTTGCTGTTTGCGGCGGTAAAATTACGCAAATCGGAGCAGACATAGCGCCGGACGACGGTACAAAGGTGGTTGACGCTGCCGGGAAGCTGGTGCTTCCCGGTGCGATCGACGCACATACACACCTTGCCATGCCGTTTGGCGGCACTATTTCCTCAGATGATTATTTCGCCGGAACAAGAGCGGCAGCCTGCGGCGGTACAACAACGGTATTCGACTTTGTTTTGCAGGATTTCGGAGAGACGATGGTGGACGCGGTGAAACGGCGCGATAAGATGTGCGCTCCGGTTGCGGCTGTGGATTATTCCTATCATGTAGCGGTGAAAGATGTCAGCGGTGATCTGTTGGATTCGATTGAGGATGCAGTCAAATTCGGTGTTCCGTCCTTTAAGGTTTTTATGGTATATGATTTTGGTGTGACAGACGGTGTTTTTTACAAGGTTTTGAAAAAAGCAAAGGAATGCGGAGCACTGATCGGTGTGCATGCGGAAAACAACGAAATGGTCAATACGCTCACTGCACAGTATTTAAGTGAGGGAAAAACAAGCGCCTGGTATCACTATATGTCACGTCCGGAATTTGTCGAGGCAGAGGCTGATATTCGTGCCATTCAGTGGGCAAAGGCTTTGGATGCGCCGTTATATATCGTGCATCTTGCAAACAAGGACGGTGTGAAAGCAGTTACCGAAGCAAAGGACGCAGGCTATCAAATCTATGCAGAAACCTGTCCGCAGTATCTGGAGTTTACCTGTGATGTATATAAGCGTGAGGATGGCAGGAACTTTGTCTGCTCACCGCCGATGAAAGGTGAAGAAAGCAGGCAGGCGCTTTGGGAGGCAATCCGGCGCGGAGATATTGACACCATTGCAACCGACCACTGTCCGTTCCAGTCCTATGAAAAGGATTGGGGAAAGGATGACTTCACAAAAATCCCGAATGGCTGTGCCGGAATTGAAAATATGTATCCCTACATGCTCTCCGCGGCAAATGAGGGGAAGATCACCTATGAAAAAGCGGTGGAAATCTGCTCGGAAAACCCGGCAAAAATCTTTGGCTGCCGGGAAAAAGGCAGTATTGCCATCGGAAAGGATGCGGATATTGTCATTTACAATCCAGACGCGGAATTTACCATCACAAATGATAAAATGCATTCCGACTGTGACCACACCATCTGGGAGGGCATAAAGCTCCACGGTTATCCGGAGCAAACCTATTCCCGCGGAAAGCTTGTCTATGACAAGGGCGCATTTGTAGGAGATGCGGGCTGGGGAAAATTTGTAAAATGTAAATTATAAAATATAAGAACACAATCAGAAAAGAGTTGATGAAAATGAATATTCGAGAGGAATCCGCAAGGTGTCTGCTGTGTGAGAATGCGGCATGTACAAAGGCTTGCCCCAGGCAGTTCGATCCGGCAAGGATGATCCGCGCAGTCCGGTTTGAGAATACAGAGTGTGCAGCAAAAACAGTCCGTCCAGAACTTTGCGCCGGGTGTGATGGGGGTTGTGAGAAAGCGTGCATTCATCCGGATTTTCCAGTCAGAATCCGCAGTGTTGCGGCGGCGCTTCCTGATTGTGAAGCTACAGACGAGCCAAGTCTTGCAATTGATTTTATGGGCGTCAAATGTGAAAATCCGTTTTTCCTGTCCTCGTCCATTGTTGCCGGAAATTATGAAATGTGTGCAAATGCATTCCGGATGGGCTGGGCAGGAGCGGTTTTCAAAACGATCGGCTTTTTAAAGCCGGAGGAAACCTCGCCGCGATTCGACGCAATCAGAAAAGAGGGAACTCCGTTTATCGGTTTTAAAAATCTGGAACAGATTTCCGATCATAGCCTGGAAGAAAACCTTTCCGATCTGCGCAGGTTGAAGAAAGACTTTCCGAATAAGGTCATTGTTGCGTCTATTATGGGCGAAACGGACGAGGAATGGACAGAACTTGCGCGGTTGGTTACAGACGCCGGCGCGGATCTGATCGAGTGCAATTTCAGCTGTCCGCAGATGGTCGGTGAGGGACTGGGTTCAGATGTCGGACAAAATCCGGAGTTGGTAAAGCATTATACTGAATGCGTCAAAAAGGGTTCGCATCTTCCGGTACTTGCAAAAATGACACCGAATCTCGGAAATATGGAAATTCCGGCGCTTGCAGCGGTAAACGGCGGAGCGGACGGCATTGCTGCTATCAATACCATCAAATGTATTACAGGCTTTGACCTTGAAACAATGCAGCCTTATCATGCGGTGAGCGGAAAAACATCGGTTTCCGGCTATTCCGGAAAAGCAGTCAAGCCGATCGCCCTGCGGTTTATTTATGATCTGGCAATATGTCCGGCGCTAAAGGGTGTACCGCTCAGCGGAATCGGCGGAATCGAAACCTGGCACGATGCGGCAGAATTTCTTGCCTTGGGGTGCTCCAATATACAGGTTACCACCGCGGTGATGCAGTATGGCTATAGAATTATAGACGATCTGATTTCGGGTCTGAAAGCATATCTGAAAAGAAAGGGCATTCCCCGTTTGCAGGATATGATCGGAATTGGATTAAAGAATATTACAGAACCTGACAAGCTGGATCGGGCTACCGTTACCTATCCCATCTTCGATCAAAAACGCTGTATCGGATGCGGAAGATGCTATCTGTCCTGCCGGGACGGCGGACATCAGGCAATTGCAATTTCGGAGGACGGAAAACCGGTTTTGAAAGGGAGTCGGTGTGTCGGATGTCATCTATGCGCTCTGGTTTGTCCGGTTGGTGCGATTGGAGCGTCCAAACGAGTGCCAAAGAAAACGTGATCAGGGAAAGGGGGCTTTCTGATGTCAATTATGTTGAAACAGCTATGCAGTGATACGGAAACAAAATATAATTTAAAGCTGATTGCCGGAAAAGCCGGTATGACCAATACGGTGCGTTGGGTGCATATGGTGGAGGATCGGCAGGTGCCGGATTTTCTGCATGGAAATGAGCTTGTGTTTACAACCGGTATCGGTCACGTCGGAAAGGATCCGCTCTTAGAGTTTGTCAGACGTTTAAAACAGCATGGAGCGTCCGGTGTTGTGGTAAATATCGGTCCTTATCTTGCAGATGTTCCGAAAGAGGTTATTGATTATTGCAACAAAGAGGGATTCCCGCTATTCACGCTGCCGTGGAGCGTTTATATTATTGATATTACATACGATTTCTGCCGGCGTATTATCGAGAATGAAAAGATCGAAACCACTGCGGCAGAAGCGTTTAAAAACATGATCCTATCACCGGAGCAGGGGAAAAAGTATCGCTCGTTTCTGGAACAGCATGGGTTCAGCAAGACGGTTGGATACCGGGTGTTTACCCTGAGGTTTTACCGAGATGAAAAAAATATAACGGAGGAGTTTGAATGCAGAAATCACATTAAGCTTTGGAGTATTCTTGCAAAATCCAAGGATTATCCGTCTGCAATGTTCATTCTGGATCGTACGATTGTGGTGATCCGGCAGGATATGAATCAGACGGTGATACGAAATCTGACCGAAACTCTGGATGTGATTTCTGAGCAAAAGGATATTCCCTATACCATGGGAATTTCCTCCGAACGCAAGGGGTATCAATCGGTTGCAAAATTACTTTCCGAAGCGGAGGCGGCAAGAAAAACGGCAGCTTCCAGGCATCAGGGCTATGCGCTTTATCCCGAAATAGGGGTGAACAAGCTACTTTTAGGCGTACAGGATCAGACGATCTTAAAAGAATTTGCCGCAGAGCAGCTGGAAGAAATCCTGCGTTATGATCAGGAATATAAAACAGATTATGCAAAAATACTGTATGAATACCTGCTTTGCGACGGTTCTGTCATGGCAGTCGCAGACCATTACGGATTCCATCGCAACACAGTGAATACGAAAATTAAAAATATTAAATCAATCTTCAATCTTGAGCTGACAGGAGAAAAGAAAGCAGAGCTGCTGTTAGCTTTCAAAATCAAAGCGCTGCAAAAGGAAAACGGAGGAATTTAAAATGAATGAGAAAGCATTAAAAATCAAAGAAAACCATACCACTTACAATCTACAGTCCTGGTCTAAGCAAAAAGGCTTAAATCCAATTCCGATTGAAAAAGCAGAGGGAATTTACATGTGGGATTTTGACGGAAACCGATATACCGACATGTCCTCTCAGCTGGTAAACCTGAACGTTGGACACGGAAACAGACAAATCATAGATGCTATTAAGGAGCAGGCAGAAAAGTATTGTTACCTCTCTCCTGCATACGGGTCAGAGCCGAGAGGCGAGCTTGCAAAAATGATTATAGAGAGAATGCCGGAGAATATGGGAAAAGTATTCTTTACAAACGGCGGAGCGGATGCAAATGAAAATGCCGTCAAGATTGCGCGTATGTATACCGGCAGACAGAAAGTCTTTTCGCGCTACAGAAGCTATCACGGCTCTACCTACGGCGCAGGAAATCTGACCGGTGAGCCGAGAAGATACCCACTAGAGCCGGGCGCACCGGGGTTTGTCAAATTTTTTGATCCGTATGTGTACCGCGAGAAAATCAACTTTGCATCCGAGGAGGAGGCAGCGGAATATTATGTGGCAAAGCTGCGTGAACAGGTGATTTATGAGGGCGCTGAGAATGTTGCGGCGATTGTGATGGAAACGATCACAGGTTCAAACGGTGTGATTATTCCGCCGAAAGGTTATTTAAACGGTGTCCGGAAAATTTGTGATGAGTTTGGAATTATGATGATTTGCGACGAGGTCATGGCAGGCTTCGGACGGACAGGAAAAATGTTTGCGTTTGAGAATTTTGATGTAAAGCCGGACATTGTCTCCTTTGCCAAGGGCGTTACCTGCGGATATGTACAGCTCGGCGGTGTGGTTGTCAGCAAAAAAATTGCAGAGTATTTTGATGACCATCTTCTCTCCTGCGGACTCACCTATAGCGGCCATCCGCTTGCATGTGCGGCTGGTGTTGCCTGCCTGAAATATTATGATGACGCAAAAATCCTCGAAAACGTCAATGCCTCGGGTAAGGTTTTAGGAGAGGAACTGGAAGCGTTAAAAGAAAAATATGAAATTGTCGGTGATGTGCGGTATATCGGCTTATTCTCCGCAATTGAACTGGTGCGGGACAGAGAAACCAAAGCTCCGCTTGTGGAATACGGAAAAGACCCTGCCGGCATTATGAAATCGATTATCGGAAAGCTCAAGGAAAAAGGCTTTATGACCTATTCGCATGAAAACATGATTCTCATTTGCCCGCCGCTGATTATTACGCCGGAGCAGATAAAGGAAGAAATGAAGAAGGTCGATGAGGTGATTGCAGAGATCAACGGAATCTATTAAGAGGCTGTAGATCGGCTGAGGAGGTGTCATAATGTCTGAACGCTATAAAAATGTGAAATTCAGCTCACTGAAAGAATATATCACGCCGGAAAAATTCCGGACAATCGGAAATGATATGCGCCATATTCCGATGGGGATTACAGAATTTGCAGTGGAAATTCATATGAAATATAAACTGCAAAGCAAGCTGAGCTTTCAGACTCCGTGGGATGGAATTATATACGGCTGTGCGCGCGGAAAAAAAGAATTAAAGAAAAGTCTGAATCTGAGCGCAGAGATTAAAACGGCATATCTGGTGGACTGGGATGATAAATATCTCTTTATTCTGGAGCTGGAAAATCAGCAGGAATGCCCTGTGGCATATGTTCCGAATGAGGATATTGTAACGCTTTTGGAAAATTGCTGGAGAATACCGGAGCAACAATAAATAAGAAAGGAATGATCATGATGTATGCATGTAGTAAAGAAAGAATGGAAGATAAAATCAAAACCTTTAGTAAATTTGGGGATGCCGGTCATGGCGGAATCACAAGATATTCCCTGTCGCCGGAAGCCATTATGGCAAGAAATGAATTTCTGAAACGAATGAAAGCAATCGGTGCGGAAATTGAAGTGGATGATGTGGCAAACATTTATGCAACGCTGCCGGGAAGTGATCCGGATGCTAAAAGAATTGTAATGGCATCGCATGTGGATTCAGTAAAAAACGGCGGCAACTATGACGGTATCTTAGGTGTTATGTCTGCTATGGAGGTTTTGGAAACCGTTTTTGAAAAGAAAATTCCGCATAAGCATCCGTTAACGGCGATGATCTGGACGAATGAGGAGGGTTCTCTCTATCCGCCGGCTATGATGATTTCAGGTGTAGTATGCTATGACTATCTCCCGGAGGACATTCGTCAAAAATTCAAATATGAGGATATGATGGCATCTAAAAGTATTCTCGATCCGACCAAGACCTTTGGGGAGGCGCTTGCAAAATCAGGTTTTCAGGGGGATAAAAAATACCGGCTTTCTCCCGAGCGTTATCAGTACATGTTTGAAACGCATATTGAGCAAGGTCCGATTCTGGAGGATGCCGGAAATGATATCGGTGTGGTAGACTGCGTTTTGGGAATGTTTAATTACAGACTGAAATTCTACGGGCAGACAACCCATGCCGGCACGTTCCCTATGCCGAAACGGCGCGATGCATTTTATGCAGCTGCACTTGCGCTCGACTATCTGCATACGGAAATTGATAAGCTTGGTGTGGACGATCTGGTTTACACCACAGGCGAAGTAGTATGCCATCCGTGTGTTCATACCTGTGTTCCGGATTACTTTGATTTTTCGTTTGATTCCCGGCATGAAAAACCGGAGGTTTTAGAAAAGGTACTTGCAATTGTAAAGAGCTGTGCCGATAAAGAATGGGCAGGCTGCCGGTGCGAGGTGGAAAAGGCTTGGAACCGTGACACGGTTTACTGGGATAAAAAACTGGTTGGCTATGTCAAGGAGGCTTGTGAGGAGGCTGGAATCAAGCATCAGTATATTCATTCCGG
The DNA here is from genome assembly GCA_934462945.1 of uncultured Clostridia bacterium. GTDB lineage: Bacteria > Bacillota > Clostridia > UBA1381 > UBA1381 > RQCD01. The sequence continues at coordinate 2,880 of CAKSJF010000027.1, read as the reverse complement.
CGCCGGACACGACGCGCAGTTTGCATCCTATATGCTGCCGACCACTATGATTTTTGTGCAGTCAAAGGATGGACTTTCTCACTGCGAACCGGAATTTTCGAGTGTGGAGCATTGCACCGAGGGTGCAACGGTAATGCTGAATGCCGTATTAAAGGCAGATGCGGAGGAAAATTAAAATGAGCAAGGAATTTCTGACTCCGAAAAAAATCATAACCGGCAGCGGCGCAATCGAAAATTCCGTCCAATATCTTGTTACAATGGGCAAAAAACCGCTCATTGTAACGGGACGGATTGTTTCAGAACTTGACGCTTTTAAAATGCTGGTATCAAAGCTTTCCGAAAACGGATTGGACTGCGTTATTTTTAAAGATATTACCGGCGAGCCGACCAACGTGATGATTGATGAGGGACTCCGCGTCTATCGTGAAAACAACTGTGATTTTCTGATCGGAATCGGCGGCGGAAGTCCGTTGGATGCAATTAAGGCAATTGCTGTTCTTCTGGTCTGCGGCGGAAAGCTCAGCGATTATATGGGAAAGGAAATCAGCGGCGATTTTCCGCCGATGGCAGCCATTCCGACCACAGCCGGAACAGGCTCGGAGGCAACAAAGTTTACCGTTATTACCGATGCGAAAACGGATGTCAAAATGCTGTTAAAGGGAGCGTCTCTCCTGCCGGATCTGGCGATTGTAGATTATGAAAACACGAAAAGCTCTCCTAAAAGCATCACAGCATCAACCGGACTGGACGCGCTTACCCATGCGATTGAGGCATATACTTCCAAACAGGCACAGCCGCTGACTGATGCTCTGGCAATCTCTGCGGTAGGGCGGATTTTTAAAAATCTTCCGGCTGCATACAAAGATGGAGAAAATGACGCGGCGAGACGTGAAATGTCGATTGCGGCGCTGGAGGCAGGAATCTGTATTAATAACTCGTCAGTTACTATTGTACACGGCATGAGCCGTCCGATCGGCGCATTGTTTCATGTGCCGCACGGACTTTCTAATGCGATGCTTTTATGTCAGTGTATGGAATTTGCAAAGGACGGCGCGGTGGAACGGTTTGCCGAGCTGTCGCGAGCAGTCGGCACGGCAGATGCATCAGACAGTGACGAACAGGCAGCAGACCGGTTCATAGACGGCTTGGTTGAAATCTGCAAAAAGTGCGAAGTTCCAACCTTATCCGGTTATGGAATTAAACGCAGTCAATTCATAGACGCAATTCCTAAAATGACATCAGACGCACTTGCAAGCGGCAGTCCGGCGAATACACGCAAAAATGTCAGCGGAGATGACATTGCGGCAATATACAAAGCGTTGATTTAGTTTTTTGCGGTTTGATCATCAATGCCGCAAATTAAGCTTCAGAAAGAATAATCCGGATTATATAAAAAACTTGACAAATTGATTGAAATAATGTATAATTAAATAAACTTGTTACTGAGGATTTCTGTAATGATAAATTATTTTCGAGTTATATTGCATTACTTTTTGTTCTCAGTAAAGGGTTAAGAGATAGTTTTATATTGATATTACTGCTACCGAGTAGTAGAATGCAGAGCATTCGTCTGCACATCGTTAGGTCTTAGAAGATGTGCATGCGGATGCTTGTTTTTTTGGAGGTTTTCTGATGAAAAGTGTAAAAAAACTTATCAGCTATTTTTCAAAGGGTGAACTTTTGCTTTGGTGTTCGTCCGTGATCCTTATCGCGGTATCATTTTGCGTGTTTGACCGGGAAAACTATCTGACGCTGACAGCGTCGTTGATCGGCGTTACATCACTGATCTTTAATGCGAAAGGAAATCCGTTCGGACAATTTTTAATGATTATTTTCAGCTTACTGTACGGGGTTATTTCATTTACTTTCTCATATTACGGCGAAATGCTCACCTATCTCGGAATGACCATGCCGATGGCGGTATTTGCTCTTATCTCGTGGCTGAAAAACCCGTATAACGGCAATAAGGCGGAGGTGAAAGTAAACACTCTTTGCAGAAAAGAAATTGTGTTCATGTGGATATTGACTGTCGTGGTGACTGTCGTTTTTTATTTTGTTTTGGATGCCTTTCATACGGAAAACATCATACCGAGTACAATCTCGGTCACGACGAGTTTTGTTGCTGTTTACCTTACTTTCAGACGAAGCCCGTTTTATGCGTTAGGGTATGCAGCAAATGATGTTGTCCTGATTGTTTTATGGGTTTTGGCAAGCCTTACAGATGCACGCTATATTTCGGTCGTTGTTTGCTTTGTCGCCTTCCTCATCAACGACATTTACGGATTTTTAAGCTGGCGTAAAATGAAAGAGCGCCAAATGGCAGATGATGCATAAGCATAAAAAAGGCAAGGAGTGACATAGTAAATCATATCTGAATTAAAATGATAAAAATAATATATAATATTTTTATCGAAAAATTGACTTTTTGATAAAAACGATGTATAATATTTTTATCAAACTATTGAGGTGGATTATGAGTGTATCAAGCAATGCAAATATCATAAAAACACGCATTATGAATTCTCCGGAAGGTTCTGTATTTACTACGGTGGATTTTGCAGATGTAATTGAGAATTCAAGAGTAGGCGTTATACTTTCAAGACTTGAAGAAGACGGAGTAATCAGAAGAGTTATGCGAGGCATATATGATAAGCCTGTATATAGCGACTTTCTGAAAGAATATATCGCTCCGTCTCCTTCCCGTGTAGCAGAAGCTTTGGCGAGAAACTTTGGCTGGACCATCGTTCCCTGCGGAGATACTGCATTAAATATTCTTGGACTTTCAACTCAGGTTCCTGCCGCTTGGTCTTATGTAAGCGATGGAACATATAAAGAATACACATATGATAACACTACAATAAAATTCAAGAGAACTACCAA
>CAKSJF010000026.1 GCA_934462945.1 uncultured Clostridia bacterium | reverse complement strand
AATGGTGTGTATACCCCATGTACGACTTTGCACACCCGATTTCCGATACCGTGGAGGGCGTAACACACTCGCTCTGTTCCTTAGAATTTGAGGATCACCGACCGCTTTATGATTGGTTCTTACGCGAATTAGGCTTTGAGCATCCGTCCCGGCAGATTGAATTTGCCAGAATGAATTTAAACTATACACTGACCAGTAAAAGAAAGTGCTTAAAATTAGTACAGGACGGCATTGTATCCGGCTGGAACGATCCGCGTATGGGTACGCTCTGCGGCATGCGCCGCCGCGGCTACACCGCAGAAGCAATCCGCGATTTCTGCGACCGGATCGGTGTTGCGAAAGCAAACAGCGTGATTGACTTTAGTCTTTTGGAATACTGCGTCCGCGAGGATTTAAATAAAAAGTCACCGCGTGCTATGGCAGTACTCCGCCCGGTAAAATTAGTCATTGACAATTATCCGGAGGATTTAGAGGAACAGATTGAAGTAGAAATCAATCCGGAAAATCCGGAGGCAGGAACACGAACCGTCACCTTCTCCAAGGAACTTTACATCGAGGAGGATGACTTTATGGAGGACGCTCCGAAAAAGTATTTCCGTATGACGATTGGCAGAGAGGTACGCTTAAAGAGCGCCTATTATGTCACCTGTCAGTCCATTGAAAAGGACGAAAACGGAAAAGTATGCGTAATCCACTGTACCTACGATCCCGAAACGCGCGGCGGTCAGTCACCGGACGGAAGAAAGGTCAAGGGTACGATCCACTGGGTGAGCGCAAAGCATGCAATTGACGCAACCGTCCGTCTTTACGACCGGCTCTTTAACGTGGAAAACCCGTCAGATGAGAGCAAGGTCGGAAGCTTTTTAGAAAACTTAAATCCGGATTCTGTAGTCACCTTAGAAAACTGCAAGCTGGAGGAAAATCTGAAGTCTGCAAAGCCGGGAGATACCTTCCAGTTCCTGCGGATGGGATATTTCTGTGCCGACACCGACAGCACCCCGGAGCATCTGATATTTAACAGAACCGTTGCCCTCAAGGATTCCTGGGCAAAGATGAAATAAGAAAGGAAGTTTTTGATATGATCGATTCAAATCAATATTTATCCGACCGGATTAAGCCGCTAAAGGCATCTGCAATCCGGGAAATGTTTAAGAGAATGGCAGACCCGGAGATTATCTCTCTTGCCGGCGGCTCACCCGATCCGGCGCTCTTTCCGGGCGAAGAATTGTCAAAAATCGCCGGAAAAATCTTAATGACCAATCCGGCAGGTGCGCTCCAATACGGCACAACCGACGGCTACAAGCCGTTTATTGAACAGATCAGAAAGCGCGTGGACAAGGTTTCTGCATTTTCAGAGGGTGACCGCATTATTGTGACCACCGGCGCACAGCAGGGAATTGACCTTGCAGCTAAAATTTTGATCAATGACGGAGAAAATGTGGTGGTAGAAGCTCCGAGCTTTGTCGGCACGCTTAACTCTCTGCGTTCCTACCGCGCAAACCTGATCGGGATTCCCGTTTTGTCGGACGGTATGGATTTAGACAAGTTAGAGGAAGTTTTAAAGGAAAAAAAGGTAAAATTAATCTACACCATTCCAACTTTCCAGAATCCCTCCGGTATCACGATGAGCCTGGAAAAGAGAAAAAGACTGCTCGCCTTAGCGTCGCAGTATGACGTCATTATTATTGAGGATAACCCCTACGGGGATCTGCGTTTTGCCGGCGAGGATGTTCCGACCATCAAGTCGATGGATACTGAGGGACGCGTCATTTATGTCGGATCGTTTTCCAAGATTCTTTCTCCGGGCATGCGTTTAGGATATACCGTCTGCAACGAGGCTTTCTCGGACAGAATTGAAGTTGCAAAGCAGGTGAACGACGTACACACACCGCTTTTAACGCAGATGATGGCAACAGAATTTTTAAAGAAATATGATATTGAAGAATACATTAAAAAGTCCTGCAAGCTGTACGGCGAAAAATGCAGATTTATGCTTGACTGCATGGAACAGTATTTCCCGAAAACCGTTACCTGGACGCATCCGGAGGGTGGGATTTTCGTTCTCTGCACCGCACCGGAGGAAACAGATTCCGGCGTAATTTTAGAGGAAAGCTTAAAGGCAAAGGTTGCATTCGTACCGGGCAATAACTTCTCCACCGATATTACCGCGCCGTCGAATCTGTTCCGTCTGAACTATTCGATGATGCCGGAGGAAAAGATTGAAAAGGGTATTAAAATCTTAGGTGACGTTTTGAAAAAAGTTGTAGGAGAATAATTATGGAAGATAAAAAAGTGATTCTATCCGGCGTACAGCCGTCCGGAAATATTACGCTCGGAAATTATCTGGGCGCGATTAAAAACTTTGTGGATTTGCAGTATGATTACCATTGCTGCTATGCCATTATGGACATGCACTCCATCACGGTGCGTCAGAATCCGGCAGAGCTGAGAAAGCACACCCTGGATCTTTTGAAGGTTTATCTGGCATGCGGCGTTGATCCGGAGGAAAACCTCATTTTTATTCAGTCGCATGTACCGGCGCACGCACAGCTTGGCTGGGTTTTAGACTGCTTTACATACATGGGCGAATTAAGCCGTATGACGCAGTTTAAGGATAAATCGGAAAAGCATGCTGATAACATCAATGCCGGACTCTTTACCTATCCGGTTTTAATGGCGGCAGACATTCTTTTATATCAGGCAGATTTAGTGCCGGTTGGAAAGGATCAGATGCAGCATATTGAAATCACACGCGATATTGCCGGACGTTTTAACGGAATCTACGGGGATGTCTTTAAGATTCCGGAGGGATTTCTGCCAAAAGCTGGCGCAAAGGTGATGAGCTTAACGGAACCGACCAGGAAAATGTCCAAATCCGATCCGAATCCGAAAGCCTATATTTCGATTCTGGATGATTTTAATGTCATTGCCAAGAAGATCAAAAGTGCTGTGACCGACAGTGAGGGTGTGATTGAATATCGTGAAAATGACGAAACAAAAGCAGGCATTAACAACCTTTTGACCATCTTCTCCGCTGTGACCGGAAAACCGATTGATACGATCGTTTCCGAGTACCAGGGAAAAGGCTACGGCGACTTTAAGGCAGACACCGCAGAGGCTGTGGTGGAATGTCTGCGCCCGATCCGCGCCCGTTATGATGAATTGTCCGGCGACAAGGCATACCTTGAGGACATCTACCGCCGGGGTGCTGAGCGTGCTTCTAAAATCGCAGGAAGAACGCTCCAAAAAGTTTATAAAAAGGTCGGCTTTGTGCTTTAATGCCGTGTTTATGAAAGGAAAATACTGATGATAAGACAAGATATTTTTTCTTTGATCGGCGCATTTATCGTCGCGTTTGTATTTAGCTTTGCATCCACACCTCTGGTGCGGAAATGGGCATTTAAGCTAAAGGCGGTTGACATTCCAAAGGACGGACGCAGAATGCACACCCATCCGATTCCGCGTCTGGGCGGACTTGCAATCATTTTTGGATTTACCGTTGCGGTTCTATGCTTTTACCGTGCCCCCTCGCGGCGCATTATTGCCTCCTTTATCGGGGCAGGCATTATTGCGGCAATGGGCGTTGTGGACGATATAAAAGCATTAGATGCGAAACCAAAATTTCTGATTCAGATTTTAGCAGCCTGCATTGTTGTGATCGGCGGCAATCTGAAAATTGACGTATTAACCAATCCAAACTTTCTCTCAGAAAACCCATACTGGATTCTTCCCGACTGGGTATCCATTCCGGTCACGATACTTTGGATTGTGTTTATTACAAATGCTGTGAACTTTATTGACGGCTTAGACGGTCTGGCAGCAGGCGTTTCTGCGATCATGTCGGTCAGCTTAGTATTTATTGCACTTCGCGTGGGAGAATATCCGGTGGCGCTTTTAGGGATTTCGCTGATGGGCGCATGCTTTGGCTTTCTTCCCTACAACTTTAACCCTGCAAAAATCTTCATGGGCGACACCGGCTCCACCTTTATAGGATTCCTGCTTGCCACCATGTCCATTCAGTGTGTGTTCAAAAGCTATGCAATCATATCCTTTGCAGTACCGCTTTTGATTCTCGGTTTGCCGCTTTTTGACGCTGTCTTTGCAATGCTTCGGAGAATTTCCAAAGGACAGAGTCCGATGAAGGCAGACCGCGGTCACCTGCACCACCGTCTGATTGATATGGGATTTTCGCAAAAGCAGACTGTTTTTATTCTCTATGCCATCAGCGGTGTTTTGGGAATTACAGCAGTGGTTTTGGCAGAGAGCACCGCGCTCCGCGCCATTCTGATTCTGATATGTGTTTTGGTATTTATTCTGATTGAGGGTATGATTCTAAATACCGGAGAGAATGAGGAAACAAAGGAGAAACCAGATGAAAAAAATTAAAGTTATGACCGTTTTCGGCACGCGTCCGGAAGCAATTAAAATGGCGCCCTTAGCGTTGGAACTTCGGAAATATCCGGAGATCGAATCGGAGGTCTGCGTGACCGCACAGCACCGTGAAATGCTCGACCAGGTGTTGGAGATTTTCAAAATCAAGCCGGAATATGATTTGGATATTATGAAAGAACGTCAGAGCCTTGTGGGAATCACCACACGCGTTTTAGAGGGATTAGACGGCGTTTTAAAGGAATCCAAGCCGGACATTGTCTTAGTGCATGGAGACACCTCCACCACCTTTGTCGGTGCATTGGCAGCATTCTACAATCAAATCAAGGTCGGACATGTAGAGGCAGGACTCCGCACCTATGATAAATACTCTCCGTTCCCGGAGGAAATGAACCGCTGTCTGACCGGCAGAATTGCAGATCTGCATTTTTCGCCGACCGTGCAGAATCGGGAAAACCTTTTAAAAGAGAATATTTCACCGGACAACATCTTTATCACCGGCAATACTGTCATTGACGCATTAAAAACGACCGTCCGGGAAGATTATCATTTTGAGACAAAGCTTTTAAATGAACTTGATTACAAGAATAAACGTGTTATTTTAGTAACGGCACACCGCCGGGAGAATCTCGGCGAGCCGCTGGAAAACATCTGCAATGCCCTAAAGGAAATTGTAGAGAGCTATCCGGATGTGGAGCTGGTATACCCGGTTCACCTCAATCCGGCAGTCCGCGAGGTAGTGTTCCGGATATTAGGAGATACACCGCGCGTTCATCTGATTGATCCGGTCAATGTAGACGAACTGCATAATGCCATGGCAAGAAGCTATCTGGTTATGACCGATTCCGGCGGCATCCAGGAGGAGGCGCCGGCGCTTGCAAAGCCGGTATTGGTACTTCGCAGGGAAACCGAACGCCCCGAGGCAGTCGCTGCCGGAACTGTAAAAATTGCCGGAGTCGACCGCGAGATGATCGTCCGCATGGCAAGAGATCTTTTAGATCACGAGGAAAGCTACAAAAAAATGGCGCATGCCGCAAACCCCTATGGTGACGGCAATGCCTCCAAGCGAACCGTCGAGGCAATTTTATATTCATTCGGACTGAGAAGTGAGAGACCAAAAGATTATACAATATAAAAAATCCGGCACATCCCATCGGGTGTGTCGGATTTTTTTATAGGTGAATCCCTTGAATTGTATTTTCATACATAAACTGCTTTAGCAGTTCTGCCTCTCCGGTTGTATAGTATTGGATCAGCAGAGTATTAAACTGTTCCATGCATCGGTCGGTGATGGTCAGAATTCCTGCACCGGCAGAAATCAGAATTTTATTTGCCAGGGTCATGCCGGTACGCTTATTTCCGTCCCAGAAAAACTGACCTCTCGCTCCCCACAAAAAAGCATTTAAAGCCTTTTCCGTAGAAGAAACAGGTGCATTCATAATCTCTTTTAATTCACGCTCTGTATTCTCCCATTCCGGGATTGGCGGCTCATAGTCTGTCCCGGAAATTCCTACTGTACCGGTGCGAAGCTTTCCCCACTGAAGCGCTTCATTTCTTGCAATCTGTTCATTCAGACTGCACAAATACGAAAGCGTAACCGGTTCATCAACCGTTTCCAGAAGATATCTCCAGACATCTCTCATATTCAAAATTGCCTGAATATCATCCAACTGTACTCCCGGCACATTCACACCGTCTAAAATGGTTTTTGTCTGCGGAAAGGTTACCGCTCTGTTTTCCATCCGCATGCCGCAATAGACATTCTCATCCCATTTTTTCTTTGCCAAGAATAGACTCTGCTCTCTGGTTAAATGAAATTTGTCCTGATAATCAAACATGATTATTTCACCGACAAAGCAGCACCGATAATGCCGGCTTCATTAAACAGGGTTGCAATGGAAATCTCTGTTCTCGGCATGTACTTATTATAGTCGTATTTTTTCACATATTCCTTGATCGGATTTAAGAGGTAATCTCCCTCTTTACTGATACCGCCACCGATTACAAGGCGTTCCGGCTGGAATGTATTTACCACACCGACCAAGCCGTCTGCTACATAGCGCACATACTGATCCACAACCTCCTGTGCTGCCGGATCTCCTTTTTTAGCAGCCTCAAAAGCAGTTCTTCCGCTCACTTTGCCTTCCTTTTCTGCAAACTCGCACATCAGCGAATCCGGATGCTTTTCCATTGCCTCTTTTGTCTGACGAATCAAAGCCGTAACAGATGCATATGCCTCCCAGCAGCCGTGATTGCCGCAGGTGCAGGGGATTCCGTCATGTACTAAGGTGACATGACCTAATTCCGCGCCAACACCGTTAAAGCCGCGATAAAGCTTTCCATTAATAACAACGCCGCCTCCGACGCCAGTTCCTAAAGTGATGAACACAAAGCTATCCACTCCGCCGCCGTTTACAACATACTCACCCATTGCCGCAGCATTTGCGTCATTCTCCACATTGACCGGCAGATCAATATACTTTTTCAGTTCCTTCGCAAGCGGTGTATGATCCATTTTCAGGTTATTTGCATAAACCACCATACCGGTTTTATTGTCAATCGAACCAGGGCATCCGATTCCGATTCCCTGAATGTCGCTCATGCTCAACCCGGCTTCTTCGGTAATTTTTTTGCAAAGCTCTGCCATATCCCGGACAATTTCGGAATAATGGCGCTCATTCATCGTCGGGGTAGAGCCTTGCTTTAAGATTTTTCCCTGCTCATCCACAACTCCGGCAGCAATGTTCGTACCGCCTAAATCGACTCCAATATAATACATATAAAACATCCTTTCTGTGTTAATATGACAATCCCTCCGACAGCGTAAGCCGACCGAGGGACTGACAACCTTCTCCTATTATTTTACCATACTTTTGGAAAAATGCAAGCTAAAAAATATCTTTTTTCTTTTTTATATACCGCCGGATCAGGATTCCGATGGATAAAAGCACACAGGCAAGCATAAACAGCGGCACAATCCACTGATTTCGCACCTCGTCCTCACTGGACTTCATCTCGGTCCAGAGCGTTTGCATTTTTAAGTTTGCCTCATCCGAAAGATTCTGAAAAACCATAGTCTTATTCTCTAAAAATTCATCCGGCGGATAGGAGATTTCATCCTCCTGCTCCTCCTCCGAAAGTTTTTCATATGCACCCTCATTCGGTGTGGAATAGCCGATATAGGTGGTGGTTGCATAGGCAATATCCGGTTCTAACATGAAATTGATATACATTTCTGCCGCTTCCTTTTGACGGGCAGATTTTGGAATACACATCGCGTCAAAAAAGAGGTTTGTGCCGCTTTTTGGGAATGCAAAATCCAAATGATCGTATTCATCCATCAGCGTGATTGCATCGCCGGCATAATAGGGCGCTAAGAGCGCCTCGCCTGCTCCCATCTTATCAAAAATTTCGTCCATGACATAAGCCTGCACCACATGCTTTTGTGCGGTCAGCTTTCTTGCTGCCGCCTCTAATTCCTCCGGATCTTCCGTATTTAAGGAATATCCCAAAAGGGACTCCGCAATGGCAAAGGCATCCCTCGGATTATCGAACATTAAAATTCGGTCTGCATACTGTTCATCCCACAGAATATCCCAATCCATATCGGTCGGATCAATCGCGGTTTTATCGTAAATAATACCCACCGTTCCCCAGGTATAGGGTGCAGAATATTTCTGCTCAGGATCGTATGCCGGATTTTTGAATTTATCCATCACATACTGCATATTCGGAAGATTGGAAAAATCAATCGGTAAAAGCATGTCCTCCTTGATCATCCGGGAGATCATATAATCAGACGGAATGACAACATCATAATTTGCACCGCCGCCCTTTAGCTTTGCGTACAGTTCCTCATTGGTGGCATAGGTGCTGTAATTGACCTTAATGCCGGTCAGCTTGGTAAACTCGGCATTCACATCCAGCGTTCCCTCGTCACTGCCGTCCGAAATATATTCACCCCAGTTGTAGACATTAATAGAAATTCCGGCATCGCGAAAGCGTGTGTAATAATCCGGGTCCTCCACGGTCAGGGTCTGAACCTCAACTTCCTCATCCTCCTCCGGCACACTGCCGCAGCCGGCAGAGAATAGAATCGGGAGCGCTAAGAGCGCAAGCATCCATTTCTTCTTCATCCGCGCACCTCCTTTTCAATCCGCTGTCCGCGTCTCTCCAGAATATTTTTTGTGATCAGAACAATTACAACCACTACAAAAATAATCGTGGAAAGTGCGTTTATTTCCGGGCTGACCTTTCTGCGCGTCATGGAATAAATCGTGATCGGCAGGGTCTGCGAGGTAGAACCGCTTGTGAAATAGCTGATGACGAAATCGTCCAGCGAGAACGTGAACGCCATCAAAAACCCGGACACGATTCCAGGCATAATCTCCGGCAGCACAACTTTGAAAAATGCTTTCACCGGATTACACCCCAAATCCTGCGCCGCCTCATAAAGATGCGGATTCATCTGCCGGAATTTAGGCATAATATTTAAAATTACATAAGGCACGTTAAAGGTAATATGCGCAATTAAAAGTGTGGTAAATCCAAATTCCAGATTCATCCGCGCCGCAAAGAATACGAACACCAGCATCAGAGATACACCGGTGACAATCTCCGGGTTAATGATCGGAATATTTGTCACATTCAGCACCACCGCTTTTGCCGGCTTAGACATTGCCTGAATGCCGATTGCCGCCGCTGTTCCTAAGGCAGTTGCCAGCACAGACGCGCAGATCGCAATCACAATCGTATTCCGAAAGGAGGTCATGATCAGCTCATTCTGAAAGAGCTTCACATACCAGTCCAGCGTAAAACCGGAAAACACACTCCGGCTTTTTGTGACGTTGAACGAAAAGATAATCAGCACGATAATCGGCAGGTACAAAAAGAGCATGACTGCCGCAAGATAGCATTTTGAAAGTTTTTTCATTCTGTCACCCCCTTAAATCAACACACGGTCGTCGTTGTCAAACTGATTCATCAGCGTCATGATCAAAAGAATAATCACCATCAGAACCAGTGAAATTCCAGCGCCCAGATTCGGGTTATAGGAATTTCCCAAAAACTGCATTTCAATCAAGTCACCGATTAAGAGGTTTCCGCCACCGCCCAGCATTCTGGAAATAATAAAAGTACTAATTGCCGGAACAAACACCATCGTGATCCCGGACATAATCCCCGGCAGGCTTAGCGGAACAATAATTTTCGCAAGTACTTTCATGCTGTTGCAGCCTAAATCCTGCCCCGCCTCAATCAGACTCTTGTCAATCTTCACCATGACCGAATAGAGCGGCAGAATCATATAGGGAAGATAATTATAAACCATACCCAAAACAACCGCGCCCTCGGTATTTAAAAGCTTATACGGTCCTAATCCGAAAAAGCCTAAGAACGTGTTTAAAATTCCGTTATTTCCTAAAATCGTCATCCAGGCATAGGTACGGAGCAGGAAATTCATCCACATCGGCAGCATCACAATCATCAGCATCGTACTCTGTACATTCCGCTCCATGCCGGTTAATATGTATGCTAAAGGATATGCGATCAAAAGGCAGATCACCGTTGCAATCGCGGCAAGCCAGATAGAGCGCGTAAAGATATTGGTATACTTGGCAACCTCCGAAACATATTCCAGCGTAAACGCTCCGTTATCATCGGTAAATGCAAAATAGGCAACCATCAGAAGCGGTACTACAATAAATACAACCATCCACACCAGATAAGGCGCGGCAATTAATTTTCTCTTCATTGCTCCGCCCTCCTTAAAATGCCGTCTCTTTCATCTTGTGCATAACATGAATGTCGTAAGGATCGAAGGTCATGCCAACGGTAGACCCAAGTTCCGCCGCTTTGGTGGAATGCACCATCCAGCGGAAATCGTATGCGTCGATCAGCATTTCGTAGTGTACACCCTTAAAGGTAACCGATTCTACTACACCTGAAATCTGCGCATCCGCTGCCGGGATCAACTGCACGTCCTCCGGACGGATCACAACATCCACCGCCTCGTTCTCAGCAAAGCCTTTGTCCACGCATTCAAACTGCCGTCCGCTGATTTCTACTAAAAAATCCCGAAGCATAACACCCTTTAAAACATTACTCTCACCGATAAAATCTGCCACAAAGGCATTAATCGGCTCATTATATATATCAACCGGACTGCCGATCTGCTGAATATTTCCCTTATTCATCACCACAACAGTATCGCTCATTGTGAGCGCCTCCTCCTGATCGTGGGTAACATACACAAAGGTAATCTCCAAGCTCTGCTGGATTCTTTTTAATTCAATCTGCATTTCCTTTCGGAGCTTTAAATCCAGAGCGCCCAAAGGCTCGTCCAAAAGCAGCACCTTCGGACGGTTGACCAGTGCGCGTGCAATTGCCACACGCTGCTGCTGACCGCCGGATAAACGGTTTACTCCGCGCTTTTCAAAGCCGCGCAGATTCACTAATTCCAGCATTTCTCCTACCCGGTTTCTGATTTCCTTTTCCGGTAATTTCTGAACCTTTAATCCAAAGGCAATATTGTCGTACACATTTAAGTGCGGAAACAGCGCATATCGCTGAAAGACAGTATTAACATTCCGCCGATAGGGTGGCAGCTGATTGATCCGCTTTCCCTCAAACAAAACATCCCCGCTGTTCGGTTGCAAAAAACCGCCGATAATCCGCAGCGTGGTTGTTTTTCCGCATCCGGACGGACCCAAAAGCGTGACAAACTCCTTATCGCGAATATCTAGATTGATATTCTGCAAAATGCTCTCGCCGTCAAACTCCACAACAATGTCCTTTAAATTAATAATATTTTTCAACCTATACACCTCCAATTTTTTATGAAAAATACCAGTATCACTTTAACATAAAAAAGCAGAAAATTCAACAGTTTTTCAGAAATTTCAAAAAACATTTCTATATCTAACAAAAAAGGCTGCTTTTCTGTCCTAAAAAGCAACCTTTTTTCGTGATATTTACAAAGAACCATTAACGAAATCGATAATCTATACCGCTCTGTTTCATAATCTCATTTGCGGTATGCCGCGATTTGATTTTTGTGTCAACCGTGATATGCCGATCCGTGATTGGGCTGTACCAAATATCATGATCACCCTTTCCATGTCGGAAAAATGTGCAATGATTCTTACGAAGTATGTCTCGCACTTTTTTCTCATATTCCGCCATCACAAAGCAATCCTTTCATGTCTATTGGATACAAAAGATAAAACATATGAAGACTGCTTTGGGTGATTTAATGCAATAATTTCCGGTGCAGCAAATCGAATACGTTCCAGCAAAGCATCAAACGAACCTGATTCCAATACAAGACCTGGTATATCATCACTGGTTGCAATCCACACACTTGCATCATCATCCCACGTTAAATTAATAATATATTCCATAAACTTCTCCATTCTATCATTACCTTTTTGATTTATAGATCAACCTTTTTTCGTGATATTTACAAAGAATCTCTATGCAATTTTATCATACTCTAAAATTGCAACCTCCTCGATCATTCCTTTTAGTTGGTTGACAATCTTTTCAATCTTTTTTGCCACTGCTCATCCCCCCAAACATCTCATCACCGACAGAGTCAGTAAAAAGAAACAAGGAACAAGCAGACGGAAGCGCATTTTGGAGGTTTTATGATGCCAAACAATCATTCCCAGCACACCGCCAACGCCGCCCAGGAGGAATGCTGTGCCGAGCAGTACATTTTCCGGCACTCTCCATCCGCCCGATATTGCCCGGTGTTTATCCCATCCATACAGAAAAAACACTGCCAGATTCCATCCAATGAAGATCCATTCGTACATGCAGTCTCTCCCCTTATGAAAGTACAAACAAGCCGCCTGTTATCGCAAAATAGATCAGAACCAACATACCTAACACAATCCGGTAATACCCGAATGCGGTGAAATCATGCTTTCTGATATATCCGACCAAGAATCGGATTGCCCAGAGAGAAACAAGATAGGAAACTGCCGTTCCAACCAAAAGAATCCAGCCGCCGCCAGCATCCAGAGCAAGTCCGTTTTCCATTACAAATTTCACACCGCGCAGGAGGCTTGCACCAAACATCACCGGAATCGCAAGAAAGAACGAAAATTCTGCCGCAACACTCCGGGAAGTACCTAAAATCACTGCGCCCAGGATAGTCGAGCCGGAACGGGACGTTCCCGGAATCAGGGAAAGCACCTGAAACACACCGATCAGCAATGCTGTTTTGTAGCTCATTTCATCTATGGAGGAAATTCTCGGCTTTTTATGCTGACGCTCAATCAGAATGAACAGGACACCATACACAATCAAGGCAAGTGCAATGACAAAAGGAACTGACAGGGTACTCGTTACCAGATTGTCCAGCAGCACTCCGGCAACAGCCGCCGGAAGCATTGCTATAATTACCTTAAACCACATCAGCCAGGTATTGCGTTTTTCCTGTACGCTTTTCTTTGGTGAAAACGGGTTCAGCTTGTGGAAATAAAGCGTCAAAACCGCTAAAATTGATCCAAACTGAATGATTACTACAAATAAATCCTTAAACTCCTGCGATTGATTCAGCCGCAAAAAACGCTCCACCAAAATCAGATGTCCGGTGCTGGAAATCGGAAGCCATTCTGTAATGCCCTGCACAATACCCAGAATAACCGCTTTGATAATCTCTAACATGTCATATACCCTCTTTTTTTGTTATGCTTTTTTCATATTCTCCGCATATGCCTTTGCAACCTGGACTGCTCCGTCCACCCCCAGATCGGTGACATTGATGCAAAGACTGTAGTTGCTCATTCTTCCCCATTCCTGGTTGCTATAGTAATTGTAATATGCTTTACGTTTTTTCTCTGTTTTGATAATACGGTCGCGTGCTTCTGCATGATTTAAGCCATATAGCTTGCTGATCCGCGCAACACGGCTGTCCATGTCCGCATAGACAAACACATCCACATGGTTGACGTCCACATCCTGCAAAACATAGTCGGCACACCGTCCTACAATGACGCAGGATTCCTTTCTTGCCAGTTCCTTAATACTCTCTGCCTGTGCCAAGAATACACGGTCGTTGATCGGAAGATCGCATACGCCCTGCGTCAGAACGCTCCGAAGTCCTCCGCTGACCACTAAAGAATACAAAAGGCTGTTCGTTGCCTTTTCATCTGCAAGCTTTAAAATATCCTCATCGATATTGCTCTTTTCTGCCGCCATGGATAAAAGCTCCTCATCATAAAAGGAAATTCCAAGCTCCTTTGCAAGCTTTTCCCCAAACTCCTTTCCGCCGCTGCCAAACTGCCGTCCGATTGTAATGACTGTGTTTTTCATAAAAATCTCTCCTTATTTTGAATATAAATATGAATATACCCGGTAAAACCGTTCTATTTTTTTAACATAGTTTTCTGTTTCCGCAAACGGAATTTTTGATAGCTCTTTCTGATTCTTGCTGTAGCGTTCATCCGAAAGCCAGGAGGTGACATTTCCCATGCCGGCATTATATGCTGCCAGCGCTAAATCCTCGTTGTTGTAATAATCCAGAAGATAGCGTAGGTAGTAGCACCCCATCTGAATATTCAGCGCCGGATTCTCCACATCCTCCGGCTGAAATTCAATCCCCATCTTTTCCGCAATCCATTGTGCGGTGCTGTCGGTCAGCTGCATTAAGCCGCGCGCCACACCCGAATGCGCACGAAGATTAAAATTGCTCTCCGTTTTTACCATCGCCATCACAAGATACGGGTCCAGCTGGTATTCCTCAGCACTCTGACGAATTTCTTCCTCATAGCGCAGGGGATATAGAAACGAAACGCATGCCATACACCCGAACCGCAATCCGGCAATGATGATCAAAAGCGCTAAAAATCCCGATAACACTCTGATTTTTTTCAAGGCATTTCCCTCAATTGCTTGATTATTTTCATAATTTGTCCGGACAATTCGTCCTTTGTACTATTATTATACACCACATAATCTGATTTTTCAAGATAAAACTCGTCCTTATTTTGAGAATTTATCCGGGAAACTGCATTTTCTCTGGAAAGACCGTCACGCGCCATAATCCGCGCAATCCTTTTTTCCCGGTCTGCCAGCACTGCAATCACCGCACTGCACCGCTGATCCAGTCCATATTCCAAGAGCAGCGGCGCGTCGAAAAAGCAGATTTCCCCATGCGCCTTTTTCAGGCACTCCTCCGTTTCCTGCATCACATAGGAAAACATAATGTGATTCAGGACAGAAAGCTTTTCCGGGTCAGAAAATACGATTGCTCCCAACCCTTTCCGGTCAAGCGTGCCATCCGGCAGGATAACATCCTCACCAAATACGTGCCGGATTTCTGCCAAAGCCGGCTTTTCCGGCAGGACGACCTCCCGGCAGATTTTATCCGCATCCAAAACCTCATAGCCTGCCTCCCGGATCACTTGCGCCGCCTCGCTTTTCCCGCAGCCTGTGCCGCCGGTGATTCCGATAAGTCTTTTTTTATTTTGCATCATACCAACTCCTGCCAATGTGACAATCTGCCGTCAGCGGAACGCGGAAATCAACCACATGTTCCATCTCCTCAGAAAGGATTTTTGCTGCCTTTTCCGCTTCCTCCCGGGGCGCTTCCAGAATCAGTTCGTCGTGAATCTGCAAAATCAGCTTTGTTTTCATCTGTTCCTTTAAAAGCCGCTTATAAACACGCACCATTGCCAGCTTGATAATATCTGCCGCCGTTCCCTGGATCGGTGTATTCAAAGCGACACGTTCTCCAAAAGCACGGACATTAAAATTAGAGGCTTTCAGCTCCGGAATATACCGAATCCGATGGAAAAGCGTCTGAACATAACCGTCCTCTGCCGCCTTTTTCTTAATTTCCTCCATATAACTCCGGACACCGTTGTAGTTCTCCAGATAATTTGCAATATACTGTCTTGCTTCCCTGACCGAAATTTTTAAATCCTTTGCCAGACTGTATTCTCCAATTCCATAGACAATTCCGAAATTGACCGCCTTTGCCCAGCTTCTCTGTTCCGGGGTCACCTCGGATTGCGAAATCCCTAAAACCTGTGCCGCTGTCACTGCATGAATATCCTCTCCGTGTGAAAACGCATTGATCATATGCTCATCATCGGCAATATGCGCCAAAACACGCAGCTCAATCTGCGAATAGTCCGCATCCACCAATACATAGTCGTCTCCGTCTGCCACAAACATTTTCCGAAGTTCACGTCCTAACGCCGTCCGAACCGGAATATTCTGCAAATTCGGTTCGGTGGAGCTGATTCTGCCGGTAACCGTGACAGTTTGGGTAAAGTTTGAATGAATTCTGCCGTCCGCCGGGTCAATCACTGCCGCCAGTCCATCACAATAGGTATTTTTCAGCTTGGAAAGCTGGCGGTATTCCATTAAAAGTTCAATAACCGGATGCTCTCCCAAAAGTCCCTCTAATGTTTCGGCATTCGTAGAGTAACCGGTTTTCGTCTTTTTTCCTGCCTTTAACCCTAACTTTTCAAACAGAATCACCCCAAGCTGCTTTGGAGAATTTAAGTTAAATTCCTCGCCGCAGAGCAGGTAAATATCCCGTGTAATCTCGTCAATTCTCGAACCCAATGCTGCGCCGAATGCAGAAAGCTGCTCGCGGTCTATCTTCACGCCGCGGATCTGCATATCTGCTAAAACCTCGGAAAGCGGCAGTTCAATTTCCTCATAAAGCTGCAACTGCTCCATTTTTGAAAGCTTTTTCCGAATTTCATCCCGCAGGCGCAAAACCGCATAAGTCTCCCGGCATACCTGATCGCTTTCCCCCTCGTCAAAAAGGGAAAGCTGGTTTTGCCCCTGCGGCTTCAGCGTCACTCCGAAATAGTCCTCGGTCAGTCCGCCGACCGTGTAGGAATTTTTTGCAGGGTCTGCTAAATACGCGCCGATTTCCACATCATCACAGATTCCGAAAATCCTTGCCCTATCCCAAAGACGAACCCTGACATCTTTGGAAGAAAACATAATTTTTCTGACATTCTCATTTTCTAAAAGCGGACAAAGCGCCGCCAATACCGCGTCCTCGCCAAACCGTCCGCAATCGATACCAACGCTCATTTTTCCGGCGGCAAGTCCGATTTCACCTTTTTTTGTAAAATAAACTGCACACTCTTTTTTTTGAATCATTTCATGAATCCAGGTTTCCCATTCTGAAAGGCGCTCTGCCATTTTGAGTGTCACGCCGTCAAACAAATCGACCGTTTCCTGCGGTTCTTCCGTTGGTGCAAGAGCAAGCCGCTTGATCAGGCTATTCAACTCCAAACGCTTTAGAAATTCATAAAGTCCGTCTCCGGCATGCTCGGAAAGCGTTCCGGAAAGTCTGCATTCCTCTGCGGAAAACGGAATCGGTACAGCACGGTCAATCGTGGCAAGCTGCTTGCTTAAATATGCCATATCCTTTCCCTTTTTCAGCTTTTCAAGCATTGCACCCTTTACGCCGATTTCCTCAAGATGCTCATAAATATATTCAATGCTGTGGTGCTTTTCCACAAGTGACATTGCCGTTTTTTCGCCGATTCCGGCAACTCCCGGAATGTTATCCGATGCGTCACCCATCAGCGCTTTTACATCAATAAATTCTTTCGGTGATACATGATAGCGTGCAAATACCGCCTGATCGTCATAAACAGTTGTCTCGTTCACGCCGCTCCGGCTCACCGTCAGAATGATTTTTGTTTTGTCCGATGCAAGCTGCAAATCGTCCTTATCGCCCGTTGCAATCAGACACTCAATTCCCTCATTCTCGCAGATGGCAGAAACCGTTCCGATAATATCGTCTGCCTCATACCCGGAAAGCTCTAATAACTTAATATTCATTTTTGAAAAAAGTTCTTTTGCAAGCGGCATCTGCGCTTTCAGATCGTCCGGCATCGGCTTTCTCTGCGCTTTGTAGCCATCATACATTTTATGCCGGAAGGTGGGCGCGGAAAGATCAAATGCAGCGCAAAGATAATCCGGCTTCTGCTCCTCCATCAGCTTTAGTAAAATATTCAAAAGTCCGTAAATCGCGTTGGTTGGTGTTCCGTCCTTTGCGGACAGAAGCCGGATGCCGTAAAAGGCGCGGTTTAGGATACTGTTGCTGTCTAAGATTAGTAATTTTTTCATACACATTCCTCTATATATTTTCAATCTGCCAGTCGATTGGCTTTTGCAGAATTTCATTCACCTTTTTGAAATGTCCGCAGCCGAAAAATCCGCGCGAAGCAGAAAGCGGACTCGGATGCGCCGCCGTAAATACATAATGCTGCGGATTGGTGACAAGCGACTGCTTTTCCTTGGCATTATTGCCCCATAAAAGGAAAATCACCGGTTCTGTGCGTTCATTCAAAAGCTCAATCACACGGCTTGTGAAGGTTTCCCATCCCTTTCCGCGATGTGAATTCGCCTGTCCGTCCCGGACGGTCAGAGAGGTGTTTAATAAAAGGACTCCCTGTCTTGCCCATTTTTCCAGATAGCCGTTATTCGGAATATAGCAGCCAAGCTCCTGGTTCAGCTCTTTATACATATTCAAAAGCGACGGCGGAATCGGAACGCCTTTCTGCACCGAGAATGCCAGTCCGTGCGCCTGGTTTTCCTCATGATACGGATCCTGCCCTAAAATCACCACCCGGGTATCCTGATAGGATGTCCACTTTAACGCATTAAAAATATCGTACATATCCGGATGAATCCTTGCATGCTGATATTCATATTTTAAAAACTGCCGGAGTTTTTTATAATACTCTTTCTGAAATTCCCCTTTCAAAAGGTCATCCCAGTCATTTCCCAACTGTACCATATGAGTTTCCCCTCTCTTTCTATCTTTAGTATAATATATTTTCTAAAAAATAGCAATCCTTTTATACCGATTTTTTGGAAGTTAACAGAAAGTTCATGAAAGTTTCACGGAAAGCGCTTTACTTTCCGAACAAATTGCCGTATAATGGATTTATAATAGTCATAAAATGTGTTAGATGTGACATTTTATTTTGGGAGTGGGGAAAGTGCAGACTTTAACAGGAAAATCGGTATGCCGCGGCATCAGTTTCGGGCGGCTTTATTTTTATCACCGGGCAAGACGAACGGTGCAGCATTGTCATATTCATGATACAGACGCGGAAATCCGCCGTTTTCACACCGCACGGAAAAAGGCCGTTTCCGAGCTTGCCGCCCTTTTTCAGACAGCACAGAAAAGCGTTGGGGAATCAGAGGCAATGATTTTCTATATCCATCAGATGATGCTGGAGGATGTGGACTTTATCACCTCCACCGAACACGCAATCCGCAAGGAGCATTTAAACGCCGAGGCAGCTGTAGAAAAGGTAGCCTCCGGCTTTCAGGACATGTTCGACGCAATGGAGGACAGTTATATCCGCGAGCGTTCCGCAGACGTTTTAGACGTTTCCGAACGCGTTATTTCGATTTTATCTAACCGAAACTCCTCCAGGGTGGAGCTGGATCAGCCGGCAATTATTGTGGCAGATGATTTAGCGCCCAGCGAAACCGTGTTATTAGACCGATCAAAAATCCTTGCTTTTATCACTGAAAAGGGCGCCTCTACCTCTCATACTGCTATTTTAGCAAGAACAATGAATATTCCGGCATTGATCGGCGCATCCGGCATTCTGCGGCATGAATATGACGGCAAAGAAGCAATTGTAGACGGTTATTCCGGCATGATTTATATTGACCCGGATGAGGAAACCCGTGAAAAAATGCGTCAGAAAAAGCAGACCTACGAGGAGGAACGGCAGAACTTAGAAAGCCTGAGAGGGCAGAAAACCGTCACAGGAGACGGGCAGGAGATTATGCTTTATGCCAACATCAATTCCGAAACAGACGCAGAAGCCGCACTTTCAAATGACGCAGAGGGAATCGGACTATTCCGGAGCGAATACCTGTTTTTAGACCGGGAGGACTATCCGGACGAGGAAACGCAGTTTCGCGCCTTTCGTGCCGTTCTGGAAAAAATGGGAGATCGCCGCGTGATTGTCCGCACGTTTGACATCGGCGCGGATAAAAATATCGGCTATTTTCATCTGGATAAAGAAGAAAACCCGGCGCTCGGGATTCGTGCCATCCGGCTCTGCTTAAAGCGTCCGGAATTATTTAAAATCCATCTGCGTGCACTTTATCGCGCGTCCGCATTCGGGCATCTGGCAATTATGCTCCCTATGGTCATTTCTCCGGAGGAGGTTCGGCAGACAAAGAAATTAATTGCCGAGGTACAGACGGAATTGAGAAACGAGGGAAAGGCATTTTCCGAACAGGTGGAGCTTGGAATCATGATTGAGACGCCGGCAGCCGTGATGATCAGCGATCTGTTAGCAAAAGAGGCGGATTTCTTTTCTATCGGCACAAACGATCTGACCCAGTACCTTTTGGCGCTTGACCGTCAGAATGATCATGTTGCGGATTCCTATAACCCTTTTCACCCCGCGCTAATTCGGAGCATTCAGGCGGTGATTCAATCGGCACACCAGGCAGGAATCTGGGTGGGTGTTTGCGGAGAAATCGGCTCTGATCCGGAATTCGCAGAAATTCTGCTCTCCCTCGGCATCGACGAAATCTCCGTCCCCCCCAATATGATCCTCCCGCTCCGTAAAAAAATTAATTCTTATCAAAAATAACAACTTTCGTTGTAAAAAGTGTAGTGATATTACAAAAATTCGTTGTAATTTTTGTGATTCTGTGTTATACTATATGGGAAGAATGATGATGGAGGTGCGTTTATGTACCGGGTTGCAATCGAAAAACTTTTAAAATGGAAACAAAAAAAACACCGTAAACCTCTCATTATTGAGGGCGCACGGCAGGTCGGAAAAACCTGGCTGATGAAAGAATTTGGAAGACAGGCATATGCAGATACCGTATATATCAACTTTGACTCAAATTCCAGAATGGCGGAGCTGTTTGCCTCTGACCTGGATACCAACCGTTTAATTCTGGGATTGGAATTATATATCGGTCACAAAATTGATCCTGACAATGCTTTATTAATTTTTGACGAGGTGCAGGAAGTTCCAAGAGCGTTGACTTCCTTGAAATATTTCTATGAGGACGCACCGCAATATCATATTGTCTGCGCCGGTTCTCTGCTCGGCATTGCTCTGCATCAGGGCACATCCTTTCCGGTTGGCAAGGTGGATTTTTTAAAGCTTTATCCTCTTTCTTTCAGGGAATTTCTCATGGCAGCCGGCAGAGAACGCTTTGCGGATTTGCTTGACCAACAAGACTTCCAAATGATTACAAGCTTTAAAGAAACGTATATCGACGCATTAAAGCAATATTATTTTATCGGCGGCATGCCGGAAGCAGTGCAAAGCTTTACGGAGGACAGCGATTTCCGGGAGGTTCGTGAAATTCAAAAGAGGATTCTGGCGGCATACGAACAGGATTTCTCAAAGCATGCTCCAAATGAAATTGTCCCGAGACTGCGCATGCTGTGGAACAATATTCCCTCTCAATTAGCAAAGGAGAATAAAAAATTCATCTATGGTCTTGTTCGTGAGGGAGCGCGTGCAAAAGACTATGAAGCGGCAATTATGTGGCTTAGCGACTGCGGACTGGTTCATAAGATCAGCCGGGTGAATACGGCCGGAATCCCTTTGAAAGCTTATGAGGATTTAAAAGCATTTAAACTATTTTTGCTGGATGTCGGACTTCTCGGCTGTATGGCTGGACTTCATCCGCACACCTTGCTTGACGGAAACGACCTTTTTGTAGAGTTCAAAGGCGCTCTTACAGAACAGTATGTTTGTCAGCAGCTGAAAACCGTAGAAAACTTAGATGTATACTATTATACCAATGACCGGAGTTCCTGTGAGATCGACTTTGTTGTTGATACCGGAGAACAAATTGTTCCGGTTGAAGTAAAGGCAGAGATAAACCTGAAAGCAAAAAGCCTGAAAGCCTATCGGGAAAGATTCTCTCCAGCCATGTCTGTCCGTACTTCCATGGCAGACTACAAAAAAGAAGACCAACTCATAAATCTCCCGCTTTACGCAATTGACCAGATTTCTAAACTAAAGGCAACTTGAAAAAGCAAAAAAATCCCCGCTCGCATCATCCTGCGATCGGGGATTTTTTTCAGATTTTTATTTTACCGTTCTGACTGCGCTCTCACAGAGGGGCGTCATGGTACTGCTCCACAAAAATGCTTTGATTTTTGCAGCGCCCTCGGTTTCCAGCAAAGTCTTTCTAATCGGCATTTCGCCATTTGTTGCTGTGATGAGTTTTGTATCCAAAAGATTTTCGGCTGCGTTATAGCTTGCCAGATAGACAATGCCCTCTCCGTCAAGCCCCGAAACAAGGTAGTTTTCCTCCGGTAAAAGCTCAATCGCGGCTTTTCCGTCCTCTGCCCATTTTGCGGTCAGGGTGAAATCTTCGGTAACTGTCTGGCGAAAATCATACCGTTCCCCATCCTTATACCATCCCAGGAAACGGTGTCCAGACCACCAAGGCGCATACTCCGGATTTGCGAATACACCACCCTTTGGCGCCGACTCCTGAATCGGATATTCTCCCTCAGTCTGCGGATCTAACGTGATACGGACAGCATCTGTCAGCTTATGCGCTTTCGCTGCTTCGTCATACACAACATAATAGCTTGCATCATCTGAACGAATAAATGCACTGCAATCATTGTCAAAGGCATTGGTCACATTCTGCGCCTTATCCTCCAGGGTTACAAATACTCTCGGCGGTGCATTCACCGGTTCCAGACTTCCGGAAATTTTTTTGCCGGAGGTCAAATGGAGATTGCTTTGTATTGGATCTCCGCTTGTGTTAATTAGATCATTACTGTATATCTGCGGATCACCCTCAACATTCAGATTTTCCGAACTGTTATAGATACCGCCGCCGGCTTTGGTCGCATGGTTTCTAAAAATGACCGTCCCGGTTTTTAAATTCAAAATTGCGGCATCATTCTTTACCTGAATTCCTCCGCCATAGGATGCGGTATTTTCTACAATACTACACTGACTGATATTAACAGTTGTTTTATAACTTGCATTGCCGTTAATCCAGATTCCTCCGCCGCCATTATCGGAAGCATTTGCCGTATTTCCGGAGATTTCGCCACCGATAATTGTTGCATTCGTTACACGGTCGCTATTGGTCTGAACCATAACACCGCCGCCGAATGCGCTTGCGATATTATTTTGAATGTTTGCGTTATTTGCGGTCAAATCAGACGAATGAATATATACACCGCCGCCCCACTGAGCGTTATTAGAAGCAATATAGGACTCCTGATTCAGATTCACCACAGAGTGTATCGCATAAATACCGCCGCCGTTTCCTGTCGCTGTATTTTCAGAAAGTCTGCTTTGCTCTACCGTTACCGTTGAATCATTGGTTGCATAGATCGCACCGCCGGAATACTGTTTTGCTTTGTTTTTCCACATACTGCTATCGGTTACATGAACCGTGGCATTCGCTTTTGCATAAATGCCGCCGCCATCATGCGCGGAGATGTTTTCATTGATCTCACTTCCGTTTTGAATCGTGGCAGTACTGCCATTATAAATGCCGATACCGCCTCCTCCATCATCATCTGTCTTTGTAGACTTATTTTTTTCGACCTTTGCATGATCCAGCACACATTCCGCACCATCAAGCGCCCAGATACCGGCTCCGCCGGGAGCTGTATTTTCTGCTATGCTGCTATCCTTTACGGTTACAATAGTATGATAGCCTGATTTATCACGCAGATGAATACCACCGCCCCCATAAACGGTGGCACTGTTTTTTTGTATGATTGTGTTATTTTCGACCATAACAATTGCGCCGTAGTCAGCACCAATACCGCCGCCCTGTGTTCCTGCACTGCAATTTTCGATCAAACTGTTGTTGATCGTAAGCATCCCATTGCCCAGATCACCATTTACAAAAATGCCGCCGCCAAAATTGGCACTGCAACCGATAATTTTACTGTCAGTAACATTTACTGTTCCATATGCACAAATTCCACCACCGGTGTTTGTCGGTGTCTGACAGTTTATAATTGCAGCACCATCTGACATATAAAGCCCAGCACCGTTATTCACACATATACCGCCGCCCTGCACCCTTGCGCTGCAATCGGAAATTGTGCCGCCCTTCATATAAAAT
Organism: uncultured Clostridia bacterium; assembly: GCA_934462945.1. Classification (GTDB taxonomy): domain Bacteria; phylum Bacillota; class Clostridia; order UBA1381; family UBA1381; genus RQCD01. The sequence goes on along the minus strand of CAKSJF010000026.1, from coordinate 6,645 downwards.
GTACTGCCGCTTTCTACATTCACACCGCCGCCTCGCCCATTTGCGCTGCCGCCCGTGAGCGTTCCGGTTTTTGTTTCGCTTGTATCGGTCAGGGTAAAGGTTTTTTTGCCGTCAACTACAATCACACCGCCGTCTCCGGTTTTTGTCACAGTGAAACCGTTTAGATCCAGCGTGAGATTTTTGTCAATAGGAATGGTATTTTCAATACTGCAATCAGCGAGGAGTACAATCGTACTTTCCTCAGCTGCCTCATCCACAGCCGTCACAGGATCGGCATAATATGTTTCGCCAACCCTTACCGGAAGTGTGTTTCCGCACCGTGTGCAAACACTGCCTCCATTTGTCTCATGTCCGAGCGCGGCATGCGTCTGCTCCTTTTTCTCCTCGCTGCATTTTTTACAGGTCGAGATTATATAAGCCGGTTCTGTGCAGGTTGCCAGGGTTTCAGTCATTTCCCATTCATGCACGCACAAGCTATATGTAAAGCCCATTTCGCTCAGCTGCATAAAGGAATCCCCTTGGGTTGCCGTGATAACCAATCTGTAATACTGATACTTTGCCGCGCCGTCTATTGTAAAATGATACGTTTCCTTATTGACATCTTTCAGCGTCTGATCGTTTTCTATTTTCGCAATGCTCTCCCAATTTCCGCTCTTGCTTTGTTCATCATAGTCATTGCATGCAAATATCTCCCAATCCTTCGGATTTCTTCCGGGCCAGCTCGCGTTGTCGTTTCCCGTTGTAAAGGAATATCCTGTGAGTATCACCGGACTGGACGCTTTGATCACAACATAAACGCTGCCATCAAAACCTGTTCCCCATTTTGTGCCAGTATTTCCGTCCAAAAGTTTTGAATAATGCTCGTTAACGCTTGACTCGCCGTAACCGTCAATTGCCGTAAAGGTGACTGTCTCTTCCCCCATAACCGCCTGCGGCAGAATGCAAATGCACATCACAAGCGACAAAACGACAGCTAACAATTTTTTTGTTTTCATAATTTTTCTCCCATTTCACAGATTCTATTTCTCCCATTCAAAATCAAACCGCATTGCCAGGGAATTAAAAAGCTTTTCCATAATCTGTTTGACAACATTCTTAATATCAATCCCCAGGACAAATTCAATCGCTTCTTTTCTCTCCTCCTTTGAAACATGATATGCGCCCATACTCATATCCAGAAACCGTTCCAGCTTTTTTTCCAGTGTAAAATACTTATCGCAGCGTTTTGCCATGTAATTTCGCATGATGCCTGCTGTGCCGATTTCCAGCTCGTAAAAGTCACTTTCCGAAAGCTCCGGATTATGCGCAGAAAAGATTTGATACAGCTGTGTTGAGGTTTTTTCAAATATGTATTCCATCACACGCTCATTGGAATATGCCTCCACATAAATATCTCTTAAATTTTCATTCAGCTCGGTAAGCGTCAGCTGGATTGCCGTTTCCACCGCATAAACGTAAATCAGCGGCAGTCCCCTTTCACCAATCCCCCTCGCGGCTGAAAATTGATTTTCAAACATAAATTCCGTCAAATCCAGCAAAACGCCGTCTTTGGAACGGAAAATATTTTGAAAGGTGGAACTGGTTGTGTGCGATTGACTCAGGATTTCTGCAAGCGTTGTCCGGTGATAGCCTTTTTCAAGAAACAGCTTGACGCACGCAGATAAAATCCTTTCTTTTGACTCCTGTTTATTATACTTTCTTGGCATAACAACCTCCCTATAATTTTGCTTTGGTTTACAAACCATATTATATCACTCATTCATTCAAAAGTCAATAACTTTCTGACAAATTATAAAAAAGCATATTGCTCCGTAGAGGACGGTGTCCACATCGTCCCGCAAAAAAACCCCTGCATTTTCTCTGCAGGGGGGTTTTCAATTCATACAAGAGTATACTACATTCCTCAGTCTCGGCTGGTAATAATCCTCCTGAGGATTTAACATATGGTGAGAATAGAAATAGGCAAGTCCGGTGTCCGGATCGGCTAAAAGGGTTGCACCAGCAGCGCCGCCCCAGCCAAATTCGCCGGATACTCCGTTAAAGCCGCTCAAGGCACGATCCTGCAAGGTTCGCACACCCAGACCATAGCCATAGCCTGTCAGCTGAGACCAGTCAAACTGCTTTTTCTGGTTCTCATTCAGCTGATTTGTCCGCAAAAGCTCAATCGTGCCGGGAGATAGAATCCTCTCTCCGTTCGGTGCGATTCCACCGTTTGCAAGTGCGCTTGCAAAAATCGCATAGTCCGGTACAGACACCACAATGCCAGCGCCGCCGCTGTCATATTCCGGACCTAAAACATATTCTGCCTCTTTATGAATATGTATCAAATGTCCCTTTGTACCGGAAGACTGAATTTGCTGCTCCACAAAGCTGCGATCATCCTCATTCACAAACTGGTATTGTTCTGCCATTCTGCTCCGGATTTCGTCGTTCCGGTGATAATAAATATCCTGCACACCAATCGGTTCAAAAATGTGCTTTTTCACATAATCCGAAAAACGCTCTCCCGATATCACCTCTACCACCGCAGCAAGTACATCATGGCAAAGACTGTAATTCCATTTTTCACCCGGTTCAAATAAAAGCGGTTCTTTTGCAATTCCCTTTGCAACCTCCACAGTCGGCATTCTGCCGTTTGTAAGCGTCCGCACTTTTTGGATTTCCGGACTGTATAAGTCATAGCTTAATCCAGCCGTCATAGTAAATAAATGACGCATGGTGACCGGATTTCTCGCTTTTCGGATTGCTCCGCTCTCATCCCGAACCGTCATTTCCGAAAACTCCGGAATAAACTCCGAAATCGGAGAATCTAACAGGAAAAATCCCTTTTCATACAGCTGCAAAGCCGCCGTCACCGTGGCAACCTTGGAGCAGGAATAAATGTTTAACAGCTCATCTCCCTGCATCCGCTGCTTGTTTTCCACATCTGAAAACCCGGAACTGTAAGAAAACACCCTTTCATTTTTGTAATAGACCGTCATGCTGTTTCCCGGAATAATCCAGGAGGTCAGCCGATCCATAAAATTCTTCAAATCCGTAAAGTCTTTGATAGAAACCATCCCTTTCTTTTGTTTTTCTTATTGTATCATATTGTAAAATTTTTTTCAAGTATTTTTTAGAACAACTTATTGACAAAACGACACCAAAATGATACAATGTTCTAAAAAGGAGTGATGATAATGAAACTATCAACAGAAACCTATGTGATGCAAAACCGCTTTGATGACAAAACAGCAATCAAAATGATCCGGGATGCCGGATACGATCACTTTGACTATTCTATGTATGGGACAACCGAGCAAAACTACATGTTAGGAGAGGACTACCGGGAGCGTGCAGAGGATCTGCGCCGTTATGCCGACGGGCTTGGTATCACCTGCAACCAGGCACACGCACCGTTTGTGTTTCGTTATAAAAATGCAATGGAACTATCCGACCCTGTTTACCAGGAACTGATCCGTTCCCTGGAAGTTGCATCGATCTTAGGTGCGGAAACGGTGATTGTGCATGCCGTCTGCGAACTTCCGGAGGAGGTAGATTTTTATGAATATAACCGAAAATACTACCAAAGCCTGATCCCTTACTGTGAGAAATTCGGTATTGAGGTATCGGTGGAAAACCTGTTCACATTTCATGACGGCACACTCTCCGGGATTCTGTCCGACCCAAAGGATCATATTGCATTTGTGAAATCACTGGGGGCAGACTGCTTTAATATCTGTGTCGATCTCGGACATTCCGCCATCACCGGACGCGCTCCGGAGGACGTGATTGCCGCCATGGACAGCCGTCTTTTGAAATCTCTGCATGTTCATGACAATAATCTGAAATCCGATCAGCATATTGTTCCGCTGTTCGGCTCTATGGACTACCAAAAAATTATGAGCGCCTTAAAAGCAATCGGCTACAGTGGAGATCTGACTTTTGAAATTTTCGGCTTTTTAGGAAAACTCGATAACGAACTGTTAGCGCCTGCTTTAAGCTTTGCAGAAAAAATCGGAAGAAATCTGATTGCAAAATAATTGGTCAGATCTGCAATAAAAAATGTATTTTTTCGGATGTTTCTCTCTTTCGGATATGCTATGCTAAGAAAAAAGGAGTGAAGCACATGAAGAAAAAATATGATATTGCGGCATACATCTGGCCGGCATATACCGGAAACGAACCGCGGACGCGGATTTTCTGGCCGGATGGCTATGGAGAATGGGAAACCGTAAAAGCAGCAAAACCACAGTTTCCGGGGCATTTATGGCCGCGAAAGCCGCTTTGGGGTTATGTAAATGAGGCTGATCCGAGAGTGATGGAGATGGAAATTGACGCAGCGGCAGACCATGGGGTGAATGTGTTTATCTACGACTGGTATTGGTTTGACAACCGCCCGTTTTTAGAGCAGTGTTTAAATGACGGATTTTTAAAGGCAAAAAACCGCTCCCGGATGAAATTCTACTTAATGTGGGCAAACCACGACGTGACCTATGGATGGGATTGCAGAATTGCAGCTATTGACGGCGACACCCATATTTGGAAGGGCGCTGTCACCAGAGAGCAGTTTGAAGTAATCGGAAAGCGTTGGCTAGAGTTATATTTTCCGCTCCTGGAATACTACAAAATTGACAATAAGCCTGTTTTGAGTATTTATGAGCTGCAAAACCTGATCGACGGTCTGGGCGGCGCGGAGGCGGCAAGAGACGCACTTTTGTGGCTGGATGAGGAAGCAAAAAAATGCGGTTTTTCCGGTATGCACTATCAGTATATCAAATTCGGAAGTATTTCCGCAAACCTTTCCGGCTTTGACAATGTTGTCCACACACTAACCGCCGCGGAAATCACATCCTATTTTCCGTTTTCCTCGGTTACCCACTATCAGTTTACGCATTTTTGCAACATGAACCGGGACTACTGCGAAATTCTTCCGGATGTCAAGGCAGAATGGGATTCCATTGACCGGGAATGCCGCGCACCGTTCTTTCCGCATGTTTCGGTTGGCTGGGACAACACACCGCGCTATGGCGCTGCAACAATGCAGAATGTAACGAAACAAAATCCGCCGGAGGAATTTGAAAAAGCGCTCCGGATGGCAAAGGACTATGCCGATACGCATAACGTCAACCTCATTACCGTCAATAGCTGGAACGAATGGACAGAAACCAGCTATCTCCAACCGGACGATCTGTACGGCTATGGCTATTTGGAAGCAATCAAACGCGTTTTTGGTTAAAGACAAAGAACAAGAACCCAACAACAGAGTTCTTGTTCTTTTTATCTCCATAAATTCTTACCATCTTACATTTTTTCTTGATATAGCCTGAAAAACTGCCGGACATGCCGCTCAATCAGATCAATGACTTCCTCCTCGCGTTCCGGCTCACGGTCGCAAAGATTCAGCCAGACGGAAACCGGGAGACATAGCTGTGCCGCCATAATTTCCGGATCATGATCTGCAAGTTTTTTCTGTTGTATGAAAAGCTTCATGATATCAACAAAAAAATTCATGACATTGGTATAATTCTGTTTTGTCTGTAACTTTGCTAAAACCGGATTCCGGAATTGCTCAATCGTCAGCATCTTTCTTGCTTTCACAACCGGAGGTTCATGCAGAATATACCGAATCTGCCCAATGATCATCTGGGTAATCAAATCAATATTGAACTCCTCTCCGTTCTGAAAAAAAGGGACATCCTCCCGATTGGTTTCTGAAAAAATCGAATGATACTCATACTGACTCATAACCTCCTGCATCAAGCTCTCCAAAATTTCCTGCTTGCTTGCATAATGGCTGTACAGGGAAGCCTTGCGAATGCCAACCTCCTCGGCAATCTGTGAAACAGAGGTCTCCTCAAATCCTTGTGTTGAAAATAAATCCAGCGCTGCATCTAAAATTTTTTGCTTTGTACTTCTATGATCCATCGCTCATAATCTCTCCCAATTTTAAGTGATACTTATATTATACCTACCGATCGGTCGTCTGTCAATTGTTTTTTGCGATTTTTTGAAAATAACCAAAATAAAATTGAGATAAGCTTTCAGGAAATATCAAAGGATGGAATAGAAAAAAGCAAAACCAATTAGGTAAACAATTTCGTTATTTGAAAATGAAAAAACCATTGCTAACTTCTCATCTTTATTAATACAAACTCGCCGCGGCGAGTTTGCACCTCACTTCTTCACTTTTACTTTTTACTTTCCAAAAAATCGACAAATTTTAGTGAAGAGTGAATAAGTAATAAGTAAAAATCGACAAGCTTCTCTCGAATCTTGTCAATTTTTTTGAAGTACTGAACCTTTTAGATATATACGCCGGAGGCGCACTCGCAAAAGGTTGGTAATGAGCCAAAGGCGTTATGAGGGCGCTTGCAACCGAATAGCCGACGCGAATGTGACCTTTTGCGATAAAGGAGGAGCAAGGAAGCGGGCGGATGTTTTTCTGCACAGAAAAACGGAGCAAAGCGAACTTTGCTCCGACGTGTGGAGGCACCACCCAGATTTGAACTGGGGCATAAAGGTGTTGCAGACCTCTGCCTTACCTCTTGGCTATGGTGCCTTATGTAAAAAGACGCAGATTTATTTAAAAATGCGTCTTTTGTAAATGGAGCGGAAGACGAGATTCGAACTCGCGACGTTCACCTTGGCAAGGTGACGCTCTAC
>CAKSJF010000025.1 GCA_934462945.1 uncultured Clostridia bacterium | reverse complement strand
CAAGAAATTTGGGGTTGAGTCGTTGATTCGGCTCGCCCCTTTTTCAAAAGGAGAAAAGGATGGAAAAGAAATTTATCAAGGCAACCAAAGAATACTGCACCTATGAAAAGCATGTTGCAGCGCCTTATTTCCGGCGGACATTCTCTTTGGATTTTGTGCCGGAGCAGGCAGATATTAAAATCTGCGGCATGGGCTTTTACCGCTTGTTTGTAAACGGAACAGAGATCACAAAGGGCATGTTAGCGCCCTATATCAGCAACCCGGATCACTATTGCTATTATGATTCCTATGATGCAGCGCCCTATTTAAAAAAGGGAAAAAATGCGATCGGCGTGATTTTAGGAAACGGCTTTTTCAATTCCTTTGCCGGAGGGGTTTGGGATTTTGACAAGGGCGACTGGCGCGGCGCACCGGTTTTAGCGTTAGAATTTTTCGCAAAAGCCGGAGAGCAGGAGCTTGCATTCTGCGCAGACGAGCAATTTTTGGTGCATTCCTCGCCGATTTTAATGGATGAGGAGCGTTTGGGCGAAATTTATGACGCAAACCGGGAAATCTCCGGCTGGTGCGATCCGGAATTTGATGATCACGATTGGATGCCGGCGCTTTTTGCCGATACACCGCGCGGAGATTTCAAGCTTTGCACTGCCGAGCCGATCCGCGTGATGGAGGAGTTAAAACCGGTTCGGATCACGCGTGAGGGCGATGCGTTTTTATATGATTTCGGAGAAAACAATGCCGGAGTATGCCGCCTGCAAATCAAGGCGCAAAAGGGACAGGAAATTTCCCTCCGGCATGCGGAAGAACTGATTGACGGAAAATTCAGCACCAAGTATATCATGTATGCGCGAAAAGAGGATACGCATTTTCAGCGCGATATTTATATCGCAAAGGGAGAGGGAGTAGAAACGCACATCCCAAGCTTTACCTACCACGGTTTCCGGTATGTGTTAGTGGAGGGAATCACGGATGAGCAGGCAACACCGGAGCTTTTAACCTATCTGATCTGCCGTTCCGACCTCCGGATCATTGGCGGATTCTCCTGCTCGGACGAGATGGCAAACAAAATTTTTGACATCTGCCGCTGTTCGGATTTATCGAATTTCTATTATTTCCCCACCGATTGTCCGCAGAGAGAGAAAAACGGCTGGACGGGGGACGTCTCAATGTCGGCAGATCATATGGCGCGCCTTTATGACGTACAGAAAAGCTTTCGGGAATGGCTTTGCAACATTCGCCGTGCGCAGAATGAACAGGGTGCGCTCCCCGGAATCGTTCCGACTGCAAAGTGGGGCTATGCATGGGGAAACGGTCCGGCATGGGACAGTGTTCTCTTTAACCTGACCTATCAGCTGTATCTTGTTTACGGAGATCTGGAGGTTGTCCGGGAAAGTGCGCATGCAATGCTCTCCTATCTGGACTATGCCATGAGCAAGCGAAACGAGCGCGGAACGGTACAGTATGGCTTAGGTGACTGGGCGCCGCCGGGCAGACAAAATCACGAATCCCCTGCGCCGGTGGAATTTACCGACAGTGTGATGATTATGGACATTGCCGGAAAGTGTGCCAAAATGTTAAAGGCAATCGGAAACACACACGGCGCGGCATATGCACAGGGAATTTACGAGGATATGCGAAAAACCATTCGCCGGGAACTGGTGGATTTCTCAACCATGACCGTGGCTGGAAACTGTCAGACCTGTCAGGCGATGGCGGTTTATTATGATGTTTTGGATGAGGATGAAAAGCCGGCGGCAGTTGCGCATTTAGTGTCACTGATTCACGAAAACCACGATCATTTCGACTGCGGATATTTAGGACTGCACACCATTTTTCATGTACTTTCTGATTTCGGTTATGCCGAGCTTGCATACAAGATGGTTACCTGTGAGGATTATCCGTCCTACGGTCATTTTGTTGTGACCGGAGAAACCACCGTTCCGGAACATTTCCATCCGGACGGACAGCCGCTGGGGTCACATAATCATCACTTCTTCTGTGATGTGGAGCGTTGGTTTATGGAGGATGTTGCAGGACTGCATGTGATAGATTCCGAGCATGTGGAAGTGAAACCGAATTTTATTCAGAAACTGGATTCTGCGTCCGCATATTCTGAAATCCCGAAAGGCAGAGTCAGTGTTTCGTGGGAGCGAAAGGGAGAAGAAATTTACTTAAATGTTGTGTCTCCGGTAGACTATCAGCTGACATTGCCGAAAGGACAAAAAATCATCTTAAATGGAGGAACAAAATGAACATTCGATTTGATGCATCAAATATTGACAAAACAATCATAGACAATTCGGAGTTTGGAAACGAGCATATCCGGGTGACGAATCAGTGCCTGTATAAGGACGGAAAGCCGTGGCTGCCGGTGATGGGCGAAATGCAGTATAGCCGTTTTCCGGAAAAATACTGGAGACGTTCTCTGCGTCTGATGAAGGAGGGCGGAATCGACATTGTCGCATCCTATGTTTTCTGGAATCATCATGAGGAGGAAAAGGGAAATTTCCGGTTTGACGGAAATCTGAACATCCGGAAATTTGTTAAGCTGTGTGCCGAGGAGGGCATGTACTTTTTCCTCCGGGTGGGACCGTGGGTACACGGAGAGGCAAGAAACGGCGGTTTCCCGGACTGGCTTGTGGAAGAATGCGCCGAGGCTTGCAAGGATATGAAGGATATAAAATGGCCATGGACGGGTGTGGGAAACCGAAAGGTGGTCGAGCCGTATATGACCTATGCCAAGCAGTTTATGCACACCATTTACGATCAGGTGCGCGATTTGCAGGAGCATATCATCGGCATTCAGCTGGATAACGAGGTGTACGATGCACCGGAATATCTCGCCGCGCTCAAAGAATTTACCATAGAGGACGGCATGTATGCGCCGCTTATGACCGCGACGGAATGGGCAGCAGATTTAGACGGTGCAGGACTTCTGCCGATGAACGGCGGCTATCCGGACAATCCATGGACACATGACATGATTCCGCAGGAGGACAGCGCGGTTTTCCAGATGGATGTTTCGGGGGACGATGAAATTGCAGTTTACAACACGATGGATGAGGGTGTACGCGGAGATAAAAATCTTTCTTACCGGATCTGCCCGAAAATGACCTGTGAAATGGGGCCTGGAATCCAGATTACCTATCTTTGCCGTCCGAGAATTGAGCCGGAGGATATTTATGCGCTTTCTGTTTGCTATCTTGCAAGGGGAGTCAATCTTTTGGGGTATTATGTGTACCACGGCGGCTATAACCCCATGGGAAAATACTCGACCATGCAGGAATCGACAAAAGGCTTTAACGATTATCCGGTCATTTCCTATGACTTTCAAGCGCCGATTGGCGATGTGGGGCAGATTCGCGGACACTATTTTCTCTTAAAAGAAATTTTTGATTTCTGCCACAAATACGGTGAGATTTTAGCGCCTATGAGAACGGTTAAAGGGGACACGAAAGAGGTGCGCTGCATGCTCCGTTCAGACGGAAAACGCGGTTTCCTGTTTGTGAACAACCATAAGCGAAACGGAGAATTGCCGGCAATTTCGGACGTTTCCTTTGCGTTTCAATTGGAGGATCGGAGCATTTCTCTGCCGCTTGGTGAAATTTCATCCGGCGCATGCTTCTACATTCCGGTTGGATTTACCTTTGGAAAGCTGAAAACAAATTATGTTACAGCAAAGCTTTGTGATTCGGATGAAAAATCGGTAACTTTTTTGAAGATTCCTGGAATCCGTGCAGTCATTGGACTGGAGGATGGAAAAGAGGTTGAAATCCAAAACGGTATGGAGCTTTCCGGCACAACGATCTATTTAAAAGAGCCGGAGGATTATAAGGTTAGCAAGGGAAGATGGGTCGAGGCAATCGAGCAAAAGGAAAATACCTGCGAATTTGCATTCTGTGATCATTTGAAAATTGAGGATTATACCAAGGAGTATACCGTTTCCTTTAACAAGGATGCAAAATATCTGCGGATTTATTTTGTGGGAAATCTTGCTGCGGTTTATAACGACGGAAAATTCATCTGCGATCAGTACTACTACGGCAGACCCTGGACGATCAATGTTTCAGACTTTGAGAAAAAAGAAATTACCCTAAAAATTCAGCCGCTTTCCGAGGAGGATTTAAAGCATATTTATTTCTCCTGCCCGGTTGCTCCCGGTGATGTAAAACCGGAAGTGGAAGAATTATTTGAAGAAATTATTTATGAATAAAAAAGCCGTGATCCGTTTCGGATCACGCTTTTTTATTCCAGAAAATAGGTTGCCTCCATATCCGCAGTAGATAGGGCAAAGGCGAGGGGGAACTGTTCAAATGCGCTTCCGACTGCACGGACATCTTCGCTCCCGGAAAACCCCATGTGATACCGGATGGCAAATGCCTCCTCGCGCGAAAGCCGCATAAAGCCGGTGATGATATAGACGGATTTTTCGCCGTGTCCGTAGGGGAGCTTATCGTCAAATTCAAAGGTCGGCACTTTCTGCCAGACGCCGTTATCATCCTTTACATTCCGGAATCCCGGCTTGTAGCAGTTGATTTTGCAGAGATCGTGCAAAAGGGAAATGATTGCAATTGTTTCCTCCGATGCCTCCAGATGATATGTATTTTTTACGCGTTCGCGCTTTAAATAGTCGCAGAGACAGTCGTAAACATTTAAGCTGTGCTGCGCCAGTCCGCCCTCATAAGCGCTGTGAAACCGGGTGCTTGCCGGTGCGTGGAAGAAGTCGCTTGCGGGGGAGAGCAGGTATTCCAAAAGCTTGTCTGCACCCTCACGCCGAATGTGCGTTTGATAAATTTCCACAAACCGTTCCTTGATTTTTTCCATGAATCCATCCTCCTGTGATAGAAAAAAGACGCTGCGGACAGGAAACTCCTGACACAGCGTCTCTTTTTTTGTTCTTATTCAGAAACGAAAGGCAAAAGTGCAATCTGTCTTGCACGCTTGATTGCCTCGGTCAATTGTCTCTGATGCTTTGCACAGTTACCGCTGATTCGTCTCGGAACGATCTTTCCACGCTCAGAAACGTATCTTCTCAGCTTTGCGGTATCCTTATAATCAATTGATTCTACCTTATCTACGCAGAACATGCAAACCTTTTTCTTTGCACGTCTTGCCTTCATTGGTCTTTCATTCTTTTCAGGCATTCTTATGACCCTCCTTTACAATTTTCATCATTGTGATTTTAGAACGGCAAATCGTCCTCGGACTCGTCCATCGGGGAGAAGCCCATATCGTCAAAACCGTTCTCAACGGGCGGCCGCTGCATTGCTGGGTTCGCCGGTGCGCTGTAGCCTCCGTTTCCCTGGGTGGTTCCGCTTTCTGCCTTTGAACCGGTAAAATATGCTTCCTCCACTGAAATTTCGGTTGCATACTGCTTTTTTCCATCCTGTCCGTCCCAGCTTCTGGTCTGAATGCTGCCGACTACGGCAATCATAGAGCCCTTGCGGAAAAATTTACAGATAAATTCTGCGGTCTGCCGCCATGCTACGCAATTGATAAAGTCTACATCCTGCTGACCCTCTTTTGCAAAGCGACGGTTTACAGCAATCGAAAAACGCGCCATTGCAACACCGCTCGGTGTTTGTGACAATTCCGGATCACGGGTTAAGCGACCCATTAAAATTGCTTTATTCATTTATCCCCACCACTTTCTGTTCGTGATTACTTCACGTCTTTACGGATAATGATTGTTCTTAAAATACCGTCTGTAATTCTGTACTGTCTGTCTAATTCCTTCGGGAAATCAGCGTCAGCTTTGAACTCAACGAGTACATAGAACCCTTCTGTCTTATCATTAATCTCGTAAGCCAGTCTTCTTTTGCCCCATTCGTCAACCGACTCAACGGTTCCGTTTGCAGCAATCAGGGATGTGAATTTCTCCTGGAGAGCTTTTACTTCTTCCTCCTGCAAGCTTGCGTCAATGATAAAAATTGTTTCATAGCTGTTTAAGATTTTTTCAGCCATTCTCTACACCTCCTTATGGACTTTTGTCCCGGAAACCTGATTCCGGGCAAGGATTTGCTTTTTACAAGCTATATTATTATACCTTTATTTTGAGTTTTTGTCAAGCTTTTTGGTAAAATTTTTTTTGATTTGTGCAATATGTCGGTTATACCTCGCGAAAACCTCTCCCGATAATTTCGTTGCTGGTGGATACAATGACAAAGGCAGAGGGATCTGCTTCTTTGATCTCCGCTTTTAGCCGAATTGCTTCGATCCGTTTGCAGACGGTATGAAGCATATACTTTTTTTCGCCGGTATATTCGCCGGTTACCTCGGAAACGGTAACTCCGTGGTGCAGGGTTTTGATGATATACTCAGAAATCAGCTCGCGTTTCTGTGTGATTATACAAAAGTATTTACAGGAACGGATTGATTCGATCACGGTATCTACCAGAAAGGCCTTTGCAAAAAGACCTAACAGGGAAAGCAGTCCGATTTGAACGCCAAACAGCCATAAGGAGCTGGCAGCAACCGCAAAATCGGTTACCATCAGCGCTTTCCCAACGTTTATTTTCGTATATTTTTTTAAAATCAGCGCAACTACGTCTGTACCGCCGGAGGAGGCTTCCTGTGCAAAAATGAGAGCAGAGCCGATACCGGTCAGGAGAATTGCATAAATCAGATCCAAAAGGGGCAGGGCGGTGATCGGAGCATGCAGAGGAATGACGCGCTCAAACAGGAAGATTAGCGCTGAGTAAAGCATGCTGCAATAGATTGTTCTGATTCCGGTTGCCTTTCCCAATATGAGAAAGCCGGCTATCAGGATCAATATATTTAAAATCCATACCCATTCTCCGGGAGTCAGGCGTGTAAGCTTTCCCAGGATTATGCCGATGCCGCTGACGCCGCCTGTTACAAATCCGTTCGGAATTTTAAAAAAGTACACGCCTGCTGCCAAAAGCAGACATCCTATGCTCATTCGTACAAATTCTTTTAGGTTTTTCATAAAAATGCTTTCCTCGTTCAGATCAGTTTTTTTAAATACTCCAGATTTATCTTTGCGCTTTCAAAGTCACTTTTCGGCGGATTGTCAAATTCGCTGCAGATGATCCCTGTATAGCAATTTTCACACAGGATCTGATACAGCCTCTTAAAATTAATATTTCCCTCTCCGAGATCCCGGAATGCGCCATAAGCTTCTGCCCCGTCCGGGAATTTTTCGCCTTTATGAAAGACCATATCCTTAAAATGAACAAAGCATATTTTATCGGCATATTTGCAAAAAATACGCTCCGGATCACAGCCTGCTAAAATCAGGTGTGCAGTGTCCGGACAAAAACGCGCCTCCGGCACACGTTCAAGGATTTCAGACCATTCGTCTTCATACGTAAAATAGGTTTGGTAATGCGGATGAATTGCAGCCGTTATCTGATGTGCCGTGCAAAGCTCTGTAAAGGTCTGCACCATTTGAAGCTCACACCTGAGGTCGCCGCTGCTTTTCGGACGTCCCTGCGTACCGGCAAGACAAACATTCCTAACTCCAAGCGCCTGCACAAATTCCAGTTCCTTTTCAAGGTTTTGAAAAAAACCGTTCCGTTCGGTCAGATCGGGCAGATAAAAGTAAAAGCTGATCGGATGTACTCCGTATTGATCCAGCAGCTTTTTGTATGCCGAGACATCATAGGAAAAGGTTCTGATGCTGGTGTAAACTGCCTCAAAGCTTTTATATCCCGCTTTTGCAATATCCGAAAAGGATTGTTCAATCTGTTCCTTTGTGTCTGAACCCCAGTGCCAGGTTGAGGTTGCAATTTTTGTAGATTCCATAGTTTATTACTCCTTTGTCAGATGTTGTCCCCGATCTTCCGAATAAGACCGAGATTTCCCTGAATATAGTATTTTTCTGCATCGTCCGCATATTCCTGTACAAACTGCATCCGAAACGACGCCACCTCATACCCGCCGCGGATCAGCTCACTCTGTGTGGGAAAATAGCCGTCAGAGCCGTTGGAGCAGCCAAGAATAAGAAGATTGTCTGTTTTTAAATATTTTTTCATTCGGAGTGAAAATTCGGAAAAAAGCTCAAAGCTCGACGGAACAAGCAATAAATCGCCTATTTTCAGAATCGTCTGCCGCTTTACGCTCTGCTTTTTTTCCGGTTCTCCGCATGCATAGCAAAGAAGAACGTCCTTTAAATAGGAACAGTATTTTTGATTCATATTGCTTGGAGAGTTTTTCATCGCCTGTTCAAGCTTTTTCTCAGCTTCTGTGCGGCTGATCATTTTTTTATAAGGAATTGTAATTTCTCCTGAGACAATGTGAAGCTCCGGCATGCGGAACACACTGATGCTGCGGTATGCGTTCATTGCGTCCAATGCAGCAATGCAGCCTGTTTCGTTCATATAGGAGAGATCTCCGGCAGTCATACCGTTTGAAAGACGCGGACCGACATCCCCCTCTGCACCCTGAAGATAGACTGTCATTGCGCCTGTTTCAGCCTCTAACCGATCAATCATAATGCCGCTCCAGTCTCGTGTAATTTCGGTATGTACACCGGCTGCTGTTCCGTGGCAGGAATAGTGAACCAGGTTAAAATACGGTTTTCCGCCGCTCTGAAACGCAACAACGGTCATTTTCGGATCGTAGCAGCCCCATGGATTTTGACCGAGCAGCACCTGGTTTTCCTCGTCTAATTCGCGGCGGTTTATACCAACCTTGCTGTTGACGCTCCCGACTCCCATGCTGACCGGCTTTGTGTTCTTTACAGCATTCTGAGCTGCCGCAAGTATCTGCGGAAGAAAGATTTTCCTGCAATATTCCTCATCCCGGTCGCCCCAGCCCGGAAACCCTTTGGTACAGGGTCCGGAATGCGTATGGGTTGCGGTCAGAATAATATTGTTAACGTCAAGGTTTAATTCCCCGGCAATGCGGTTTCGGATGATGTCGGAAAGCTCGTTGTCTACTAAGCATACCTCAGCGCAGATCAGCAGAAGCTTTTTGCCGCAGTCCTCAAAATAGATTGCGGTGACATGCAGATCATCGTTCACACAGGTGGAAAAGAGATTGTCGCTGTAGCCGTAAAGGCGTGCGCCGACCTCCGGCGTAATGATTTTTCTGTCAATTCCCGCAAATAACTGATTCATGGCTGTACCCTCCTATCGATCCAGGCGTGCAATTTCGTCTGTGATTTCCTGCTCCGTCCGATCCGGGTCAATGGCAACATATACGGTTCTGGAAAGAAGATCAAGTGTTTTCGGACACATATCCTCTGAGTAATCCATGTTCAGATCCTTGTTTGCCTCCATTTTGAATGGGTCCATCCTGCTGTTGTATGCGCCATAGTGATGTAAAATAGATGTCCAGTGCCTGTATACGTGCTTGCCGGTTTCGATCGGTCTTGTTCCCTGAACCTTATCTGCAAAGGCGATCGCTTCTTCCTCTGTATCAAAGCGGAATGCTAAAGTCACGCCGCAGTCGCCCTCTGCGTCATGCGAGGGTGCAAACTTATATTTTCCGGAAAGCGTCTCCATTATCCGTTTTTTCTGTGTTCTTAAATCGTGCAGAATACCGTCCAGACGCTTCAGCTGACAGCGAAGAATTGCACAGGTAATTTCATTCGTCCGATATTCCACGCCACAGAAGGGATTTTCCTCTATGCCGCTTAATTGATCTCCGAAAAACACAACGGCGCTGCTGTCATGATAGATGAGCGCTCTGCCGTAAATATCCTTGTCATTGGTGAGCAGTGCGCCGCCCTCTCCGGCGCTGATGATTTTGAACTGATTAAAGCTGTATGCACCGGCGTCGCCGATTGTGCCGAGACGCCTGCCCTTATAGGAACCGCCGTCTGCCTGGCATGCGTCCTCTACAACCTTCAGACTGTATTTCTTTGCAAGCGCCATGATTTTTTCCATATTGCAGGGGAAGCCCTGAATGTGTACCGGCATAATCGCTTTCGTGTGTTCTGAGATTTTTTTCTCTGCGTCCTCACAGTCAAGCGTGAGTGTTTCGTCGACTTCTGCAATGACCGGAATTGCACCGGCTGCAACCACTGCCATTGCGGATGCAATATAGGTGTATGCCGGAACAATCACCTCATCACCAGGTCCGATCCCAAGAGCGGTCAGAGCGGAAATAAGCGCTGCTTTTCCGCTTGTCATTGCAAGGGCATGACGGACGGATAGCTTTTCGCACAATTCCTGCTCAAAGCTCTCTGTTTCATGACATGCGTCATTGATTTTAAATAAATTTTTTGACCGGATTACCCTTGTAACCTCGTCAATTTCTTCCTGTCCGATTCTATACATAATGATACCTCCGTTTTTTGTGGCTTGTGAGTGATTCTCACTTAAGCATATTATAAAACACCGATTATAGAATTGCAATCCCGAAACGTATTAAGTTATACCCAAAAATTCACATTACGGTTGACAAGGAGATCGCTTTTTGCTATAATGTTAAAAAAGGGGGCTGCGTGTATGAACAAGGTGATTTATCAGCCGCTGATTATGGGAGAAAATCCATATACAGTCTATCTGACCTCCCTTAGTGAGTTTCCGCCGCATTGGCACAGCGAAATTGAGATGATCTATTGCGTTTCCGGCAGCTTTATCGTAAAGACTGACCATACAGCGCATACCGTTACGGTTGGAAAGTGCGTTTTTGTGGGGAGTGCGCAGATTCATAGCTGTTATCAGTGTACAGAGGATGCCGAGGTACTGGTAATTGAAATGGGCGCTGCATTTTTGGGAGAGGGATTCAGAAGGTTTTCAGAAAGACGGCTTTTCTCACCGGTGATTGACACAGAGCTGACCGAGAATACACTTCTCAAAAATTTACTCACAGATATTTGCTGTGTTTCGTCGGATGATGTGTGGCATCAGAAGGGATGCCTATATCTTCTTGCCTCGTATATGCTTTCGGTTTCGGACGAGGATTGGGAGTATTGCCGCCAGACCCGGAGAAGAATTGCGGCGGTAGCAGATATACAATCGGCGATTGATTATGTTGCTGAAAATTATAGAAGAAATATATCGGTAGAAGAAATCTCTGCTTATACAGGCTACGGAAAAAGTAACTTTTGCAGACACTTTAAGAGCTTGACGCATATGAGCTTTCATCGGTACTTAAATATGTTTCGGATGAAAAACGCATGCATGCTGTTAAGATTGACAAGCATGTCCGTCTCAGAGATTGCAGCTGCGGTGGGGATTCCGGTTGAAAAGAGCTTTGATCGGATTTTCCGACAGCATAACGGAACAACCCCAACACAGTATCGCATGCAATTTATGGAATAAGCTTATCGCAAAAGAGCCTCCTGCAATGCCGGGATAGAATCCACAATCAGATCTGCGCCGGCCGATTCCAGTTCGCCGGGTTCGGCATAGCCAAAACGGACGCCAATGGAGGGAATGTGACAGGTCTTTGCTCCCAAAATATCCTGTCTGCGGTCGCCTACCATAACCGGAGCTGCACCGTCCGGCAGCTGGCGGAGAACCTCCTTGATCACATCGGTCTTATGACCTCTGGTACCGTCAAGCTCTGCGCCGACTAAAATATCAAACTGATCAATCAGATTATAATGCTCTAAGATTTTCCGCGCAAAAATATGCGGCTTTGCAGTTGCTAATGCCACAGTTTTTTGATGTGAATGAAGGGTGTGTAAAAGCTCCGGAACTCCGTCAAACACGCGGTTTTCAAAAAGTCCGGTAACAGAAAAACGTTCCCGGTAAAATGCGACTGCCTGTTTTGCCTGTTTTGCCGGCATGCGGTAAAATTCCTGAAAGGAATCGAACAGGGGAGGACCGATAAAGCCTAAAAGCTCGTTTTCGCTCGGCGGTGTGATGCCGCATTTTTTCAAAGCATATTGCACGCTTTTTGTAATTCCTTCCTTCGGGTCGGTCAGCGTGCCGTCTAAATCAAATAAAATCGTATCGTACATAGTTTTCCCATCTTATGAAAGTATTTTTTTCAGATAAAGTCCGGTATAGGAGTCTTTTGCTTTTGCAATCTCCTCCGGTGTGCCCTTGGCGATGATTTTTCCGCCGCCTGCACCGCCCTCCGGACCTAAATCCAGAATATAATCCGCCGTCTTGATCACGTCCAGATTATGCTCAATCACGACTACGGAATTACCGCCCTCCACTAATTTCTGCAAAACCTCAATCAGCTTATGCACATCCGCAGTATGAAGTCCGGTTGTTGGTTCGTCTAAAACATAAATGGTTCTGCCGGTGCTGCGCTTGGAAAGCTCGGTTGCCAGTTTCACTCTCTGCGCCTCGCCGCCGGAGAGGGTGGTGGAGCTTTGTCCTAATTTAACATACCCAAGTCCGACCTCCTGGAGTGTTTCCAGCTTTCTGCGGAGTTTGGGAAGATTTTCGAAAAAGACCGCCGCCTCGTCCACCGTCATTTCCAAAACATCGTAAATATTTTTTCCTTTATACTTTACCTCTAAGGTTTCCCGGTTATAGCGGTGTCCCTTGCAGACCTCGCAGGGAACAAATACATCTGCAAGAAAATGCATTTCAATCCGGACAATACCGTCTCCGGCGCATGCCTCGCAGCGTCCGCCTTTGACATTAAAGCTGAACCGACCGGCTTTATAGCCGCGGATTTTTGCTTCGTTCGTATTCGCAAAGACCTCCCGGATGTCGTTAAAGAGGTTGGTGTAGGTGGCAGGATTGGAACGCGGTGTTCTGCCAATGGGGGACTGGTCGATATTAATAATCTTATCCAGCTGTTCGATTCCGCGGATTTCCTTATGCTCACCGGCATGCGTCCGCGCACGGTTTAAGTCGTGTGCCAGTTCCTTATATAAAATTTCATTGATCAGAGAGCTTTTTCCTGAACCGGACACACCGGTGATACAGGTAAGAACTCCAAGCGGAATTTTTGCGGTGATGTTCTTTAGGTTATTTTCCCTTGCGCCGACAATTTCCAGCCATCCGGCAGGCTTTCTGCGTGTTTCGGGAACAGGAATTTTCTTTCTGCCGCTTAAATATGCACCGGTGACCGACTGTTCATTCTGCATGATTTCCTCTGCCGTTCCGGCTGCGACCACTTCACCGCCGTGAATGCCTGCGCCGGGACCGATATCGACAATATAATCAGCCGCCCGCATGGTGTCCTCGTCGTGCTCCACCACGATCACAGTATTTCCCAAATCGCGCAGATGCTTTAGTGTTCCGATTAAACGGTCGTTGTCGCGCTGGTGCAGTCCGATGCTCGGCTCGTCCAGAATGTATAAAACGCCCATTAACCCCGAACCGATCTGGGTTGCCAAACGGATTCTCTGCGCCTCGCCGCCGGAGAGTGTTCCAGAGGAGCGCGCAAGCGTTAAATAGTCCAGTCCGACATCTAAGAGAAATTGCAGTCTCGCCTTGATTTCTTTTACAACCTGCTTTGCAATGATCAGCTCACGTTCGGAAAGCTGTAAACTGTTCATAAAGTCCATAATTTCGCGGATGGATTTGCAGGTCAGATCATAGATATTCACTCCGTTGACGGTAATGGCAAGCACTTCGTCATTTAACCGCGCACCGTGGCATTTCGGACATTCCACCATGTTGATGTACCGCTCCAGTTCGTGCTTGGAGTATTCTGAGGTGGTTTCCTGATACCGCCGTTCCAGATTGTTTACGACCCCCTCAAACCGCGCCATATAATGTCCCTGTCCGTAGGAACGGTTGTATTCCATCCGGATTTTTTCTGTGCCGCTGCCGTAGAGGACGATATTTTGAATGTCTTTGGGAAGATCCCGAAACGGCGTGTTGATGTCAAAACCGTAATGCCTTGCTAAGGCAGTGTAATACATATGCGCCATGCTGTCCTCAATTTCCGGCGCTGCCCAGCCGCTGCAATAGATTGCCCCCTCTAACAGGCTTAAGCTGTCGTCTGCAATAATCAGCTCCGGATCGATTTTGGAAAGCGCTCCCAAGCCGCTGCATTCCGGGCATGCTCCGTAGGGGTTGTTAAAGGAAAAGAGACGCGGTGCAGGCTCCTGGAGACTGATTCCACAGTCCTCGCAGGCAAAGCTCTGGCTAAAGGTGAGTATTTCTCCGCCGATGATTTCGGTCATTGCTATGCCGCCTGCAAGCTCCAGGGCAGTTTCTAAGGAATCGGTCAGCCGCTTTATAATATCCGGACGGACAATCAACCTGTCCACCACAATTTCAATGCTGTGCTTTTTTGTCTTTTCCAAGGCAATCGGCTCGGAAAGCTCATGCTGTTCTCCGTCGATACGGACGCGGACATAGCCGCTCTTTTTTGCCTGCTCCAGCGTCTTTTTATGCTCGCCCTTTTTGCCGCGGATAACCGGCGCTAAAATCTGAATCCGGCTGCCCTCCGGTAGCTTCATCACCTGATCCACAATCTGGTCAATTGTCTGCTTGGAAACCTCTTTTCCGCATTTCGGACAATGCTGCACACCAATCCGGGCATATAAAAGCCGCAGATAATCGTAAATTTCGGTCACGGTTCCAACGGTGGAACGCGGATTCTTTGAGGTGGTTTTCTGGTCAATGCTGATAGCAGGGGAGAGCCCCTCAATCAAATCCACATCCGGCTTTTCCATCTGCCCTAAAAACTGACGTGCGTAGGAGGAAAGCGACTCCACATACCGCCGCTGACCCTCGGCATAAATCGTGTCGAATGCGAGAGAGGATTTTCCCGAGCCGGAAAGCCCGGTTAGCACCACCAATTCCTCACGCGGAATTTTCAGACTGATATTTTTTAAATTGTGCACTCTTGCACCTTTGATTGTAATATTCTGATTCATTTCATGCTTCTCCATGTTCTAATTTTTTAATCCGGTCGCGCAGCTCGGCGGCACGCTCAAATTCTAAGGATTCTGCCGCTAAGAGCATTTCGTCACGCAGATCGGCAAGCATTTGCGAAATCTTCTGCGGCGACGGCTTTTCGTCCGTCTCCTCTGCCGGCGACATTCCCTCCAAAGCACGGCGCACACTTTTTTGCACGGTGTGCGGAATAATGCCGTGTTCCTCGTTAAACTTTTGTTGCAGGGCGCGGCGGCGGTTTGTCTCGTCGATTGCGCGCTGCATAGAGCCGGTGATCTGATCTGCATACATGATGACCGTTCCGTCCACGTTCCGCGCCGCGCGTCCGATGGTCTGAATCAGCGACGTTTCGCTCCGTAAAAAGCCTTCCTTGTCCGCGTCTAAAATCGCAACCAGGGACACCTCCGGAAGATCAAGTCCTTCCCGGAGCAGGTTAATGCCGACCAGCACATCAAATTCTCCGCTCCGAAGATCCCGGATAATCTCGGTTCGCTCGATTGTTTTTACCTCGGAGTGCATATACCGCACCCGGATTCCTGCGCTGTGTAGATATTCTGTCAGACTTTCTGCCATCTTTTTTGTAAGCGTTGTAACCAAAACGCGCTGATCTTTTTCGGTGCGCGCGTGAATCTCGCTGATCAGATCGTCAATCTGATGCTCAATCGGGCGCAAATGGATGATCGGGTCTAACAGTCCGGTCGGGCGGATCAGCTGTTCTGCTGTCTGTACCGAATGCTCCTGCTCGTATGGCCCGGGAGTTGCACTTGTGAAAATTACCTGGTGGATTTTTTTCTCAAACTCCGAAAAGACAAGCGGTCGGTTGTCAAATGCCGAGGGCAGGCGAAAACCGTACCGAACCAGTGTTTCTTTTCTTGCGCGGTCGCCGTTATACATGCCGCGCACCTGCGAGACGGTCACATGCGACTCATCTATAATCATCAGATAATCCTCCGGGAAATAGTCTAAAAGCGTATAAGGAGCGCTCCCGGGCGCACGTCCGCTGATATGCCGGGAGTAGTTTTCAATCCCCTGGCAAAAGCCGATTTCACGCATCATTTCAATATCGTAGCGCGTGCGCTGCTCGATGCGCTGTGCCTCAATCAGCATGTTGTTTTCTTTGAAATAGCGGATGCGTTCCTCCAGCTCCTCCTCAATCGCTGCGATTGCAATTTCCATTTTCTCCGGGGTTGTGACATAGTGCGAGGCAGGGGAGATGACGGCATGATTCCGGTATCCGACCACCTCTCCGCTCACCACGTTCACCTCGGAAATCCGCTCAATCTCATCTCCGAAAAATTCCACCCGGATTGCGTTTTCGCCATTGTTGGAGGGGAAAATCTCCACCACGTCTCCCCGGACGCGGAATTTATTCCGGACAAAATTGATGTCGTTGCGCTCGTACTGGATGTCCACTAATTTTTTTAAAACCTCCTCGCGATCCCTGATCATGCCCACGCGGAGGGAGAGCATCAGATTCTGGTAATCCTCCGGATCGCCCAAGCCGTAAATGCAGGAAACGCTCGATACAATGATCACATCCCGGCGTTCAAACAGCGCAAAGGTTGCGCTGTGGCGCATTTTATCAATTTCGTCATTCATCGAGGAGTCCTTTTCGATAAAGGTATCTGTCTGGGGAATGTATGCCTCCGGCTGGTAGTAGTCGTAGTAGGAGACAAAAAACTCTACTGCGTTATTCGGAAAAAATTCTTTAAATTCCGAATAGAGCTGGGCGGCAAGGGTTTTATTGTGCGCTAAAATGATGGTTGGCTTGTCCGCTTTCTGGATAATGTTTGCCATGGTAAAGGTTTTTCCCGATCCGGTCACACCAAGAAGCGTCTGTGCACGGTCGCCCCGTTTGATTCCCTCTGTCAGTTTTTCAATTGCCTGCGGCTGATCCCCCTGCGGTGAAAAGTCCGACACTAATTCAAACATTCCCATACTTCTATCCTCCGACATTGTTTTCATTCGCTATTATAACACATTATTTGACAAAAGTCAAGAAAAATCCGAAATTATGTTCGGTGATTTTTTGTACAAATATAGTATCAGCAAAAAGCGGAAAATTTATTTCGGAAAAGGGATTGAAAAATAAGCCGGAGTATGGTAAGATTAGAAAAAGAGGGGAGATGAGAAGATGAATCAGCATATCATCCGTGCGGCAATGTCATTTTGCAGCGCACTCGGTTTTGGGGCAATTTTCAACCTGAAAGGGAAAAAGCTGTTGTTTGCCGCCCTGGGAGGGTTTTTTTCCGGGATTTTGTTTGAGCTTTTGTATGGCAGCTGCGGCGATTTTTTAGCATATCTTTTTTGCTCTGTGTTTCTGACGGTTTATGCAGAATGCGCGGCAAGAATCCTGAAAACACCGGTTACCGTCTATCTTGCGCCGGCGCTGATTCCGCTTGTGCCGGGCGGAAAGCTGTATCAGACTATGCTCGGAGCAATGACCGGAGATCCGGATGTTTTTTTTCAAAACGGAGCCGCAACCATCCGGATTGCCTTAGCCCTCGCCGCCGGTATCATGGTCGTAACCCCATTCCGGGGAATTGTAACGCGGTTTTTGAGTGAGTAAATGATTACAGATGGGGTGTCAAAAAAGAGTGCAGAACGCCTTGTTCCTTTTTTGACATCCCCAAAATACGTTTTATTCAAAATTTGTTTGAGAACATTCCGCAGTGTTTGACTGACAGATTAGCAGAATATGTCAGGATCAAAGCGATCCGAAAATCAGCTGTCTGATGTTTTTTGCATCCACATTTCTGACCTTGCAATGCTCCCTGACAGCAATTGCAGCTGCTGCGCCTGCTGCCTGACCGATTGCGGCGCAGATCGGCATTGCCCGGAAGCTGGAATGTGCCATATGCGTTCCGGATATATTTCTTCCGCTTAGCAAAAGACCTTCAATTTTTTCCGGAACTAAGCACCGGTATGGAATGGTATATCCCAATGTTTGCTTAAAATTGCGCTGGACGCCGGTCTGATCCAGTCCTGCTCCGGAAATGTTATGCACGTCAAAATTAAAATGAGCGCCCCGTACAACGTAATCATCAAATTCTCTTGCTTCCAGAATATCATTTTCCGTTAGGGTGTATTCGCCTTGAAAATGTCTTGTTTCACGGATTCCGATTAAGGATGCCGAACTAATCAGAAAACAGCGCTCATATCCCGGTACATATTCACGCAGAAAGTTTATGATATCTTCAAGCTGATTTCGGCATGTGACGGTGGCTTTCGTCAGATCCTCCGCCTTTGTTCCGTCAACCTCAATACAATTTGTCATATTGCAGGTAACCACCCCCGGAAGTGTGGAGCGGTACAGCAAAACATGACCTGCCGGATACGGGAGCTTTTGTCTTGCCAAGGCTTGCAACTCGCCCTTCTCTGTTTCTACCAGTGTTTCAAAGGATTCCGGAAAAACAGCCTTTTCATAATCAACACCGCCCACCTTAAACATAATGGAGGCAGGCTGCATTTTGTTGTCTGATTCCCGTCCTTTTATATAATCCGCTCCGCTTTTCCATGCAATATCACCGTCACCGGACGCATCAATCACAATCTCGGCTTCAATATCTGTAAAGCCTGACTTGTTGACTACTGAAACTCCCCGGATACGCGTATGCTCCATGATTACATCACAGGCAAATGTATAAAGCATAATTTTAACGCCAACTTCTGAAAGCATTTCCAAATAGACGATTTTCAGCTTTTCAGGATCAATTACAGACGTAATTTTGCCTTTTTGCGCTCCGTCGTTTTTCACGGCGCTTCTTTTCAAAATTTCATGATAGATGGGACTGTCGCAATCTCCTGTCCAATGACTCATCAGTCCCATGGTGGAGATGCCGCCTAAATCTCCGCCCTGCTCCACAATTGTGATCTGTGCGCCGTTTTTAGCAGCGGTGTATGCAGCTGCAATTCCGGATGGCCCGCTGCCGATCACCAATACTTCTGTTTTTAATGTGTTTCTTTTCATACGCTTTCAACCTCCTATGCTTTGAAGTATAACATCTGATTATAATATTTTATATGGATTTTCCTGCAAAAAGCATTGATTTTTCTGCAAAACCATATTATAATATGGTGGGGAGATGATGCAATATGTTACAGTGGCTTTTAGACACGATTAAGAACTATCTTTATAACTTAAATGACGAAGGCTTGTATGTTTCAATCCATACCGATTTTGCGGAATATATGCTGCCGCTCCTGGAGTTTAACATCCATCAGAATCCAAAGTGTCTTTTGGTTAAGAGTGATGATCACGAATGGAACAATTGTATCAGGATACATAGGAGCGGGCAATTTTCCGGAACGTTTCAAAAAAGAAGGTGTCCGAAAGGGGTGGAGGAATTTGTTTTTCCATTGCAGGACGGCGGAACGGTTTGTGTAAGCAAGGGGGAGACTTGCACGCTGAGCGAAGAAAAAATCAAGGCAATCATCAATCCGTTGTGCGCTATGCTGCAGTATCTGGCGCTGCTTTGCCCGGAAACCGAGAATGAAACATCGGAAAATGAAATGGTGAACCGGTTTATAAAATATATTCAAAGAAACTTTTATCATCCGATCAAAAATGAGGATATTGCAGGGGCATGCTCCTGCTCGGTGTCAACGCTTTGCCACCTGTTTAAAAATGTCACCGGTACAAGCGTGCATGCATATGTTTTGAAGCTGAGAATGTCGTATGCGAAAAGGTTGTTGAAAACAAGCAGTCTTTCCGTCACGGCAATTGCCGGAAAGGCGGGATTTTCTGATTATAACGGGTTTAGCATTTATTTCAGAAAAAAGACCGGCATGTCGCCGACACAGTATCGAAATAGGCAGAAACTGGGCTCGGATACTGTTATGGAATGATTTTTTCGTGTTGTGCAAAAATACGAATCTTCAAATTTATTGTACAAATTTCCATAGAAAAAACACGAACAATATGATACAATAACTAAAAAACGATTGTATAAAAGGAGGGGTTGGTGCGTGCAGGTCGGAAAAAAACGTTTTGGAAAAGGAGGTCTGACGTTTAAGACGGCAGTGGTTGCAATTTTGGTTAGTATTGTTACAGTTGGTTTGATCAGCGGTGTTTCTTATCGGAATTTTAAAATGGCAGCAGTGGAAAATTCTATCCGGCAGGTTGAAACGGCAATGGATCAGGTGTCCGGAAAGCTGGATGATGAGATTTCTAAAATTTATGATATTTATGCGGAAATAGAGCTTAATGCAAGCTTTAAAACAATTGCTGCAAAGGATTCCCATGCGTTTGATTTAACAGACTTTAATACGATCGCCGGACTGTTTAACAGCACGAGAGCCACCTACTCCAATATTATTGACAGCTTTATTTTTAT
Source organism: uncultured Clostridia bacterium (assembly GCA_934462945.1). Classification (GTDB taxonomy): domain Bacteria; phylum Bacillota; class Clostridia; order UBA1381; family UBA1381; genus RQCD01. The sequence goes on along the minus strand of CAKSJF010000025.1, from coordinate 10,759 downwards.
CCGGAATGACGGACAGATTTTTTGTGAATTGCAGAATGTGATGAATCGGAACGCAGATTATAAAAATACCGAGTGGTATCAGCTGGCAAAGAAAAACCGGATATTTGCAATCTGGTATCCGCCTTACCGGAATGAGCTTTTTGTGAATAATCATAAGGAATCCCTCGGTTTTATGAAGTTTACCACCAGTAAATTCGGCGAGGAGACCGGACTTCTGATTATGAATATTAATCTGAACTATTTTCAGACGGAACTGGACAATTTAAATCTTGGAAATGGCGTCAGAAAATTTGTGTTGGACGAGGAAAACCGCATTCTGGTTGCCGGAGATAATTTGCAGAAGGAATGTGCAGAGTTTTTGGAGGCAGCCGAAGCAGAAGAAAACACGCATTCTAAGCTTACATACAATGGAAAGAAATGCTATCTTTTAAAAGTAAAGGTGGAAATCACCGGCTGGGACATCATTGCTGTGATTGAGGAAACAGAGCTTGCCGGCCGGATCGGTATTGTGAAAAACGGAATTGCAACGGCAGTTTTTACCGGAATTATAGTTGCCGCGGCATTAATGGTGCTTGTGCTTATGAATATCACAATCCCGCTTACCAGGCTCAGCAACGCAATGCGAAAAACCGGAAATCATAAGAGAAGTCTTTATGAGGGCGCGGAAATTGAGCGTAATGACGAAATCGGATATTTGGCAAGAAGCTATAACGTGATGCTGAAAGACATAGATCTTTTAACCAGACAAATCCGCATAAAAAGTGAGGAAGAATCCAAGGCGCAGCTGCGTGCCTTACAGCAGCAGATCAATTCTCATTTCCTGTATAATACACTGGATTCCATCTACTGGAAGGTGGCATGCGAGGACAAAGCAGGAAGTATGGATATGATCAAGCGTCTTTCAACTTATTTCCGGCTGGCATTAAATAAGGGGGATGACATTACAACGGTAGAAAAAGAAATTCAGCATATTGAAAATTACATAGGGATTGAAAAGTACCGCTATAAGAATAAAATTTCCTGTTTGATTGATGTAGAACAGGAGTTGTATGCTTTTCGGCTTCCCAAGCTTCTCCTTCAGCCATTGGTGGAGAATGCGATTGTGCACGGTGTGTTTACGAAGGATCATGATGCCTTTGTGCGTGTCTGCGGAAAACGGGAGGGCGAAAATATTGTCTTTTCGGTGGAGGACAACGGAGTCGGGATGGATGTTTCGGCGGTGACAAGCTATGTGAAGAATAATGAAAAGACCGAAAATTTAAAATCCAGTTTTGCGCTTAGAAACATTTACACAAGAATTAAGATTTATTATAAGGGACGGGGAGATATCGAATTCTATACGAACCAATACCAGGGAGCGGGAATCCGGATTACCCTTCCGGCAGGAGAAATGTCCATGCAAGATGAAGCAGGCGGGGAGGATGAAGAATGAAGCTGATGATTGTAGATGATGAGATTGGCGTTGCAAAGGCAATGCAAAGTCTTTACAACTGGGAGGAGCTTGGAATTGATACCACCTATGTTTTTGACCAGTCGGCGGACGCATTGGAGCAGCTTAAGAAAAAGGATACGGACATTTTAATCACAGATATTATGATGCCGGGGATCGACGGCTTGGAGCTGACACAGCAGGCACTTGAACTTTTTCCGGAAACCAAAGTGATTATGTGCAGCGGATATGACGATTTTGAATATGCACAGAAAGCGGTGCGCCTGGGCGTGATGGAATACCTTTTAAAGCCGGTCACGATTGAGGAAATCGTTTCTGCGGTACAAAAAGCGATTCACAAGATTAATCAAGAGAGATCAAAACACAAAATTGAGCAGGAATATGCAAAGAATATTGATCTGTATTCCAAAAATGCAAAAAACATGTATTCCTCGCTCCTGATCCGTGAAAACAGGGAGCTTTCCGGGGAGGAGCTTTCGGAATTTCTGCGTCTGATTCAGGCGGAAACACTTCCGGAATGGGGAGTGTGCTTCTGCGTAAGAGTGATCGGACAGAATGAAAACCGGCTGTGGAATCTGGAGGAGGATTTATCCATTCTCTACTTTGCCATAGATAATATTTTAAATGAAATGTTAGAGGGAAGAGGATGTGCATTTGATCCGGGAATTCATGCAGCAGCGGCATTTCTTTTTGGAATGAACAATCAGGAGGACATCAGCAGAATCAGCCAATGCAGAGCCTCTTTGCAGGATATGCTCGGCATTCGGATTGCGGTGGGAATTGGAAAGATAACCAAGCCGATCACCAATCTCTTTGAATCCTACCGGCAGGCACGTATAGCATGCGAGCATTGCGCATTTTATTTAAAGGATGAAATGTTAAATTTTGAAGATATGCATCTGACCTATTCCTATCCGGTTGATTTGGAGAAAAAACTGTTAGAGAAAATTGCGGTTACCGGGACAGAGAAAAAGGAACGGCTTGAAGCGGCGGTCGGGACATATTTTGATGAGGTATCAAAGCAAGCAAATTTATCTGCTGAAAACATGAAAAGTATTTGTGACAGTCTGCTGATTGCCTGTGTAAAAAAGCTGCATACCTTAAATCCGGACGCTATGCCGCTGCAGCATTGGCTAAAAAAAGAGCAGGATTTTCAAAGCATGAGGGATGTACGGGAGAATCTGATCAGAAAGCTGAAAGAACTGGAGGACGTCTTAAAAATGGACAGAACGGATAAAAACAAGATTCTGATTGAAAATGTGAAAAGCTACATTGCAGAAAATCTTTCCAAGAATCTCTCGCTTGAGGCGGTGTCGAAACGGTTTTATTTCAGCTCCCGGTACTTTGCACATATGTTTAAGGAGTATGCAGGAAGAAACTATATGGATTACGTGAATGATGTCCGGATGGAGGAGGCACAGAGATGCCTGATTCATACAAACATGAGTATTCATGAAGTGGCGAAAAGAGTCGGCTATGACGATCAGGGACATTTCTGCCGGAACTTTAAAAAATTCACCGGAAAAAGTCCATCGGCATACCGAAGAAATCAAGAAAATTAAAAAAAAGCGATGTAAAAACACCAATTTTTTTACATCGCTTTTTTTGCATCATATTACAAATATACAAATCCGGCATACAAAAATCCATATACGAAACCCGAATCAGATGCTATAATTTTAGTATAATTACACAAGGAGAGTGAAACGACAGATGAAAGAAGTTCTGCGAACCAGGGCGGCAAACAGGAGAAGCTTTGGAGAATGGTATGAAGATGTGGGGAGTACCTATGTGTTTGTCATTCCAACGTTTATCATGTTTGCATTGCTGACAATCTACCCGCTTGTGTGGGTGTATAAGTACATGTTTTACGAGTATGACGGAATTACCAAAGCAACCTTTATCGGACTGGATAATTTCGTGAGGGTGTTTACCCAGGACACACAATGGTGGAATTCTGTTTTAGTCACATTTAAGATTGCAGGCTTAAAGCTCCTTTTGGAGATACCGCTTGCACTTTTAACGGCCGTGATATTAAATGAAACAAGAATTAAGGGGCAGGGACTTTTTCGCGGTGTTTATTTTCTGCCGACCATTACCAGTGCGGCAGTTATGAGCGTGGTCTTTTCCTTTATTTTTTCTCCGTATAACGGAATTTTAAATTCCATTTTATTAAAACTGGGCATGATCCATGAGCGGACGGACTTTTTAGGAAGCGGAAGCTCTGCATTGGTGGTTTGTACCGTTGTAGCGGTCTGGCAGATATTCGGTCAGAATACGCTGCTGATTCTATCCGGCTTGCAGGGGATTTCCCCGGATGTTTACGAGAGTGCGGAAATTGACGGCGCAGGCAGGGTACGGTGCTTTTTCAAAATTTCCCTGCCGCTCATGATGCCGACTTTCCGGATCATTCTGATGCTGGCACTGATCGGCAGTCTGGGCGTGTTTGATAATATCTGGGTTCTGACCGCAGGAGGACCGCAGGGCGCAACGACCACAATGTCGATTATGATTTATAAGCGGCTGTTTGGCGGCGGTGTGCCGGAATATGGATATACAGCAGCGTTAAGCTCTATTTCCGCTGTAATCTCCGGTATTCTGACGGTCATTTACCTGGCATTTTCCAAAAAGTCATCAGAAATTTATTAGGGAGAACATAAGCTATGGCAAGAATTATTACAAAAAATCACAAATTAAATGTGGCAGAGCTGCTGATCCGGGCTGTCCTATACAGTATTTTGATTTTGGTAGCAATTGTGACCCTTTTTCCAATTGTCTACAGTGTTTTAGGGGCATTAAAGTCTAATCAGGAATTAATGACGTCCAATAGTCTGCTGCCGAAGCAATTAACGTTTTCAAATTACGTTTATGTGTTTGAAAAGGTCAATTTTGCAAGATACATTATCAACAGCTTTGTTGTTACCATTGCGGCAGTGCTGATTACAACAGCAATGTCGACTATGACTGCATATGCATTTTCCAGACGGGATTTCAAAGGGAAAAAGATTATCCGCGGCATGTATATGGCATCTATGTTTATCGGTGCCGGATCGGCAACGCTGTATCCGATTTATAACCTTACCGTTAATTTAGGAATTAATAAAAACTACCTGGGTCTGATCTTTGTCAGCTGCGGTGCACCGGTTGCATCCATTCTTTTGTGCGAAAGCTATTTAAAAGGAATTTCATCAAGCTTTGATGAGGCGGCAAAGCTTGATGGATGTTCGTTTTCCAGAACATTCTTCCATATTATTTTTCCAATGATGATGCCGGTTGTTTTTGTAAATGCACTTCTGGCATTTCGGGGAGTTTGGAATTCTTATCTGATGCCGATGATTATTACAGCCGGAAACGCGAAAATGCAGACGCTTGCGGTTGCAATTGTAGAATTAAAATCCGGCGGCGCCGGCATGGCAACAAACTGGTCGGCAATTCTGGCGGCAGTCAATATTTCGCTGCTGCCGGTAGTGTTAGCGTATATAATCTGCAATAAGCAGTTTATGGGAGGAGTTACCTTAGGCGGAGTCAAGGGGTAATCAAATATTTTAGAGAAAGGAAAGGGAAAAAATGAAAAAACAAATCAAAAAAGGTATGACAGCAGTCTTGGCAGGAGCAATGCTTTTGAGCCTGGCTGCATGCGGCAGCAAGGACGAGGCAGGAAAGCCGGTCGAAATCAGGATCGTTACTTCGGAGCGGTCGAAAATGGACTTCTATCAGAAAGAGGCAGACAAATTTAACAGTGAAAATGACCAGAATATCCAGGTTGTGTTTGACTTTAAGGCAGACAATATCGAGGAACTGATCAAAACCGGCTACACTTCCAATAATGCGCCGGACATTCACACCAGCATGAGCGGCGCAATGGATGAGCTTGCAATTAAGGACGGATGGTTCCGGGAAATTCCGGATGACCTCCGGGATGAGTGGATCGATACATACGGAAGCTCTAAGGTTGTTTATCATGGCGATAAGGCATACAACCTAAGAACGGCACAAAAGGGATGCCCTGGGTATAAGCTGCTTTGGAACAAGGATCTTTTCAAAGAGGCAGGTTTAAATCCGGAAGAACCGCCCAAAACCTGGGATGAGCTTCGGGAGGACGCAAAAAAGATCACCGAAATCGGCGGCGGAAAGAAATTTGGATATGTGATGCCGTTTAAAGATGCGATTTTTACAAGATATTATGTGATTATTCCGAGCGCAGTGTCCGGATTCTATAATGCAGACGGATACGATCCGGTTAAGGGTGAGTACGATTTTAGCGTATATGCACCGCTGATTGAAAAATATCGTGAGATTATTGCAGACGGTTCTGTGTTCCCGTCTCCGTATACCACCGATAATGATACGGCACGCGCACAGTTTGCCGAGGGTAATATTGGTATGATCTGCGCAGCAGGCTGGGATGTGGATGTATACAGTGAGCAGTTTGTTGTGAATGACGATTGGGGAATTACAGAATATCCGACCATGGACGGTGAGGTTCGCGGCGGCTATCCGTACGGAGTCGGTGTCGGAACAGTTTATTATATGAGCGCAAGCTCCAAGCATCCGGATGAACAGCTTGCAGTTTACAAATGGTTCCTGTCCTTGCAGGAGGATCCGGCAAAAAAAGAAAGCAAGAAAGGCTTTAAGGAGTTTTCCGAGTATAAATTCCCGGTTGCAAAATCAGACGCTGTTGATACACCGAGTAACCTCCTGAAACTGGAACAGGATGACTGCTGGACAATGCTGAAAAACCTGATTCTGAGCGATGGAGATGTGAAAGAGGGATTGCAGCAGATTACAGATACCTATAATGCAGCGCTGCAAAAGGCAATTGACGCAGGAGCAGATATTAACGAGTATAAGGTAGATGCAGACTTTTCATTCTATGCCGATAATGAGGACGGCTTAGTAAAGAGATAAGACTGATTGCAGAGTCAGAAAGGAATTATAAAGAAATGATGAAAAAGCTTATATTATGCCTTTCCATGGCGCTTTTGAGCGCCTCCGCGGCATATGCGCAGGATGCAGGAATTACGGTGGAGGCAAATTACGAAAATTATACCCTCACTCTGACAGGCTTTGCCGGGACTGAATACAGCGGAGAAAATGTCAATCTCGAAATTATACAGCCGATCGGAAAAGATGTTGATGAGATTCCATCCATCACCGCAGAAAATTTTAAAGAAAAGGTCAGCCTGTTTTCACACACAACTGTGAAGGAGGATGGAAGCTTTACCTACTTATTTCAGTTAGACGGCATGGCAAAAAAGGAGGATCCGTTCTGGGCAAGAGCCTATGTGGATTCACCGGATGCCGGGCATGAAGCATTAAAGCTCGTGACCAGCTTTTCCTATACCTCTAAGGCTGAAATTGATAAAAAGCTTGAGGAACTAAAAAACGGTGTAAAGGCAGATACTTTACAAACAGATATGGAGCTTCTCGGAATCACGCTGCCCGGCATATGGGAACAGTTTGATCAGGCGCAAAAAACCTACGCAGAGCAGCTGATCAACGAAAAAATTAAGGCAGCAGCCACACTGACAACAGAAAGCGTAAAACAGGACGTCCGGGACGGTATCTTCATGACAGCCGCTAAGGCTGCAAACAGCGCTGTGCAGTTAAAAACGTTTTTAACTGCACAGGAGCAGGCAGACTATTTCGGATTGGCGCTGACCAATTCATATTATGAAGCGCTCCAAAATCAGCAGACTGTTTTTAACAGAATGTATCAGAATCAATCTAAAATCACGGTGAAAGATGACACAGCAAGACTGTTTTTAGAATCTCTGTTTTTAGAAACAGCAGAAAACCTTGATCATAAAAGCAAGGTGGAAAAAGTTTTAAAGGATTTTTCGGAAATTCTCTCCGAGGAAAACAGGAAAAGCCTGGAGCAGCTTTCGGCTGAACGATTGAATCGCGTTTATGCCGCAGTTGTATCTGCAAAGCAGACAGATTTTGATACCATGGAACAGTTTTCAGCAATGCTCTCTGCTGCCATTAAAAATTCCGCAGATTCTACAAGCGGCGGAGGAGGCGGAACAAGCAGTTCCGGCGGTTCCGGCGGTAAAAAGACCGGCAGCAGCGGTCAGCAGGTGGTAACCTATCCGACCAAGACGGACGAAACAATCAAAGCGTCGAAGTCCTTTGATGATATCGGCAGTGTTTCCTGGGCAAAGGAGGCAATTGAGTCTCTTTATGATCAGAAAATTGTCAGCGGAATCGAGGACGGAAAATTCTGTCCGGATCAGGAGATCACAAGAGAGGAAATTGTAACAATGCTTTGCAAAGCATTCGGAATTTCTGCCTCAGAAAAGAGAGGACAGTTTGAGGATGCAGATGAAAGCTGGTCGGCAGGCTTTGTCAATGCCGCCTATGAACAGGAAATCGTGCGCGGAATGAGCGAGCGTTATTTCGGTGCAAAAGAGCATGTTACCAGAGAGGACATGGCAGTGATGGCAGCAAGAGCCGGAAAGATCAGCGGCGGTGACCCAGCAGAATTTTCTGATTTTGCAGAAATCAGCAGTTACGCGCAGGACGCAGTTTCCGCACTTTCTCAAAAGGGTGTGATTTCCGGCTATGCAGACGGAAGTTTCCGGCCGAAGAATAAGATCACAAGGGCAGAGGCTGCTGTGATGATTTACAGACTGATTCATTTAAAATAAAAGGAAGCCGCAACCGGCGGCGGAATGGAGTATGCAATGATCAATATTTTAAAAAAAGCAGTATCCGCAGTCACAGCGGCGGCGCTCACCTTTTGCGCAGTTACTGTGATTTATGCAAAGGATACAGAAGAAAATAAAACCTTAGACATTGTCGGTGCATTAAAAATTGCAGATAAAACAGAGCTGGATACAGTTGCAACGCGTGCCGACCTGGCGCATGTGGGTGTTGGACTGATGAACGGCTATGGCGGCAATGGAAGGGCAGAACAGGTCTTTTCGGATGTGGACGGATGCGTATATTCGGAGGATATCTATACTGCCTATATCAGCGGCATTATGCTGGGAGACGGTGCAGGAGCATTCCATCCGGATGAGCAGATCACCAAAAATGACGCGGTTGCCGTGATGGGCAGAGTGTTAGGATATGCAGCCTTTGAACGAACGAAGTGGAAGCTGATTGGGTTTGATGAAAGCAAGCTGATTAAGGGAATCCGCTTTTCCAGCCCGATGACGGTGGGAGAACTGTATCAATTGGCAGAAAACTGCCTGGATATGGAGGTGATGCTAAGAGGAAATGATCTTGGAGAGGAAACCTTTGAGAAAACCGGGGAAACTGCCTTAGAGCATTATTTTGACGCATACAAGGATACGGGAATCGTGAGTGCAAACAGCATTTCCGGCTTGGTATCCGGGGCAATGAACAGCGCTGTTGATACCGTTATCATTGACGGAATTTCATATGATATCGGAGAAACGGACGCATACCGGCTTTTTGGTTTGGAATGTGATTTCTATTACATGGAGTCGGATGGAGATTTTGTTCTTCTCACGATTGCAAAATCAAAGGACGCGGATGTGCTAAACCTAAGCTCTGAAAAGGTGGACGATTTCCAGGACAGACGCTATATTTATTCTGACGGCGGCTCACGTTCCAAAAAGAGTAAAGCCATTTCAAAAACGGCGGATATTCTCTATAACGGAAAGGCTGTTTCCGATCTTACCAATATCAGCTTTTATGACGAGGATTGGAATGGTGAGGTAACCTTAATTGATAATGACGGGGATAACCAGTATGAGGTAGTGTTCCTGTACCGTTACGAGAATTATATTGTTACCAGTGTTGACACAGATAAAAATGTCATTTACGATTCCAAGCATAACACCTCGCTTCAGGTGGGGGATGATGCCGGCAGAGATTATGAAATTTATATTGACGGCGAAAAGGGAGAGCTGTCTGAAATTAAGACGGATTCCGTGGTTTCTGTTTTCGACAGCGGAGCAGACTATAAGCTGATCTATGCATGCCGCAATATTCTCTCAGCAAAGCTTGATTCGGTTTCCAGCGAGGATCGGGAAATTGAAGCAGATGGAATCAAATATCTTGTCTGCAATCAAGAGGAATTTGATAAGACAAAAAATAAAATCGGAGATACTATCAAATTCTATCTGGACAGCGCCGGAAAGATCGCGTATATTGACGCGGACGGAATCAGGGAGGGAACACACTACGGAATTGTCACCAAAATGATTCTGGATGAGGATGAGGAGGATCATCTGATCGTTAAAATTTTTGATTCGGATGGTACATTCAAGCGGTTGATTGCAGAAAAGAAACTTAAAATCAATCAGAAATCCTACAAGATCAAAGAAGAAGGAGAATGGAAGGATTTCTGGCCGGACGGAACGACAGATAAACGCAGACTGGCAGAATATAAGGTATCAGAGGACGGCAGACTAACAAGTATTCAGTTTGCAAAGGATACTGAATATAACGATCTCAGTCTTGGAAAGGCTTATACCGGTTTTCGGAGAGTTTATATCGGAGACGGAAAATCGCTGACCTATAAGCTTGCCGGAGCACACTTTGTAAACACAGATACAAGCGTTTTAGGTGTTCTGACTACCTTTGAAACAGATAACTCAACGGTTGTGTTTACCATTCCGAACGATCAGGCGGCGGCAGACAGCTATTATTCGATTGGAAACGCAAGCTATTCAAACAATGAGGGCGTTACCTGCGATATGTACCGGACGGGAGAGTCAAAAACGATTCCGTTTATGGTTGTAAAGGGCGACGAAACGCGGAGCGAGGATCAGAGAAAGCGGATTCTTGTGAAGAAGATCGTGGAAACGGTGAATGAGGACGACGAGGCAGTGGTTGGTATTGAGGGAACGATTGACGGAAAGATTGATCAGACGCTTTATATTAAGTCACAGGACAGCTTCCGGCTTGCAAACGGAAACACCCTGGAGGAGGAAGCAAGAACCCTTCATGCCGGCGATTATCTGACCTATCGTGTCAACACAAAAAATGAGATTGTATATTTTATGAAAATGTTCGATTATGAGAATGAAAGCTCCTATGTGCCGGCAAGCGTCGGCGTAGATACACCGCGCTACATTTATGGAAAAATCACCGGCTACCGGGATGGCATTGTGACCCTGGTGGAAAAGAACAGTGTGGAGCAATCGTACAAATACAGCGGTAACGTGATTGTACATCATCCGCGCAGTCAGTCGGTTGAAAGCAGCGAGGTGCTTGTTTACGGCAAGATGATGGGACTGTACATTCAGGAATCACGCGTGATGGACGGCGTTTTGTACGAATAAACATGTAAATCAGGCGAAAGCCTGAAAATAGAAATACAAGGAGGATTTT
>CAKSJF010000024.1 GCA_934462945.1 uncultured Clostridia bacterium | reverse complement strand
CCAAAGAGTGTTTCAAACTGTTCATGCGAGGTCAGAATATAGCAGGACCAATTCTCTAATTTGGAATATGTTTTTCCAAACGCGCGGTAGAGGGATTCGCATTCGGTGCGGTTACCCATACGTTCTCCGTAGGGAGGATTGGTAATGACCGTGCCGTAGGCAAGCTCGGAGGAAAAGTCCAGAGCGTTTTTTACAACAGGCTGAACTGCGTCTGAAACACCTGCTAATTCCGCATTCCCTGCTGCCAGCCTGACCGCCTCCGGATCAAGATCAGAAACCTGCATCAAAAGCGGAAGATCGCGCTTTTTTGCCATTGCCTCCTCGCGTGCCTCTGTCCAGAGTATTTCCGGAATCGCAGAAAAGCTTTGCGCTGCAAAATGCCGGGAAAGTCCGGGGGCGATATTTCTCTTAAACATTGCCGCCTCAATCGGAATTGTTCCCGAACCGCAGAACGGATCGGCAAAGGGATATTCAAATTTCCAGTAGCTTAACATCACCATTGCCGCGGCGATTGTTTCGCGCAGGGGTGCGGCATTGGAAACGCGCCGGTAGCCGCGCTTATGCAAGCCCTCGCCGGAGGTGTCGATCATGAGTGTGACAGTATTTTTCATAAATGCAAACTGAATCTGATAAAGCGCGCCCTCCTCGGGAAACCAGCTGATTCCGTAATCCTGTTCTAACGAGGCAGCAACGGCTTTTTTAATAATTGCCTGGCAGTCCCGAACGCTTGCTAAGGTGGATTTTAGAGAATATCCCTTGACCGGAAACTTTGCGTCTTTCGGCAGCCATCTGCTCCAGGGGAGCGCTTTTGTCTGTTCAAATAAATCGTCAAAGGTTTCCGCCTCAAAGCTTCCCACCTTAATCAGTACGCGCTCACCGGTGCGCAGCCAGAGGTTTGCACGCAGAACGGCATTCCAGTCTCCCAAAAAAGTGACGCGTCCGTCCTCTACGGTGGTGTCCGGATAGCCAAGCCATTTTAATTCCCGTGCTGTCAGCGATTCTAAACCAAACAGAGTGGGGACGATAATTTCAAATTGATCCATGTTTTTTTCCTCTTTTTCTGTGCCGTCTCTTTCTTTTGGGACGGGGATTTTTCTTTTGTTCCTTTTCACGTTCCTGTCGGAACGCTTTCTGACGGATTTTTTCAATTTCTGCACGCGTAGCATATTCAGCCGGAATAAAATCAATCTGTCTGGTTAAGAGATTGGAGCGTACCACTGCAATTTCAAGATCGTCTCCGATTTTATAGGTTTTTCCGGTATGCTCTCCGATTAAAATGCGCCGCTCCTCGTCATAGCTGTAATAATCATCCTTTAAATATTCCAAACGGATGAAGCCTTCCACGGAATTTTCCAGTTCTACAAATATCCCAAAGGAGGTGATTCCGGAAATTTTCCCGGGAAATAAATATCCGATATACTGGATCATGTAATATGCTTTCATCAGATCGTCCGTGTCGCGTTCGCAGGTTTCAGCAGTCAGTTCGGTTTTTGAGGACTGCACCGCTGCCTCCTGCACAAAGCGCCGGTAGGAATCAAGCGGTTTCTGGTCTAAGAAATCTTTTAAAATCCGATGAATTGCAAGATCGGGATAGCGGCGGATGGGGGAGGTGAAGTGGCAGTAGTATTTTGCAGAAAGTCCGAAATGTCCGGTATTTTCCGGCTTGTATTCCGCTTTCATCAGAGAACGCAGGAGATAGGTGGAGATCATATGCTCCTCCTCCGTTCCGGCGATCTGGTCTAAAACCTGCTGCAAAGCCTTTGGGTGTACCGGAGAATCTATGTCGATTTTCCCCTTTAGTGCCAAACCAAAATTTCCGATAAACCGCTGAAAATCCTGGATTTTTTCCAATGAGGGCGGCTCATGCACCCGGTAGATAAACGGAATCTCTGCCCAGAATGCATATTCTGCAATGGTTTCGTTTGCAGAGAGCATAAATTCCTCTATGATCCTTTCCGAGATGCCGCGGCAAACCGGGCGAATCTCGACCGGCTCGCCCTCATCATCTGTAAAAACCTTAGATTCTGGAAAATCAAACTGAATACTTCCTCGTGCCTGACGCTTTTGGTTCAGAATTTGTGCCAGATCGCGCATGTCTGAAAGCATGGGAAGAATTTTTTGATAACGCTCCGACAACGTCTTGTCCGTTCCCTCCAATAATTTATTCACATTCTGGTAGGTCATCCGCTCGGCAGAACAGATCACACCTTTTTCCAAAGCGTGTGAGCATATGCCGCCGTTTTGATCAATTTCCATGGTGACCGACAGGGTCAGCCGGTCGCAGTGCGGATTTAAGCTGCACAGTCCGTTAGAAAGCTTCTGCGGCAGCATGGGAATCACGCGGTCGGGAAGATAGACACTTGTTCCGCGCAAAAAAGCCTCCCGATCCAGTGCAGAATCGGGACGGACGTAGTGCGAAACGTCTGCAATATGCACTTCCAGCTGATAATGTCCGTTTTTTAGCCTTATCACGGAAACGGCATCGTCAAAATCGCGCGCGTCATCACCGTCGATTGTGATGACGGTTTCATTCCGGAAATCATGCCGTCCTGCAAGCTCCTCGCTGGAGAGAGTATCCGGAACGGCTTCTGCCTCCGCAAGCGTTTCCGGATCAAACTCCTGTTTAATTCCGGCAGAAAACAGAATCGCATTCACATTACTTTTTAAAGAATCCGCCGCACCAAGGCGGTGGGTTGCGGTAATATAGAAAAGTTCATCCCGGTAGCCGGTTATGTCAAAGAGAATCCTCTCGCCTTGCTCTGCGCCTAAGGCATCTGTAAAAGGCAGCCGGAATGTTGCGTAGATTTTCCCGGAATCCGGGCGCACCTCAAAATATTCCGCTTTCTTTCGCTTGATCACGCCGGAAAGCGCTTGCTGCTTGCGCTCTAATACGCGGACAATGTGTCCGTCGCTGCGGTCGCCGGTATGATCCACCATTGCCAACACACGGTCGCCGTCTAATGCAGGCGTCATTTTTGTGCCGTCAATATATAGCTCCTGTTCCGATTCGTCATCTGGAGTGACAAAGCCGAAATAGCCGCGCGCGCTGCAATGGAGCGTTCCGGAAATGATTTTTTGTCCTTTCACCGCCTCATATTTTCCGCGCTTTGTCCGATAAATTTTTCCTTTTTGTATCCAATCCTCTAAAATTGCCTCTAATTCCGCGCGCCCTTCCTCCGGTACGTCCAATACCAGCATCAGCTCACTGATTTTGAGCGGAATGTATTCAGGAGAATTGATATATGCTAACACTCGTTCGTTTCGTTCCATAGCAGACCTTTCCTTTTTTTTCTTAGTATCACCGAAACGCTTTTTTTCCATACTTGAAATAAAATTTGCATAATATTATATCATAATTGGACGAAAAAAGCAAGCAATAACATTAAATAATTATAAATTTGGATATAATTCACGATTTTGTGTCAAGATTTTATAATTTTCGACTTTTTGCAAAATATTTTTTTGTGAAAAATATATATATTTATCTTGACAACAAAAAAATAGTATGGTATAATATACCTAACATATGATTCAGGAGGCAAAAGGAGGTTCACAAGGAATGAGAATTGCTTTTTGCGAATTGTCTGATGAGGAGGTTGCTGCGCTGGCAAAGGCGGGCAATGAAGAGGCTTATAATCATATCATGATCCGGTACCGGAATTTTGTATATGCCAAGCTTCGTCCGTACTATCTCGCCGGAGCGGATCGGGACGATTTATTTCAGGAGGGAATGATCGGACTGTATAAGGCAGTGCGCGATTTCGATCCGAAAAAGTCCTCTTTTCGGGCATTTGCCGGGGTGTGCGTGCGGAGGCAGATTTTAACCGCTGTGAAGTCGGCTCTCAGGCATAAGCATGCGCCGCTGAATTCTTATGTGTCGTTGGATCAGAAACAGGAGCATGAAAGCTCCGGAGAGGAGCTTTTCTCCAAAAGCGCCGATCGGCCGCAGAATCCGGAAAGTATTCTGATTGAAAGAGAAAATCTCAACGGTATTGAGGAAACCATTAACCGGACGCTTTCTAAATTGGAGCTTCAGGTTCTGGCATATTATCTGGAGGGACTTTCCTATCAGCAGATTGCAGAAAAAATCGGAAAAACACCGAAAGCGGCAGATAACGCCATTCAGCGGATCAGAAAAAAAGTGGAGAATATTCTAACTGAAAGAAAGTGACGGTTCTTTTGGTTATGACATCCGTTTTGTAGCTTAAAGAAGCAAAGCATTGCAGTTGTAAGTTGCCGGTGCAATTCCGGCCGAGACGGGGGAAATCTATATCATTCAGTTCAAAGAGAGGGAAAAAATCATGTACGAAGACAAGACACTAATTTGTAAGGACTGCGGAAACGAATTTGTTTTTTCAGCAGGGGAACAGGAGTTTTATGCTGAAAAAGGCTTTCAGAATGAACCGACACGCTGCAGAGATTGCAGAACGGCAAGAAAGAACAGCATGAAGCAGAACAAGGAAATGTATGAGATCGTTTGTGCAGACTGCGGAAAGGTGGATAAGGTTCCGTTTATGCCGAGAAATGATCGACCGGTTTATTGCAGCGAATGCTTTGAAAATCATAGATAAGTAATTAGGCGCGGGGTTTTTGTTATCTTATGCCTATGCAAAAAGAACCAGAAAAAATGCGGTGCGAAAGGAAAACGCACCGCATTTTTTGTAATTTTAAAAAAACTTGACAAACATCTGTTCGTGTGGTATAATAGAATTCAGAAAGTGGGTGAGCGAGTGAAGCGGATCAGAAATATTTTTAAGTTTCTTCTATTAATTGTGTTTGTCGCCTTGGGACTTGAGGTGATGATCGGATACCAGAAATATCAGGAGGCGATTTCTCAAAAGCCGTTAGAGCAGGTGATTTCCGGTTTGATGGAAAAGCCGCATTATACGGCATATGAAGAAATTCCGAAAACTTATTTTGACGCGGTGGTTGCTGTGGAGGACCGGCGGTTTTTCCTGCATCATGGGTTTGATCCGATTGGGATTGCACGCGCGGTTTATGTGGATATTCGCGACCGCAGCCTCCGGGAGGGCGGCAGCACCATTTCGCAGCAGCTTGCAAAAAATTTATATTTTCCGCAGGATCGCACCCCGGAGCGGAAGATTGCAGAAATTTTCCTTGCCTGCCGGATGGAGCGCGAATATGACAAGGAGGATATTTTAGAGTATTACGCCAACGTCATTTACTTTGGGAGCGGCTATTACTGCATTTATGATGCGGCAGAGGGGTATTTCCAGAAAGAGCCGTCCGGTTTATCCGATGCAGAATGCACGATGCTGGCAGGCATTCCGAATGCGCCGTCGGTCTATTCGCCAAAGGTAAACCCGGAGCTTGCAAAAGCACGGCAGCAAAAGGTTGTATCCTGTATGGTCGACTGTGGTTATATTCAGAAAGAGGACGAGACAAACTATTTAGAGTAGGAGGAAAGCATGGAGCGGTATTATGCAGCGATTGACTTAAAGTCCTTTTATG
The DNA here is from genome assembly GCA_934462945.1 of uncultured Clostridia bacterium. Classification (GTDB taxonomy): domain Bacteria; phylum Bacillota; class Clostridia; order UBA1381; family UBA1381; genus RQCD01. The sequence continues at coordinate 25,861 of CAKSJF010000024.1, read as the reverse complement.
CCTCAGTGGAGTGTATCGAGCGCGGATTAGATCCGATGGATACCAATTTAGTTGTTGCGGACAGCTCGCGGACAGAGAAAACAATTTGCCTTGCGGTTTCTCCAAGCTTGAAAGCTCATGGTATTTCCGGCAGAGCGCGTCTTTTCGAGGTGGTGGAGCAGGTAAAGCGCGCAAATTACGGACGGAGAATGCGGCTGGCAAACAAAGAATTTTCCGGGGAGAGCATCTTTTCTTCGGAGCTTGACAAAGATCCTTCGCTTGCGATTTCCTATCTTGCAGCGCCGCCGCGTATGGCGCTTTACACAAAATACAGCACGGACATTTATCAGATCTATTTGAATTATGTTGCCCCGGAGGATATGCATGTCTATTCCATTGATGAGGTGTTTGTTGATCTGACCAGCTATTTAAAGGTTTATGAAATATCGCCGGAGGAGCTGATACAAAGAATGGTGTCGGATGTTTTGAAGAAAACCGGAATCACAGCCACTGCCGGAATCGGAACAAATCTTTATCTGGCAAAAATTGCGATGGATGTGATGGCAAAGCGGATGCAGCCGGATGAAAACGGCGTCCGGATGGCATTTTTAGATGAACTTTCTTACCGGCAGGAGCTTTGGGGGCATACACCGCTGACAGATTTCTGGCGGATTGGAAAGGGAACGGCAAAAAAGCTGGAGGCAAACGGCATGCGGAGACTGGGGGATGTGGCGCGCCGTTCGCTCACGCAGGCAGGAGAAGATCAGCTCTATCGGCTCTTTGGGGTGAATGCGGAGCTTTTGATTGACCATGCGTGGGGATGGGAACCCTGCACCATTGCCGATATTAAGGCATACCGACCGATGAATAACAGCTTAAGCACCGGACAGGTGCTAAAAGAGCCGTATGACGTAAAGAAAGCGCGTGTGGTGGTGCAGGAGATGGGAGAAATGCTGGCACTGGATTTAACCGGAAAGGAGCTGGTGTGCGATCAGCTGATCCTGACGATTGGTTATGATGTGAAAAACCTACAGGAACGACAGTTAAAAACTGCATACCGGGGCGAAATCACAACCGACGCATACGGCAGGAAAATCCCAAAGCACTCCCACGGGTCGGTAAATTTAGATCAGCACACCGCATCCAGCCGACTGATCACCGAGGCGGTCTTAGGACTGTTTGACCGGATTATCAATCCGGACTTGCTTGTGCGCAGAATCACGATCGGGGCGAATCATGTCATTTTAGAAAAGGATATGCGCCCGGCGCAGGTAGATCTGTTTGCAGAAACAGATTTGTTAAAAAACGAACAGGAACGGCTGGAAAAGGAGAAAAATATTCAGAAGGCAATGCTTGAAATGAAAAATAAGTATGGGAAAAATGCGGTTTTAAAGGGGATTCACTTTGAAAAGGGTGCAACCGGGCGCGAGCGAAACGGACAGATCGGAGGGCATAAGGCATGAACGAATTTGACGATATTCTGAATCTTCCGCATCCGCAGTCGAAAACCAGACGGCATATGCCGGTTTCAGACCGTGCGGCGCAGTTTGCGTCCTTTGCAGCGCTGACCGGACACAGCGCTGCGATTCGGGAGACGGCACGGCTGACGGACGAAAAAATAGAATTGTCAGAGGATGACGCGGAGAAATTAAACCGTGTTTTGCAGGAGCTTTCCTTACTGCACCGTCCGGAGATTCAGGTTTTGTATTTTGTTCCGGATGAAAAAAAATCCGGCGGCGCATATGTCACAAAACGCGGCATTTTAAAAAGGATTGATCCTACGCTTGGGCGGTTGGAGTGGATGGACGGAAAAGTAATTATGCTTATCGACATCATCAAAATTCAGAAAATAGAAATGGAGAGAACAGTATGATCATTCGGGTTGCAAAAGAAGAAGACGCAGCGGCGCTGCTTGCAATTTACGCGCCCTATGTGGAAAAAACGGCAATCACATTTGAATATGAGGTTCCGTCGTTGGAGGAATTCCAGAGAAGAATCCGGGAAACGCTTAAAAAATATCCGTATCTTTTAGCAGAGGAGGAGGGAGAGATTCTCGGCTATGCCTATGCCGGGGCATTTCATGCACGCGCGGCATACGACTGGGCAGTGGAAACCTCCATCTATGTCCGGGAGAACGAGAAAGGGCATGGCATCGGAAAAGCGCTCTATGCCGCTTTGGAGGAGCAGTTAAAAAGACAAAACATTCTGAATCTGAATGCCTGCATTGCCAATCCGGCGGTGGAGGATGCGCATCTGACCAAGGACAGCATCCGGTTTCATACCCATCTTGGTTATCGGATGGTCGGAGAGTTTTACCAATGCGGATACAAGTTTGGAACGTGGTATAACATGGTTTGGATGGAAAAACATCTTGGGGAACATAAAAAAGACCCAAAACCGGTTATCTGGTTTCGGGAACTTTTATAATTTCTAAATGCGGATATGGGATGGAAATTCCGTTTTCATCAAATGCCTTTTTCATTTGTTCCTGTAGGTCGAAGTAGACGGTCCAGTAGTCCTCGGTTTTGCACCAGGCGCGAATCAGGTAGATCACGGCACTGTCATCCTGGCGGTATAGCCGGCAGAATGGCTTTGCCGGTTCGCAAAGAATCAGAGGATGATTTTCTAACACCTGTTTCATAACGGGCAGTACCTCGTCTGCCGGAGTTTCATAAGAGGCGGAAAACTCCAGATCAACCCGGCGGAATTTTTCCGCGGTATAATTAATAATCGGCGTGTTGGAGACAGTGCCGTTTGGAATTACGACACGCTTATTATCTATGGTAAGAAGGGTCGTGTAGAAGATGGATATTGCGGTGACCTTTCCTTCCTCTGTTTGCGTTTTAATATAGTCGCCAATTTCAAACGGCTTAAAAATCAATATCATCACACCGCCGGCAAAATTGGACAGACTTCCTTGCAGCGCCAAGCCGACAGCCAGTCCGGCACTTCCTAATACAGTAATCACAGCCGTCAGCGGAATCCCTAAAAATGCTGCTGCTGTAATCGCCACTAAAATTTTTAATCCAATATTGATAATACTCCCCAAAAAGGATGCTGCGCTTTGATCCATCAGATGTCGCTGCCGCTTTTTAGAAAGTTTTTGCAGCAGACCAACTGCCTTAAATCCAATAAAAATAATCAAAATGGCGCCGATCAGCCTGATTCCGAATTGCGTCAGGGCATTCAGCCAGGCAGAATGGGGTGCGTCCGTGAATTGTTCCAACATCAGATTCCCTCCTTTATGAGCATCATTTTAAAATGAACGGTAAGTATAGTATAACATTTCCGCACAAAAAAAGCAAGAAAAATATTTAAGGCTTGACATCAGCTCAGATGTGTGCTATAATAGGCTTATACAAAATATAGGGGCGCACAAAAACAGACATGTATGTCGGTTTTTGTGTGTCTTTTTATCTTATAAAAAAGAAAGGAGAACACTATGGACTGGAATTTTGAACTGGAGATGCTTTTGAGGATTATTGTGTCGGGGGTATGCGGACTTCTGATTGGCTTTGAGCGGAAAAACCGCGGCAAAGAGGCGGGCATCCGAACGCATATCATTGTTGCGCTTTCTTCTGCTCTGATGATGATTCTTTCAAAATATGCCTATTTTGATCTGATTATGGGAGCGCAGTTTCCGGGGGCAGAAGTGAAATTAGATCCGTCGCGTGTAGCGGCAGGAATTGTTTCGAGCGTTGGTTTCTTAGGTGCAGGCATGATCTTTGTACATAAGAAAACCGTAACCGGACTGACCACAGCTGCCGGTATCTGGGCAACCTGCGGAATCGGCATGGCAATCGGCGGCGGACTGTATTTTATCGGAATTTCCAGCGCACTTTTAATTGTGCTGATTCAGATTCTGCTGCATAAGAATTTGTGGTTTCTGCGTCAGCCGACTTTTGAAAATCTGACGCTGACGCTGGATCCTGACCATGATACGTTAGGGAGCGTTTTGCATTATTTTGAAACAGAGGACATCCACGTGGAGGATGTAGAACTGAAAAAGCTGGATAATGGCATGATGGAATTAAAATGCTCCATTGAACTGCCTAAGGATTACGATAAGAATCAGCTTGTCCGCTATACCGCCTTTGAGCCCGGCGTGAAGGCTGTCAAGCTCTGAAATCACCCCGGCATTTTGACGAAAATAGAACTACTATTCGGGAAAATTGTCTGCAAAAATTCGGTTATTGACATTTTTTTTTACTTATGTTATAATAAATTGAAGAAAGCATACAAAAACCCGGCAAACCTGTCGAAAGTCAGGGACGCAAAGTTTAGTGTCTAAGCGGGCATGCCCGTATGATTGACTGACCGCATTATTCCAGATAATGCGGTCATTTGTGTATTTAGAAAAAAAGGAGCGGTTTATGAACGTGCGGCAGAGGATCAGGCAGTATTTCGGCGAAATCAGCACAGATTGCCTGGCTGTGTGTATTTATATCATGTTCCTGCCGGGTACGATTGTGGAAACCCCGGTGGGATCGCTTTTAAAGGCTGTCACAATTCCGGTTATTTTATGGCTTTTTTATAAGCTGTTTTTCGGAAAGAATAAACCAATCCGCTTGAATGCAGTTCAGGCAGTCTTTGTGATTTATACGCTCTATTCTGTCTGGCAGCTGCTCACACTCCGGACGGAGGAGGCGCAGACGATCACAAAGGATATGGCGCTCTCCTGCGCCGCAATGCTCCTGATTTCCATGCGCGTTTACAATTCCACCGAACAGGATCTGATGGAAAAAGCATGGATTGCAGCAGGTGTGATTTCGCTTTATTTCGGACTTTTCAGCTCGCAGGAGGTGTTCGGCGAGGGGAGAAGGGCGGTCTATATTTTAGGGTATCAGGAAGATCCGAACCAGTTCTGTGCTTATTTTATCATGCCGGTGATGATCTATTTAAAAAAGATTTTGAACCGGTCGAAGCTAATGCCGCTGTATCTGGCGCTTTTGCTGCTCACGATGTATGAGGTTTTGCAGACTGGCTCGCGCGGAGGTCTTATTGGAATCCTTGCCGGAATCTGTGTGTTTGTGCTTTTGGGTATTAAGAGTTTAAAAGGGAAAATTGCGCTTGCGCTTGCCGGTCTGCTTTGCGCAGCTTTTGTGGTCAAGGTGGTATTTCCGCTTTTGCCGGAGGAGGTTCAGGAGCGGTATTCAGTGGAACGCGTTGCCGAGGATAAGGGATCGGGGCGTTTTGAAATCTGGAGTTATCTTGTGGAATATTCCACCGAAACACCGGAACGTATGATGCTTGGAGAGGGAATTTCCTCTACCATGGATACCCTGGAAAATTCGGGGCTGGGACTGTCTGCCCGGTGGGCGCACAACCAGATCATACAGGTGTTTGCAGACCAGGGACTGGTCGGACTTGGTTTGTTCGGACTGTTTGCCGCACTTTGCTTTTTCCGGAACATCCGGAAAAAGCCGGAGATTGCCTGTGCTTTTGCGGCGGTGATGGCATTGTCCTTTTCCCTGACCTTTTATGTGTTTAAGCCGTATATTAACATTATGATTATGTGCGCGATGACGTTTGAGAACGATCCGAAAAATGAGATAGAATCCAAACTGGAGAGGAGAGCCGTATGAAGTATCTGAAAAAATTGAAATCCATTCAGCTGAACGATTTTGCAGAAAAGAAACTCCGGCAGGCAAAGGCGCTGTTTGCAATGCCGCCAAGACACGGCGTTGCGATTGTGGCGGTGGCAGCGATTGCAGCAACGGCGATTGCCGGGTATGATTATATCAAGGAATCGCACTACCGGTCGATCAGAATTTCTTTAAACTATGACGGGGCGCAGTATGGACTGACCCCATCCCAGGGACGGTTTGATATCAACCAGATCAAGTCCGACGAGGTGATAGCGGCGGCAATCGAAAAAACGGGCGATCCGAAACTGACGGTGGAAAATGTGCGTCCGCGGATTACGATTGACGCAAGCATGCCGAAATCCTCTGTGGATAAAACCATTGCAACTATTTCAAACGGCGGAAAGTATTCCTACACGCCGGCTGAATTTGAAATATACTACAGTCAAAAGGACAAACTCGGAAAAAATTACACCGTGGATTTTTTGAGTGCGTTAGCGGAAAGCTACCGGGAATATTTTAATTCCACCTATTCGGATAAAAATACCGTTTTAAAAATTGAGGACGGAGACTATCAGAATCAGGATTATGACGAAATATGCGGGATTTTAACCGATAAAACCAATTCTATGATCAATTATCTGGGTCAGCAGCAGGAAAAGGGTGTGAATTTCGTTTCGGACGATACCGGATACCGTTATTCCGAGCTGATCACCTCGCTTTCCAATCTCCGCGATGTGCATATTGAAAAGCTTACCGCTTATGTGAAGCAGAATCATGTGACCAAGGATAAGCACATGTTTTTAAATAAAACAAAGCATCTGTTAGATATTGAGCAGAGAAATTACAATCATTTAAACGGTGCGTCGGTCATTTCAAATGAATCAATCAAGATTTATGACGCAAGAATTTCAGGTGTGGCATTTGTTCCGACGGTGGATGAGAGCAACGAATTTTACATGAGTCGTACCAAAACAGGTATTGACAATCTTTCCAACATGTCCTATCAGAACGGACAGAGCGCGGCAGAACTGAAAAAAACCATGGATGAATATCAGAAAAGCTACAACGGATTTGCCTGGGCTCCGGATGTGACCGACGAAATGCGAAGCACCGCGGACGGCATGATTGCAGGCATTGAGGAAAGCTTAAAAAACATCTCTGACCTGGCAGTCCGGACAGATGATGAATTTATCAATAAGAAAAACAACAATTATTTAGCAGTATCAAAGCCAAAGGCATACAGTCTGTCGGTGACGGCATGGGTGAAAAATATTATCAGATTTCTGATTGTATTTTTTGTCATTTTCAAAGGCTTAAAGGCTTTTACGGACATGATGAGAAAATGGATCCTGAAAGAGAGGAAAGAAAATGAATCTCAGGCTGATTGATATATTTAAATCGTTATTAAAATGGAAATACTGGATTGCTGCTGTGGTGATTCTGGCATTTTTTGCGGCACGGTATTATGTCAGCTCTATCCAGACGAGCGTTGGCAGAGTGGTGATTCAATATAATGACGCGTCGGTTTCCAACGGACAGTTTCCGGACGGAGAGGCTTTTGACCAATACCAGATTGTTTCCCCGGAGGTTTTGCAAAAGGTGATCAATTCTCTGGGCTTGAGCGACAGCGTGGAAAGCTTGCGGCGGAGAATTGAGGTTTCTGCCATTATTCCATCGTCCGTGCAGGAGCTAAAGACTGCAAAAGCAAAGGATGGTGAGGAATACGTCTACTATCCGGATACCTTTATTGTCTCTTATAACGGCAAGGGCAATCAGATGGCATACCGGGTTCGGGAGCTTTTGGAAACGCTTGTTTTCCAGTATATTGATTATTACTCGGAATCCTACAACAGTTATGCAAACATCAATAATGCGCTGGCAGATGAAAATTTGGAGCAGTACGATTATATCGAAGTGACTGAGATTATGGAGGAGAATATAGACAGCATTCTCACCTCACTCGGAAAATACTGGAACGAAAACAACGGTTTCCGATCCACCGGAACCGGGTATTCTTTCCGGGATCTGATGTACGAATACGAGCATCTGCAAAAGAATCAGATTCCATCCCTTTATGCGGCAATTTATGAGGGCAGAATTTCCAGAAACGTCCCCCGGCTGGTGGAGGTATACCGCCAGAGAATGGATGAGGCAATCCTGCGGCAGAAGAATTTTGAGGAAACGGCGCAGATGACCAAATCAAAAATGGACGCTTTTTCTGAGGCAAACAAGGAACTTCCAAATGCCTATAATTACCGCCGGGACGGACAGAATAATGATGATCTGGCAATTATCGACGGTGTTTACGATGGAAATTCCAGACGGTATGCAGCCAAAACAACCTATGATACGCTGATTGAGGATTATACCAATCAATTGGTTTCTGCCAATGACGCGTACCTGGAATCGGTGCATGATAAAGAGGTTGCAGAAATCTTTTCGTCTCCGGCGGAGGCATGGGTGGACGTGCCGGCTTTAACCGAGCAGGTGAAGCAGAATATCCAGACACTTTCCGACCGGATGCTTTCACTTTACACCGTCCTCTCCGACACCATAGCCGATTATAACGATTATAGCGCGCAAAAGCATATTTCACAGCTGACCGGTGTGAAATGCAACGACAGCGTCAGCGCGTCTCTGTATGAGATGGTTGCTGTGGTGCTGAGTTTGGGAGGCATGATCATGCTGGCGCTGATTGTTGAAATTGTCCGGGCATATAAAAAGGAAGAAACGGCGGAAGAATCACAGGAGTAGAACATGCGGAAAAAAATTATTTTTGTTTGCAATAATCTGCATATCGGCGGCATTCAAAGGTCGCTTGTGAATCTGCTTTCGGAAATCTCCGGTCGCTATGATGTGACGCTTTTTCTCTTTTCTTTGGAGGGCGACTATACTGTTCCGGAAAATGTCCGGGTGATTGCGGCAAACAGGGCGGTGAGAATCCTGGGCATGTCGCAGGCAGAGGCGAATGCGGCAGGATTTTTAACCGGGATATGGCGCGGAGCGTTTGCCGCGCTCACGCGGATTACCGGATGCGCTCTGCCGTTTCGGATTCTGACGGGGTTTCAAAAGCTCCCGGAGGAATATGATGCGGCGGTTTCCTTTATGCAAAATTCCGCATTCCGGTATTTTTACGGCGGATGTAACGAATTTGTGATCAGGAGCGTTCGGGCAAAGCGGAAAATTAGCTTTGTCCACTGCGATTTTGAGCATTATTTCGGAAACAACCGGTATAACCGGACATTTTATCGGAATTTTGATGTCATTGCCTGTGTGTCCGATTCGTGCAGAGCGGTGTTTAACCGGGTCTGTCCGGAACTTTCCCCAAAAACAGCCGTGGTGCATAATTGCTTTGACTATGACGAAATCCGAAGTCTTTCGGAGGAATACACCGCCCGGCGCACCGAGGGCAGGCTGAATCTGTTTACTGCGGCAAGAATCAGTCCGGAAAAGGGAATCCTGCGTATGATGGGAATTTTGCAGGGACTCAAAGAACAAGGACTTTCATTTGTCTGGCGGATTGCCGGAGACGGAGAGCAGATGGAGGAATGCAGGGCAGAATGTCAAAGCAGAGGACTTTCGGATTGTGTCCATTTCCTGGGACTTTTTAATAATCCCTATCCGTATTTCAAAGCGGCGGATTTGATTTTAGTACCGTCTTATGACGAGGCTGCACCGATGGTTTTCGGAGAAGCCGCAGCACTCGGTGTGCCGGTTCTCACAACCAACACAGTTTCCGCTGTAGAACTGGTTCAAAAGAGAAATGCCGGCTTTGTGTGTGAAAATTCGGAGGAGGGAATCAGGCAAACCCTGAAAACACTTCTGGAAAATCCGGAATGCGTGTATCAGGGAAGATATGCCCCGGCAGGGGATAATGCGGTTGCATTAGCAGAATTTGATGCGGTGATTTGCGGAGGGACATTATGATCGGAATTATCTATGCAGGGCAGATTGAGCTGTCGCCGTTTGTAAAACGGTATACGGATGCAATGGACCGGGAAAAAATCCCGTATGAAATTGTGCATTGGAACAGGAGCGGCATGAAAATGCCGGAGGATGAGAAAAACCACACGTTTTTTATGCCGGTGGAGCGGTATGGAAAATTATTTGGAAAAATTCTTCCGTTTCTTAGATTCCGCCGCTATGCAAAGCGGATTATCCGGGAAAAGAAATACGACAAGCTGATTATCCTGACCACACAGACGGCGGTTTTGCTGCCGGATGTCATTCTCGGAAGATACAGAAAGAAGTACTTTTTTGATTACCGCGATACCTCCTACGAATATCTCGGATGGTATCGGAGGTTGGTGAACCGTGTGATTTTAAATGCCGGCTGTACCGCCATTTCCTCTCCGGGCTTTCGTGAGTATCTCACAGATCAATGCGAATTGGTGCAGGCGCATAATTTCCAGGAGGAAAATTATCAAAACCGCACAACGGTCGGTAAAAAAAATACAAGCGGAAAAATCGTTATGGGTTATATCGGCTATCTGCGCGAATATGAGTATCTGAAACGTTTTGTTCGGGCGTTCGGTTCGGACAGCCGGTTTGAATTTCATATCCATGGCTCGGGTGATTGCCTGGACGCGCTTTCGGAGTATACAAAAGCATATCCGAATGTTCATGTATTCGGCGCGTATGATGAAAAGGATAAAATGAGCATTGTGGATTCGTTCGATATGATCTGCTACAACTACCCGAAAAGCTTTGTGAATTACCCGGCGGTGGCAAATAAATTCTATGACGGTCTGATTCGCAAAAAGCCGATGTTCGGAAACCGTCTCACTTATTCCGGCATGCTGATAGAAAGAGACGGTCTGGGAATCAGCCTTTTGGAGGATGAGCAGAATATCACCGACCGGATTTATGAATACTATCAATCCTTTGACGAGGATGTGTTTTCGGAAAGCTGTGAGCGTGTGCTTGATGCGGTGATTGCAGAGGATGCATATTATGAGGAAAAAATCCGGGCATTTATCAGGTGAGGAAAGGAGTAGGCTATGCTGTTTAGCGTGATTGTTCCGATCTATCGGGTCGAAAAATATCTGGAGGAGTGTATCCAAAGTGTACTCACACAGGATTTTTTGGATTATGAGCTGATTTTGGTGGATGACGGATCGCCGGACGGATGCCCGGAAATCGTTGACCGCTATGCACAGACAGATTCCCGGATTCGGGTGATTCATAAGCAAAACGAGGGACTGACCCGGGCGCGGAATTCCGGACTTTTGGTTGCCGGAGGCGACTATGTGGTGAATCTGGATGGAGATGACCGACTGATGCCGCATATGCTTGCACGTGTGGCAGAGACGCTCCAAAAAACGCATGCGGATGTCTGCCTGTTTGGGTATGCCGATGAGGAAAACGGAAAGCTGACTCCAAAACTTCCGGATTTTCCTGCCGGAGTCTATGAGGGAGAACGCAAAAGCATATTATATCAAAGAATGATTTATGATGACCGGAAACCGTTTTTCACGTTTGGACTTGTTCCAAGCGTCTGGACAAGGGTGGTTCGGAGAGAATTATTTTCGGATGTCCGTTTCCGGATTCATCCGCTCCTGTATCTGGGCGAGGACTTTGCAACCACACTGCCGATCATGCTGAGAGCGGAGAGGATTGTTTGTCTTGCAGAGTCTTTGTATGCATACCGCATTCTGCCCGGCTCGGCAAGTCATAAATTTTATCGGAATGAAATGCGGGATATGGCGCTCATGCTCCGGGATTTTGAAAAACTCGGTGCAGCCTGCGAGCAATACGGCATTCGGGAGCAGCTTGGGGCATATATGGCATATGTTCTGTTTCAGTATGCCTGCGCGCTTTGCCGGAATGCTGCGGATTATCGGGAATATATCAGCGGAATCCGGGCGGTTGATCCGATTATTTTTTCTTATATCCGTGCCTGGAACAGCAAAAAAAGCGGAAAACGTGCAAGCGTCATGACGGTGGCGGTAAAGCATAAAATGTGGCGGATGATATGGGTTTATGCCCGGAGAGGGAGAGTAGATGAAAAGTAAAGGAAAGCAGCTTGCGCTCAATATGGTTTCACAATTTATGGCGTTTGCCGTTGCGATGGCAATTAATTTCTTTCTTGTTCCGGTTATTATTGAAAAAATCGGAAAGGACATTTATGGGTTTTACAGTCTTTCAGATAATTTTTTAGAGTATGCAACCATTATCACAACCGTGATTAACGGTATGGCAAACCGCTATATCACCGTGGCATATTCCAGAGGAGAAATTGAGAATGCGAACCGGTACTTTACCTCGGTTACGGTGGTGAATATTGTTCTGACTGTGATCCTGGCAATTCCGGCATTCTTCCTGGTGTTGTTTCTGGAGAAAATGATCAATATTCCGGCGAATCATGTCCTGGATGTGAAATGTCTCTGGGCATTTGTCTTTCTGATGTTTTTTGTCAATCTGATCTTTTCCAGATATGAAACTGCGCCGTTTGTAAAGAACCGGCTGGAAATTACCGGACTGATCAATGTTTCAAGTATTATTCTAAAGGCGCTCCTGCTGATTGTAGTATACACGTTCTTTTATCCGTATATCGGATATATCGGGGCGATTGTTTTTCTCTGCGCAGTTTATTCGTCCGTGCTGAAAGTCCGGTTTAAAAAGAAACTGACGCCGGATCTGCGCTTTCAAAAGGAATTGTTTGATATACATGCGGTGATAGAACTTGCAAAGGTTGGCGTGTGGAATTCTGTTTCCCAGTTAAACCAGATTCTTTTCACCGGACTGGATCTTCTGATTGCCAATCTGTTTTTAGGAGCGGAGGATATGAGCATTCTGTCGATTGCAAAAACGCTTCCGGTGATGCTGATTAGTCTGATCGGGGTGATTGCAGGTGCGTTTTATCCCACGCTGACGATCAGCTATTCCACAAGATCAAAGGAAGAATTTTTTGCGGAAACGAATTTTGCCTCTAAAATGTGCGGATTTTTATGCTCTGTGCCGGTGATCGGCATTGCGGTGTTCGGCGGTGACTTTTTCTCGCTCTGGCTGCCGACTCTGACAGCGGAGGAGATCAGACTGGTGCAGATCTTAGCAATTCTCACCCTGCTGCCGCAGGCATTTTCCATTTATATTTTCCCGCTGAATCAAATCAACACTATTTTCTGCCGTGTTCGCCTGCCGGCAGTGATTGACGGAATCATCGGTGTGGTGAATATTATTGTGGTGTATCTGCTCCTAAAGTTTACAAATCTCGGACTGTATGCCATTGCCGGGGTCAGCTCCTGTTTGCTCCTTTTGCGGATTATTCTGTTTGTGCCGGTTTATGCCGCGCATAATATCGGTGTGAAAAAGACTGCGTTTTATCCGATTCTGCTGCGCGGAATCCTGTTGGATGCGGCGGCGGTGCTTTTGTGTGCCGCGGTGCGGAGCATGTTTGTGATCGATTCGTGGCTTGGCTTGTTTGCCTCGGCAATCCCGGCGGCAGCAGTCAGCTATGCGGCAGGTTTCTTTTTGATATTCTCAAAGAGTGAACGAAAAAAAGCATTTACGGTAGTACGGGAAAAACTTCAAAAGGAGGAGCGGACATGAAAATACAGCTATCCGGGTATTTTGACCGGAATTTTGGCGATGATGTGATGCAGCTGATTCTGGTAAACGGTATGCCGGAGCATGAATTTTATGTTGCCGGTGTGCCGCAGGAATTTCTGGGGCATTTTGACGGGTGTCAGAATGTTCGGATTTGCGGAGAAATGCCAGAGGTTGACGCGGTGGTGAATGTGATCGGAACAGGCTTTCAGTTTCATTCGAGGATGGCGCAGGTATCCAAGCTCCTTGCGATTATGCGTGAAAAGAAATTCCCCTGTGCGAAAACGGCTGTCTTGGATTGCAGTGCGGACGCACCCGAAAGGGTGTTGGAACGCTGGCTGATGAAACGCGAACTGAAAAAATACGGTCTGATCTCCTGCCGGGATCGGAAATCGGAGAGAATGATGTCGGAATTAGCCGGGAGCAGTACGGTTGTGTGCCATGAGGATTTGGTTTTTTCGCTTTCCTCAGAATGGATTCTGCCGCGTACCGGAGAGGGGTGTCTTGGCGTGATACCGGTATACCGGCAGTATAGCGATGAAAATTATGCGTTCTTTCTCCAAATGGCAAAAGCGTGTGACCTGTATGTGCAGACGCATGGAAAAAAGGCGCTGATTTTTGCATTTGATACCGGTACGGAAAATGATCTGCTTGCCGCTATGACGGTTTGTCGGCTGATGAAGTATCGCGAAGCTGCGGAAGTGATTGCGTACGACAGCCGACCGGAGGAAATTTTTAAACATCTGGCACGGTGTGAAAAGGTGATCAGCACACGCTTTCACGGGGTGATTGCCGCTTTGCTTGCCGGTGTTCCGGCGGCGGCTGTGTCGGACACCAGTAAGCTGAATCTGCTTTCTGAACGGCTGGGATTTTTGAGGATTCCGAAAAACGGTCTTACCGCAGAGGCGCTGACTGTTCTGATGAAAAAAACGAATACACCAATCCGGATTCCGGAGGAGTTCCGGGAAAATGCCGGAGGGCATTTGGCAGAATTAAAACACTATCTTGAAAGTAAGGTGGATGAGAAATGATAAAGGTGTCGGTCATTGTTCCGGTTTATAACGGAGAAAAAACGATTTGCGCCTGTATTGAGTCGCTGCTTTTGCAAAGTCTGGAGGAGCTGGAGATTATTGCGGTCAACGACGGATCGACGGATTCTACAGCAGAGATCCTTGCTTCTTACGGTGACCGGATCACGGTTCTGACCCAGAAAAATGCCGGGCAGGGAGCAGCCCGAAATGCCGGAATCCAAATTGCAAGGGGCGAGTATCTCGGATTTGTGGACGCGGACGATACGGTGGAACGGAATTTATACCGGGAGATGTACGAGGCTGCAAAAAGCCAGGACTGCGAGGTGGTGCAGTGCGGTATCTGCGACATCCGGGAGGATGGCAGCCGGACGGAGCGTGCAGCCTTTTCGGACTGCGTTGGAATTACCGACCGGGCAGACTATATTTACCGGTATTTTTATCAGAACCGGCACACGTTTGAAATGTGTAATAAGCTGGTGAAAAAAAGCTTTCTGACGGAAAACGGATTATCTTTTGGCGACACGCAGAAATATTTTTCCGAGGATTTAAAGCTGAATGCAGAAATGCTTCTTTATCTGCACAAAATCTGTTTTTTAAAGGTATGCGGTTATCATTATTATATCAGCAGTTCCGGGCATTTCCTGTCCGGAAAGAACACGAAAATACCAAAAATTACTGTGCTTTTTGAGGATGTTCTGAACCGTCCGATGGAGGAGAATACAAGAAAAAGCCTGGAATGTGTAGCTGCGCTGACTCTGCTTTTATATTGCCGTGAGGCTGCGCTGACCGATTCAGACTATGCAAAAAAAGCGCTCCGGAATCCAAGCTTAAAACGCTATATCAAAACCTCTATGACCTACCGGAGCAATCCGAAGCATTTCCTGCTGTTTTTTCTTCTGCGCTATGCTCCGGCAGGACTGGCAATTCGGTTAGTCCGGATTTTTATGGCATATTAGAAAGGAAAATACGATGGAAAAACACGCTTTTTTGATCATCGCGCATAACAATTTCGGTATTTTAAAATTGCTTTTGCAGGGACTGGATCATCCCAATCATGATGTTTATCTGCATATTGACAAAAAGGTGAAACATTTTGATTTTCGCGCGTTTCAAAATGTCTGCCAGAAAAGCCGGGTCTTTTTTTGCGACCGGCGGATCAATGTGAAATGGGGACATCAAAGCCAGGTTCTCTGCGAAATGCTCCTGTTTGAGACAGCATATCAAAAAAGGGAATATGCCTGGTTTCATCTGCTGTCCGGGGTGGATTTTCCTTTGGTGACAGCAGAGGAGCTCGATGCATTTTTTGCCGGGAATAAGAAAAGCTATCTGTCAATTGCAGAGCAGACAACCCGGCAGGATCGGGACAGAATTTCGTACTATCGGTTTCGGAATGAAAGAATCGACCGTCTGTGCCTTGCAATTCAGAAAAGGCTCGGCATCCGCCGTGTGAAAAATTTAGAAATCAAAAAGGGAGCAAACTGGGCATCTCTCACCGAAAAAAGCGTCGGGGCATTGATGGAGCATAAAGATCTGATTCGGAAAATGACCCTCGCCTCCTCCTGTGCGGACGAGGTTTATAAGCAAACGGTTTTATGGAATTTTGCAAGAGATACAGTCTTTTATGAGCCGTGCAGAGGGAATCTGAGATATACCGACTGGTCAGCCGGCGGCAACAGTCCGAAAACGCTGGACGAGACAGACTATGAAAAAATCGTCTCCTCCGGAGCACTGTTTGCAAGAAAGCTGGATGAAAAAAACTCTGCAAAACTGATTCGCATGCTGCTTTGCGATAAGGGGATTTTGTAAAGAAAACGGCAGAGCTGGAATTTGATTTTTTGTGCAGTTTTTTGACAGAAAAAACGGATTAACCCTTGACAAGGGTATGAATTTCATGTATAATAAAATTATCAATATTATGGGCAAACCACGTGAAAGCGTGGGGCGCAAAGCCGTGAGTCTAAGGAATCTGATTCTATGATTGTCTGGTTGCAAATGAATGAGGAGGTTTTCTTATGAGAAAATTTGTATCACTCCTGCTTGCAGCCGCAATCATTTATTCGGCAGCAACAGCATTTGCAAGTAATGGAGAGGAAGCCGTCTATGACGGCGAGGAAAGCGTTTTAGCCACAGATCGTCTGTCCTTGGGCAGCAGATGGGGTTGGGACTGGGAGTATCAAGCAAGTGTAGACCGCAAAATTCCGAGCGGCTCGGCAGGCTTTTTCCTCCAGCTGGACGGACTCCAGATGGATAGCCAGGGGAACATTTCTGGTCGTCCGAGCGAGTATTTTACAGACGTTGTTGCAACTGCAACGCTTGCCGGCAATAGAAATCATAATTATGCTATTGCAATTGGCGATGGAATTACCGAGCAGGACATTTTAGCGGAGGTCAACAATCCGCCGGCAGATGATGACGCGTTCGACAGCGCACGCGATCAGCTGATGCAGAAAGGTTATATCCGTTCCAATAAGGGTGAGGTTGTACCCTGGGTGAAGTTAAATTCCCAAAACTATGGAATTGACTGGTATGTGTTTAAGCATGAAAATGATGGATGGCACATTGACGGTCGGATTATTGATTTGACAACCAATAATATTATTGATATTGTGATTCCGGAAGATCCGAAAGATATTCCGCCGGAAGCTTATGAGGAAGAAGAAAAAGATACTTCCATTGACCTGCACGGCGCAAAGTTTGCTTATGTGTTCGGCTATGAGCCGCTGATTAATACATACACCGGTGAGGACGGCAGCGAAAGCTATAGCGCCGAGGTTCACATGGGTATGGATGACAGTGTTACCACAGAGCAGGTATCTGCTATGCTGGTACGTCTGTTAGATCAGGAGGGTTATACAGGCGGAGAAAAGCTGAAAGTTAGCCCGTCGGTGGAGCCTTACCGGGGCGAGTGGTATGCAAGAGGTCTTGCATATGAAGCGTTAGCAGGCGGACTGCCGACAGAGGGAGAATTGCCGCTGGGCGCTGTGAATCGCGGACTGGTTGCAAAATTAGTTTCCTGTGCGCTCGGGTTGAATCTTACAAAAGATACTCCGTTTTCCGATATTGCAGGAAACGAATATGAGGAGTATATCAAAAAAGTATATGCATACGGTTATATGTGCGGTGTCAGCGATGACAGCTTTGCTCCGGACAAAGTGATGACGAGAGCAGAATTTTGTACGCTGTTCAACCATATTATCGGTCGCAATGAGATGGGCTTGACTGCTCTGGATGCAGACGGTAATGCGTATGACATCACAGCAGGGGATTATTCCTTTGTAGATATGTCGCCCTCACATTGGGCATACAAGGAATGTCTCAAAGCGACAAGCGCATATGATGATAACGGGTATGTGAGCATTTCGATCAGACAGGATAATATCAGAAATAAATTAGACGACTATAAGAGTCAGCTATTATATTAAAGCGTTGTATTGCTGCCCCGTGTTTTGAAACGGGGCAGCTTTTTTCGAGCTATATGTAAAAAATTCCGGTGGTATAAAGGGGTAGGCTATGAGTGCAGACGGAAAAAGCAAGTTAATCAGACTGATGTCTGTTTTGGGTGATTTTCTGACAGTTTTTATCTGTGTTGTACAGATTTTTGAGAGGACAGGCGCAAGCGGCTCGGACAGGACTGCGTTTTATTACGGATTGGCATTTTCAGCAGTTGTAATTTTCAATTATATTATGCTGGACTTGTATTCTCTCAAGGCGGAAAATATTTATAATGCCCTTATCTCTGTCGGAATTGCTGTCATTGTTGCCTATGTTTGTGTGTATGTGTTCAGCAGGCTGCTCTGGTGTGCGCAGCAGCCGATTGCGTTCTGGGGGGTGCTCTTTTTTGTTCTATTGCCCACCGAGCTGATTTGGAGAATGATGATTGCGCGGGCAAAAAAGAAATCGGGAAAAAAGCGTTCCTTTCTGATTGTTGAGAATATGGAAAATACCAGCCGGCTGGCAAGAAAGCTGAAATATGCGTCCAACGAGGAAAACAGCTCCTGGTATCATCTGCTGGATGAAAATGATCCGGACGAAATGCAAAAGCTTTTAGATGAAATGATTCCGAAATTTGACGCGATTTTTATTTCGCCGCAGATTTCACATAAGGCGGCGGAAAAAATTCTGTATTGTGGATTGAGCCAGGGAATCCAGGTGAATATTCTTGCTGATGTGGACGGCGTTACCACGCTGAAAGGAAAGATTTATCAGATTGACGACACACCGGTGATTGTGAAAAAAGCAATCCAGCTGACGCATTTTGAAAAGATGATCAAGCGGAGCTTTGACATCATCTTTGCACTTCTGGCAATTGTCGTTACTTTCCCGATTATGATGATTTGTGCAGCTGCGATTAAGCTGGATTCCAAAGGTCCGGTCTTTTACAAGCAGGAGCGGTACACGCTTCATAAAAAGGTTTTCCGGGTGTATAAGCTGCGCACCATGGTGACCGATGCGGAGAAGAACGGCGCGCAGTTTGCCACAGAAAATGATCCGCGGATTACGCGTGTGGGGAGAGTTTTGCGTGCGCTCCGTCTGGACGAGCTGCCGCAGATTTATAATATCCTGGGCGGTTCTATGTCGGTGGTAGGACCAAGACCCGAACGCCCGGTTTTTGCAGACGAGTATTCCAAGGCGATTGCCAGCTATGATATGCGTTACTGCATGAAAGCCGGACTGACCGGCTATGCACAGGTGTATGGCAGATATAATACCCGTGTGTCGGATAAAATTCTGATGGATATTATTTATGGCACAAACTATTCCATTCTTTTGGATGTAAAGCTGATTTTGCTCACGATCAAGATTATGTTCATGAAATCGGCGACTGAAGGGGTGGACGAAAAACGGGATGAGGATTTATCCTCCGCAGAACGGGAAGAACAGCGCAGAAATGTTTCGGAAAGTGTGATAGGGATGCAGAGAACAAATGGAGAAGAAAATGAAAATATCAGTCATCATTCCGGCATATAACTGTGAAAAAACGATTGAGCGGTGTATCGATTCACTTCTTTGTCAGCACGGAGCGGAGCTTGAAGTTATTGCCGTCAATGACGGTTCATCCGATCGGACGCTTAGTAAACTGAATGCCTACGGGGAAAAGATCAAGGTGATCAGCATTCCCAATTCCGGTGTGGCAGGTGCGCGCAATGCCGGGCTTGCGCATGCGGAGGGTGAATTTTTACTGTTTCTGGATTCAGACGATTTTTTTAGAGAAAATGCCATCCGGCGGTTGGTGGAGGCGCAGCAGATGCATGATGCGGATATTGTACATTTTCGCTATGAATATGTCTATCCGGACGGCAGAACATTTGTGCCGGAGCGTCAGATCGGAGAAGATTTTTTTGCAGAAAAGAGGGATTTTCCAGACAGGGTTTACCCAATGTTCTGGAAAGGGATTTATTTAAACAGCGTGTGCATGTCCATGTTCCGGAAAAGCGCGGTGCAGAAAATCCGTTTCTGCACCGATCTGAAAACCGCCGAGGACGCGTTCTTTTCGCTTGCGGCATTCACTAATGCAAAAAGTGCAGAATTTCTTTCTGATATTTTATATGAATATACGCAGTCCGGGGAGGGAATTACCGGGAGCGGCATTTCGGTTTTTCAAAAATACCGCGATAATTTTGCCTTTGCCCGGGAAACAGCTTCAAAGCTCCGGGGCTGGGGTATGAATACGCTGAAGAATTATGCGGCAGTTTATTTTCGTCCTGTGCGTGTCACGCTGGATAAGGTAGGACGGATGCTGCAAAAAACAAAGGATGTGCAATCGTGAAAATTAAAAAAATTGCTGCCGGATTGCTTTTACTGCTTGCAGTCGGGATTGTTCTATGGCAGGTTGTTTCCGACCGGCATGTGGTCAATACGTCCTACACAGTGGAGTCAAAACGTGTTCCGCCGGAGTTTGATGGCTTTAAAATTGCTCTGATTACCGATTTTCATAACGGAGAAAATGGTGAGGAGGTGCTTTCCTGTGTGCGGAATGCGTCTCCGGATATTATTTGCATTGCCGGCGATCTTGTAAGCATGGATACAACGGACTATACCAACACGATTGAATTGGTGGGAAAGCTTCTGCATATTGCGCCGGTCTATTATGCCTATGGAAATCATGAATATTATAACGCTACCTATCACGGGACGGACACTCCGCCGATCTGGCAGAAATTGCAGGACAGCGGTGTGATTTTTCTGAATAATGAATTAAGAACACTCAAACGGGGGACGGCAAAGCTGAATTTGCTTGGCTATGCAGATTCCATCCATTCGGATGAGGGAGACGCGTTTTGGAACAATGCGCAGCCGTTTTTCGATAGTATCAGCCGGGAAATTGATCCGAATGTCTTTGCCGTTTTACTGCTGCACCGGGCACAGTATTTTGACCGGGTGTCGGAATATCCGTTTGACCTGGTTTTGGGCGGACATCTGCATGGCGGAGAAATCGGACTTGAACCGTTTCGAAGTTATATCCTGAAAAAGCATGTGTTTACCGATCGGTATTCCAAAGGGCAGTATTCTGAAAACGGACATCAGTTAGTGATTAGCGCTGGATGCACCGTTTCAGACGGGGTTCGGCTGTTCAATCCGCCGGAGGTTGTGAGCGTGGTGTTAAAGAGGACAGACAAGTGAAATATCAATGGAAAGATAACAAAAAATTTGCATTTACAATCGTTGACGATACTGACGGCGCGTCAGTGGAAACCATTCAGCCGGTATATGACTGTTTATACAAAAACGGAATCATCACCACAAAAACGGTCTGGATGAAACCGCCGCGGGACTATTTTCCGGGTGACAGCATGGAGCATGCTGCTTACCGGGATTACGTTCTCCAATTACAGCGTCAGGGATTTGAAATCGCGTTTCACGATATTGGTTCGGGTGTTTTTACCGGGGAAGAAATCCGGAATGCATTAGAGGAGTTCCGACAGCTTTTCGGCAGCTACCCCAAAATGCATATCAACCACGGAGACAATCCCAGCAATATTTACTGGTGCGGAAAACGCTTTTCGCCGGTGTTGGCAAGGGCATATGATTTTTATAAGAAAAAACAGGGTATGTATGTACAGTCGCAGGGAGATCTCCCCGGCTCGCCTGCTTTTTGGGGCGAGGACTGCAAAAAGCATGTGAAATATATCCGAAACCGCGTGTTCGGGGAATTGAACTTATTAAAATGTGATCCGTACACACCATACCGGGAGCGGTCAAAAGAAAAATATTCCAATTATTGGTTTAGCTCCAGTGACGGTATGACGGCAGATCTGTTTGTGAAGCTTCTTTCTCGAAAAAATATTGATAAGCTTGTCCGGGAGGGAGGCTGTGCGATTGTTTATACGCATTTCGGTTATGGTTTTACTGATCAGAACGGCAATTTGAGAAAGGATGTCCAAGCTGCAATTGAATATTTAGCCTCAAAGGATGGATGGTTCGCACCGGCATCGGAAATTCTGGATTGGATGCTGGAGAGAAAGCACAAAAAGGAAATAATTTCCGGCATGCAAAGCACGCTCTTAGATGCAAGATGGATGGCAGAGAGAGTTGTGCGAAGACTAAGAGATAACGTATAACCATAGGGGATGTAAAAAAAGAGTGCAGAACGCTCTGTGCCTTTTTTGACATCTCCTTTTTCTTATTTTCACCAATTTTAGATTTAGTTTGACAGTATAGAAACCGGGCGGCGCGGTTAATTTAATAGTGTCAAATTTTAAAATCGAGGTGAGGAAGATGGAAAGAATTAAAAAAAATTTTTGGCGCAAAATCATGATTACTGCCATGGCTGCGCTTCCTGTTCTTTTCATACTAAATATATATTTCTCTGTTCCCTCTCAAATTATTCTCTCCGAGGAATCAGAGTATACATTAAAAGTCGGGAAATTTTGTTCTGCTGAGGAGCGAATCCCGGCGCAGGAGACGGCGGCTGGAGGAGAGACATTCAGCCGTGAGGTTTCCGGCGGTTTGAGCCTGAACACCCAGAGTCAGGGAAGATACAGCGTGACGGTTCGGTTTCTAAAAATTCCCTTAAAAACGGTGCAGGTGACGGTTACACCGAAAAATTATGTCGTTCCGTGCGGTGAGCCGATCGGGGTGAAAATGTATACCGACGGACTGATTGTGGTGCGGATTTCAGATGTAAAGGCAGAGGATGGGAGCGTCTGCACACCGGCAAAAACAGCCGGAGTACGAAAGGGCGACCAGATTTTAGGTATTAATGACACCTCGGTGCGAACCGGAGAGGAATTTACCAAGCGTTTAAATGAAATCAGATCGGAATTGAATCTGACCGTCAAGCGCGGAGAAGAAATTTTCACCATCCCGGTCACACCGGTGCAGTCCGCAGAGGATCACCGCTATAAGCTGGGAATCTGGGTGCGCGATTCTGCTGCCGGAATCGGCACGCTCACTTTTTATAATCCGGAAACCCAAAGCTTTGCCGCGCTCGGACATGCCATCACCGACGCGGACACCGGAAAAATTATGCCGATTCGCAAGGGAAATATTCTAACCTGCCGGGTACTCTCAATTCATAAGGGTGAGAGCGGCACGCCGGGAGAAATTATCGGCACATTTTCCGACCGTTATTTAGGAACGATTTCGCGTAATTCTGAATTAGGAATCTATGGCACATTTGCAGACCCGTCCGGCTTCTCCTTCCCGGAGGCGGTGGAGGTTGCTACCCGGTATCAGATTCGGGAGGGCGCGGCAGAGGTTCTGGCGAATATTGACGGAAACGGCGCGCGGTATTATCAGGCGCAAATCCTGCGTGTATCAAAGGACGGAAAGGTGGATAACAAAGGGCTGGTTTTGCAGATTACCGATCCGGAGCTTTTAGAGAAAACCGGCGGCATTGTGCAGGGAATGAGCGGTGCACCGATCTTGCAAAATCATATGCTGATCGGAGCGGTAACACACGTGTTTGTAAACGATCCGACTAAGGGGTACGGCATTTTTGCCGAGACGATGCTTTCAAAATCACAGGAATAAAATCATGTTTTCCGAATCCCGGAGTATATATAGTATAGAACAATTTCAGGACGGGAGAGCGGGGCATGAAAAAGATGGTGTTATATCTGATTGCAGTATTTTTGATTCTGGTACTGGCGGCGGCATATGTGTTTGGCGCAGACCGGACGCAGGAGGAAAACCGGAAATTTTTAAAGGAATTTGGATGGCAGGTGGAGGAGCAGGCAGTGGAGATTGAGGAAATTTCCCTGCCGGCGCAATTTGATGAGGTTTACCGCCAGTATAACGAGCTGCAATACCAGGCAGGACTGGATCTCTTGCCGTACTGCGGAAAAACCTGCACGCGCTATACCTATCTTGTGAAAAACTATCCCAGACCGGTGGAGGATGAGGTGCGGGCAAATGTGATTTGTTACCGCGGAAAACCGATTGCCGGCGATATTATGACGGTTCGGCTGGATGGATTTATGCATTCTTTAATATTTCCAAAAACAGAATAGAAAATCGGAACGGCAAAAAACCGTTCCGATTTTCTATTCTGATAATTTGATCAGACCAAACACTGCATAATTAATGATGTCGAAAAGCTGTGCATCAATATTTTCCGAAACTAAAAGCGCGCCGTTATTCTTGGCAATCTTTTTGATCCGGGAAAGCTTAATAATAATCTGATCGGTAATGGAGGATTGCTGCATGCCGCGCCATGCGTCGCCGTAGTCGTGATTTTTCTTGAGCATAAGCGCTTTTACCTCTGCCGCAATCTCATGATACATCGAAAAAACGTCCTCCAGCGAAATTTCGTCTGCCAGCTCCGGTGTTTTTAAAATATCCTCATGCTTCGGCAGCCGATCCGGGAAAAGAATGCGGAAAAGCATAATGATGGAATAGTTGATAATGCCGATATACTCGTCTCCGCGTCCCTCATGAATCATGCAGTCGTCGTGGTTTTCCTCTAACACGGCAATCCGTTTTGCCTTAATCCAAAGCTGATCCACCAGTGAGCTGTTCCGGAAAAACAGCCACGTCGCCCCATAGTCCGAAAGCTTGTCCCGGAAAAGGGAAAAGCAGGTTTCAATAATCTGATCATATTCTTGCTCTAAGGTTTTCATCATAGAATCCTTTCTTTTGTTACTCTCTCTATTTATTATATCATGCCGGATGGAAAATAGCAAGGAAAATGTTTTTAAGAAAGGCGAAACGGTGTTACAGAATCGTTTCAAAATAATTTCTAAAATGCTTTATAATACCGGTTTATTGCATGTTGGTTACAATTGGGCTAAATTGTTAGGAGAATATTGACAAGGAATTAAAAATATGATACGCTAAATTCAGGAAATATTTCTTGCGCGCAAATGTTTTAATTATGTAAATGCAGAAAGGGGCGATTCCGATGGGGGATGAACGGACGGAACAAAGCAGGCTTTGTATTCGTCTTTCGGGGGCAGTTTCATACAAATGACACTAAAAAGGAGAATCAGAAAATGAAATTATTAAAAAAAATGAATTTTTTGCTTTTATTATGCATGTCAATCATCACTATGTGTGTTCCATTGCAAGCACAAGCATTAGAATACGTGCAGGAATTTAACAAGGATTCAGTTGGATATTCATGCAGTTTTACATTGAGGTTGGATGATACATACAAGGATACTTGGCTTTATGAGATTTCAGATCACGGAAAGCTGAATGTGGCACTAAAGGGAAAAGGAAAAAATCTGGCACTGCGCTTTGATGGGGTTGATGGAACGTTTTACTTAGCCGGAACATCACAGGAACATGTTTCTTCTGACCCACCATATGAAAAGGGAAAGTTTGTTTTTCGTTCTCCCTATGTAAGCAATCGATATGAAGAAGATGAAAACGGAGATATTTACAAAAAATATTACACCAATTATCGGATAGACCAAACAACGGATGCATCGGTTCGTGAAAAATATGGACATCAGCAATTGTGCATGATTTTTGAAATGAATCAGGGAGATGCAAGAATTAAGTTTTGGAAATGGGGAGACATTGGGGATGACCTTTTATTCTGGACACCTAATATGCCGACCGCAACGGTGATTCGTGTAGACCAGCTTAGTTCCTTTCAAGAGGATGAAAGCACGCTTGATCTCAAAGAGCTTTTATTTAATGTAGACGCGGAATCGGAATATTATCAGGGTTGCGAGGGATATGATGGAGAGTATGAATGGAAAGCAAATCCCTCATCTATTCGCGGACAAGGAACCTATGAGGAAGCCGAGCAATGGTTACGGGCTAACACGGCGATTATTCCGGTGACGAATCCGCCGAAAGAGCCTGATCCGGAGGTTTTAGAGATGCGGCGAAAGAATATAGAGCTGGCAGAGAAGTACACCAGCAAGGAATGGTCGATCAGTGATAAGGATTTGCCGGTCGGCGACAAGGAAAATTCGATTGCGCATTACGGAAAATACAAGGACAGCGCCGGAAACGTACACTATATCAAGGCATTAAACGGCAAAGTGTGGTATATGAACTATCAGAGCAAGCGGATTGCGGCGGCAAAGTTTTCTGCAAAGGACACATCTTCCTGGGCGAAAAAGCTTTCCACCGATGGTAAACTGGATTTCCGTCTTGCCTATTACGACACCGACCGTTATGATGACGACGGTATCCGGGTCGGCAACACAAAAACAACCGAATATCTCGGCATCATCGGCAACAAGGGCGAGCAGTGGTTTGTTTGCAGTAACGTGGACGAGGGCCGAATGGAGGAATCTTCCAAGGTTAAGGATCTGG
>CAKSJF010000023.1 GCA_934462945.1 uncultured Clostridia bacterium | reverse complement strand
ATGCACAGATCATCAACAATCAGACGTCAGAGACAGCGGGGGAAGTGATTCCCAACTCGCACGGCGGCGGTATATATGTGTCGGGCAGCAATGCGGTGGTGGTGCTGCGTGAAAACGCCCAGGTCAAGTACAATCAAGTAGGATCCTACGGCGCCGGTATTTGCGTGGACTCAGACGCTAAGCTGAGCGTCTCCGACAATGTACAGGTGACCGACAACGAGGAATTTTACACCCATGGCGCTAAGAAAACCAGCAATGTCTTCTTTAACGAGTCCGATTTTGCGCCCATACCCATCACCGTCACCGGCGCATTAGACAACACCGCACGCATCGGCGTGAGACTGAATAGCACTCTGCTGAATAAGCTGTCTTTCAAAGGAATTGACACTGTGACCGTCGCATCGGCAGCGGAAAACCTGATCAAGGAAGGCAATTTTGTCAGCGACGACAGCCTTTATGTGATCGGCGTGACCGAGAACGGTACAAAGGCGGTCTTGAGCAAACATCAGCACACATGGAAGTATACGGCAAGCGGCACAACCATCGCCGCGGAGTGCAGCGAATGCGGCAAAAACGGCGGCAGCGTGACAATTAATGCGCCTGCCGACAGCAGTCTGACCTACGACGGCAAGGAAAAGGAAGCAACACTTGAAGGCAACTTTACCACCGATGAGGGAAATCCGACAATCAGCTATACTTCAAAAGATGAAACCGTTTCCTATAATGTTCCCAGCGATGCGGGCGACTACAAGGCAAGCATCACCGCCGGCGGTGTGAAAGTCAGTGTGGACTACAACATCAAAAAAGCAGAGCTGACCGTCACTGCGAATGAGAACACCGTCACCTACGGTGACGCTCCTGTTGCCAACGGTGTGACGTACAGGGGCTTTGTAAATGGTGAGGATGAAAGTGTCCTCGCCGGTTCACTGAACTATACCTTCAGCTATGATCCCCGGTACGGCGATGCCGGACTCTACATCATCACGCCGGGCGGACTGACCGCGGACAACTACGAGATTGATTTTGTCCCCGGCACGATGACAGTCACACCGCGCGAGGTCACACTCGCTTGGAATAACACCGAAAACCGCGCCTATGGCGACGGCAAGTTTGTGAGCGTTACGGCGGGCAATCTGGTGAACGGTGATGAGATCAGTGTGGACGTCACCGGCGGAGATAAAACCGAGACCGGCACATATACTGCCACCGCCACCGGGCTGACCGGCGGCAAGGCAGGAAACTATAAGCTGCCCGATGACACCTCAAAACGGACAGTTACTTACAGCGTCGGCAAGGGCAAGCTTGCGAACATAGAACTGACCATGCCTGTGTACAAGGGTATTTCCAAAGAATACACCTACGATTTCTCTAAGGAACTGCCGATACTGGCAGCCGGTCTGACATTCGGCAAGATTCAGTATACCGGTACACTTTCTGATGATTTTAATGAGCGCTGGATCAGTAAAGGTAACGTTGTTCTGAACGGCAGTATTCTGAGCATAACTACCAATGATTGGGACGAAGGCACGCAGATCCTCGAATATGTTGTCACGGTCAAGAGCGACAACTATGAGGACTTCACAATGACGCTCAAAGTCAATGCGGAGGACAAGAAGCGTGCCGACCTGTCGATTGACATGACCGGCTGGTCATATGGGTCAGGCGGCTTTAATGAGCCGGTAGTGCTCAACGAGCCGGCGGACGCGAAGTGGATCAGCACCGTATACAAGAACAAGGCAACCGGCAAGGAAATCATCCCCAACGGTAAGACCGACGATGCAGGCGAGTATACTGTGACGGTTCGCTACGAGAGCGACGACACCGTTTACATCGGTGAGGCGAACTTTATCATCAAACCCAGACATTTGTTTAAGGAAGCCGTCGTAGTTCCTGCGGGCGTCACGACTGATAAGATCTATGACGGCACGACGGTCTCCAATCTGACTGAAATGAGCATCGCGAAAGACAGGCTTGTTACCGAGGAGGATGGAGCGCTGCGGATTGTCGGCACATCAGAATATGCCAATGCGAACGCAGGTGCGACAAGACTTGCCTTTACAACGGACGGCACCATCCGACTGTCTGATTCAAGCAGCAGCGCCAAGCCAAGTAATTACAGTACCAGCCCCACTAACTTCACCGCGCTTTTCACGGCGAATATCCTGCAGCGTGAGCTTGCCTTTACCGCAGACAGCGTAACCAAGATTCACGGCAGCGGTGATGCAGCCGCCGAAGTATCAGTGAGCTTGCCGGTTTCGGGCGAGGACAAAACAGGTCTGGTGAACGGCGAAACGCTGGTACAGGGTGTGGATTATGATGTGACCGCGGTATTCAGCAAATCGGAAGCCGGCGAGGATAACAATGTCACCGTGACCGTTACGCTGAAGGACACCGAAAAGGCACGTAACTACACGCTCAGCAGTTCTGAAATAATCACCACCGGCAGAATTAAACCAAAACCTGCCCCGGTTTTGGACGGTGATGTGACGCTCACTCCTGCCGAGATTACCTACGGCGAGCCGCTGAGTAAGATTAAAATTGACGGCACAATGAAAGATCCTATCACCAATGCAACGGTCGAGGGTACCTTCTCGTGGCAATTACCGGGCGATACGATTCTGGATGCGAGCGCGCTTGGTCATAATGTCGGATGGAAGTTCACACCGAAAGACGGAAAGACCTATACGGAGACGACCGGCATCACGACTGTCAAGATCGACAAGGCTCAGCAGTACGGCAAGGTCAGCATGGCGGGTTATACTTACGGTCAAACGCCTAACACTCCGACCCTGACAGACAAAACGGGTGACATGAATGCTCAAGTGACCTACTATTATATCAGTGTTGACGGCGGCACGCCGCAGACATGGAACATCAACACCCCACCCGAACTGAATGCCGGCACTTACCATATGTATGCCAGGATTGGCGATACGAATAACTACTATGGGTTTGAGGCCGTGTATTGCGAATTTGCGGTAACGAAGGCGACGCCGGACTTCATGAACGGCACGGCTTATACGAAGCCCACCGGTTTGACGGCGACCTACGGTCAGACGCTCGGCGATATTATGCTTAGCAATCCTGCGGGCAATCTGTCTGGTATATGGAACTGGATGGACAGCAGTGAATCTGTTGGTGATGCGTCAACCGCTACCAAGACCTTTAAGGCGAAGTTTACTCCGACGGATAAGATCAATTACAACATGGTGGAGAACATTGAACTTGAGATCACGGTAAATAAAGCAGACGGCAATAACCTCAAAACGGAAGATCTGTCGCGGAAATACACATACACCTCCGAGTACACCTATACACCGGATTGGTCCGGACTCCCCTCCGGACAGACCTGGAGCTATAACAGCGAATATAGCGTCAGCGACGGCTCGAATGCCAAACTTACCAAGCAGGATTTTGAGGCAGACGGCAGCTTACTGACCTATGCAGTCTCCGGCGGCAAGCCAGGCGATGTAGTCACCGTCACCCTCAAGGCATCCTGCAACAACTATAAGGACTTCACCGTTACACTGCACATCACCCTGGCAGACAGGGATGCGCAGGCGGCATTGTTTGTCACCGGCGACAACACAGTGGTTTACGGTCAGACACTGACATTGAGCAATGACGGCGGCTCCGGCACAGGAGACGTGACCTATACCGTAACCAACGGCACCGGTGAGGCAACCATTGACCCTAAAACCGGTATTCTGACGCCAGTCAAGGTCGGTACCGTAACAGTAACAGCCACTAAAGCAGGCGACAACGAATACAGCGAAATCACCAGCGCTCCTTTCGAGATTACAATTGCACCGGCAACGCCCACCGGCGAACCCAAGTATACCGTGGTTCATACCAGGGGCAAGACGCTGAACGACGCAGCGCTGACGGCGGACGGCAGCACTCTGGAGCCGAAAGACGGTACATTGGAATGGTTGGATACCGAGGGCAACGTTCTGCCGAACGATACCGTGGTTGAAGCAAACAAAATCTACACATGGCGCTTTACGCCTGCTGATGGGAATTACACTGCTCTGACCGGCGAGGCTACACTGTATGCATACACTCCCAGCGGCGGCAGCCTTGGAATAGCCCGTTTTACGGTTTCTTTTGACACAAACGGCGGAAGTGAACTATCCAATCAAACCGTTACAAATAATTCTGTCATTAAAGAACCGGAAACACCGACCAAAGAAGGCTTTGACTTTGCAGGCTGGTATACCGACAAAGAGCTGAAAGAAAAATATGATTTTTCCGAAAAGGTAACAAAGAATCTTACCCTTTACGCTGCCTGGACAGAAAAAGATAATTCGGAAAATCAGATTATCTTAACCATCGGCGAAAAGACGGCACTGGTATTCGGGCAGACAAAAACAAATGATGTTGCTCCGAAAATTGTAAACGACCGCACAATGCTTCCTGCAAGATTCGTAGCCGAAAGCCTCGGCGCTGATGTTTTGTGGAACGGCGATAAAGAACTTGTGACGATTAAAGGAAAACATCTTAAAACAAGTGAGGACATAACAATTCTGATCTATATCGGCTCAGATATTGCTTATGTAAACGGCAAAGAAATTAAGCTTGATTCTGCTGCATTTGTTGAGAATGACCGCACCTACACGCCTGTACGCTTTATCTCCGAAGAACTCGGTGCAAGCGTTCAATGGATTGAGTCAGAGCAAAAAGTTGTTATCACAAAATAGAACATCACAAAAAAACGGGTAAATCCAAGAATGATATGCATGATACGTTTCGTTCTTAACAAACCAAAATTTGTAAATATAACCAAAGAAAAATCAGTGAGCATTAAAAATATGCTGCTGAATATGAAAAATATAACTTCGGGTATTGATAAATTTGAGTAAACATGATATAATAGGTGTGTTGTATCCGCTCTTTTCCCGAACACGGGAAAGGATACCGATAAGGGAAAAACGGAAAGCAGTACAACAACTTGCAATAAAAAACAGTATCATAAAATGGTGTAAATCATTTTTCGCAAATACCGAAACACCAGTAAAATTAAGGAGATGCAGATACAAATGAAATTAGGAATCGTCGGCTTGCCGAATGTCGGAAAGTCAACTCTATTTAATGCAATCACACAGGCAGGAGCAGAATCGGCAAATTATCCGTTCTGCACCATTGAGCCGAATGTGGGGATTGTGGACGTGCCGGATGAGCGGATTGACCGTTTAGCAGAAATGTACCATCCGAAAAAAATCACGCATGCATATATCGAATTTGTCGATATTGCAGGTCTGGTAAAAGGCGCGTCCAAAGGCGAGGGTCTGGGAAACAAATTTCTTTCCCACATCCGCGAGGTGGACGCAATCGTGCATGTTGTCCGCTGCTTTGAGGACAGCAACATCACACACGTAGACGGCAGCATCGACCCCCTGCGCGACATTGAAACCATCCAGTTAGAATTAATTTTTTCTGACCTTGAAATCCTGGAACGCCGGATTGACCGGACAAAAAAGGCGATGAAGGGCGACAAGTCCCTGGCTGCTGAGTTAGCGCTTTTGGAACGTGTCAAAGCGGCGTTAGAGGACGGAAAACCGGCAAGAAGTCTATCTTACACCAAAGAAGAAGCCGACATTATGAAAGAGATCGCTCTGATCTCCTTAAAACCGGTGCTGTATGCAGCAAATGTTGCAGAGGACGATTTCTCTAAGGGAATTGAAAACAACAAATTTGTGCAGCAGGTGGAGGAATTAGCAAAATCGGAAAATTCCGAAGTAATGCCGGTATCTGCAAAGATTGAAGAAGAAATCTCCCAGTTAGACCCGGACGAAAAGCAGATGTTCTTATCCGAGCTTGAATTAGAAGAATCCGGTTTGGATCGGTTAATCAAAGCAAGCTACCGTCTGTTGGGTTTGATCAGCTACCTGACCGCCGGCGAGCCGGAGGTACGCGCCTGGACGATTACCGAGGGTACAAAAGCGCCGCAGGCAGCCGGAAAAATCCATTCCGACTTTGAGCGCGGCTTTATCCGGGCAGAGGTTGTGGCATATAAAGATCTGATGGAATGCGGAAGTATGACAGCAGCCAAGGAAAAAGGCTTGGTTCGCTCCGAGGGCAAAGACTATGTGATGAAGGATGGAGACATTGTGTTATTCCGTTTTAATGTCTGACAGTTCTCCCGATTCAATCATTTCACCGATATAAAAGGCAGGCGCAGCTCCTGCCTTTTTTTGATAGGCGCTATGCACCCGATCCAGAAATGCATCTGTTTCCGCATTCGGAACAAAGCAAAAAAGTCCTGCACCGTCCACCGCCTTACAACCGCAGGAAACCGGCGCGGCGATCTGATACAGGATTTTTAAAGACTTCGCTTCTTTTCCTGCTGTCTCCAGAAAATCCTTTGTCCCGTTCTCTAAAAGACCGCGGAAAAGCTCATTTTTTCCGCTCTCCAGCGCACGGACAGCTGCATTGGTCCGCTCCAGCTCACGCAGTAAATATTTCGCATACCGGCTGTGTTCTGCTGCTTCTGCCAATTCCTCTATGGAGCGAATCCCGTCTAAATCCGGCTTTCTTTTCGTTTCCGCGGCAATCAGAATGATTTTTTCATGCTCTGCTGAAAATGGCAGCGTACCGGGCTTGGCATCCCGGATCAAAACCGCCTGGTTGCTTTTTGCACATAGGCTGATCAGCTCACGGACATTCCGCTCCTCATCTGCATCATTCCATAAAACATTTTGCAAAAGCTCACCGGGCATCCATTCCCTTTCCGAAAATTTTTGCAGGGCAAGCGCACATACCGCCGGAGCATGAGAAAAAAGTTCACATTCCTCCCGTTCATAAAACAGAAAATCCGCGCCGTCAAGCGTTTTTCCCATTCTGGCAATCAGCGAGAAAATCTCTTTGTAAAGCTTGTTTCCCTGATATGTTCCTAAATTCTCCCGGCGGCAGAACGCCTCCTCATTGGAATAAACCGTCTGAATCCGAAAAAGTCCGTCCGACCGTTTCCGGACAGCAGCCATAGAGGGCGGTGCAATCCCGATTCCAAGCGCCGGCTTGCGAAACCTGGAAAGCTCCGCCCCAAGCAGCGGCAGCGGACTTGCCGCCTGAAATACATAAATCCGCTCCCGCTCCTTTCCATACCGTTTTTCAAAATCCTCATAAAGCTTCTGTCCGTTCAACCCGAATCTCCTCTTTCTTTTTTCTTCTATTTTACCTGAAAAAAATTCGGATTATACACCAGGGGTGTAAAAAAGAGTGCAGAACAAAAAAAGCGCTCCCCGCCGGCGTACAGATGTACGTGCTCCAAGCGGTGCGCTTTATGTGTAGAAGGGCATATGCAGCTATTCCCTTGAACAGTCTGTGTCCTTTTTGATATCCTCTTTCATACTTTTTGGGGTTTCTAATGTGATCTTTCCGATTTTAGAGGCGCGCAGTTCATCCATTACCATATTTGCCGCGCGTTCGGTATCTATCTCTCCGCCCGAGATCATAAATCCCCGTTTCTTTCCGATCATTTCTAAAATTTCATATCCCGGCAAATCCGAAACGGAATCTAATTTATAGCGTGCGGTCAGCAAGTCCGGGTAATGGTCGCGGAGATATTCCAAAAGCGAGTAGGACAAAAGCTCAATATTCATGATTTCATCCTTAATTGCGCCGGTATAAGCAAGATTCTCTGCAACCTGCTGATCCTCAAACTTCGGCGGCAGGATTCCCGGTGTATCCAACAGTTCAATACCATCTCTGAGACGAATCCACTGCTTGCCGCGCGTCACGCCCGGTCGGTCGCCCACCTGTGCGCTCGCTCTGCCAGAAAGCCGGTTAATCAGTGTCGATTTACCCACATTCGGGATTCCCACCATCATAATTTTAATACTGCGATTTAAGCCTCTTTCCTGCTCACGCGCAAGTTTTTCCGAAAGCAGCTCACGGATTTTGGCAGGAATTTTATTCACACCTGCCCCGGTGGCACAGCTGATCGGTAACACCGAAATTCCGCGGCTCCGGTACCATTCCACCCATTCAGCGGTACGCACCGGATCGGCAAGATCGGATTTATTCAGAACAATCAGCCGCGGCTTTTTTTTCAAAATCGCGTCAAAAGTCGGATTTCTGCCGGAAAACGGGATTCTCGCGTCTGAGATTTCCACCACAGCATCGATCATTTTCAAATTTTCCTCGATCAGGCGCTTGGTTTTCGCCATATGACCGGGATACCACTGCAATTGATTGCTCATTTTGTTGCTCCAATACTCTTTGGCGGCCAGATTCTAAACTGCGATTTTCCGACCACTGCCTTTTCCGGAACAGCGCCTAACGAAGAATCGCGGCTGTCCTTGCTGTGCGGACGGTTATCTCCCATCACAAACACATGTCCCTCCTCCACGGTCATCGGGAAGTCAACACTTGCATCCATTGGGGTCGTCTCGCCGTCGTAATAGGGCTCATCTAAAACAGCGCCGTCTACCAGCACCTTGCCATCCTCAAAATCAATTGTCTGCCCCTCTGTGGCAATCACACGCTTTACATAATACCGGATTTTTAAATCTTTTGGCAGCGAAAAATAGTTTGTCATCTTAAAAAGGGCAGATGCGTTCTTTCCCTGCTGAGACGCAAGCGTGTTATAATAATGCTGACGCTTTTCATAAGTAGAATCCAGAATCACAATATCGCCGGCTTTCGGGTGATAGCCAAGCTTTGTAATCACCAGGCGGTCGCCATCCACTAAAGTCGGCAGCATAGACGGTCCGTCCACCTGCACAATATCAAATAAAAAGCCTTTTACCAAAAATGCAATCGCAAGTGCAATCACAATGGTATAAACCCATTCAAAAATTTCTTTCTGCAAGCTGAACGGCTCCTTTTTTTCTTCCTTTTCGTTTACATGTTCGTCCATGATGATTTGTCCTTTCATTTTTAAATAAGCAAAAAGGGACAACGCATGCCCCATTTTTTACTTCTTATCCAGTTGAGATTAGATTCTTTCCTTAACCTTTGCTGCTTTACCAACACGGTCACGCAGATAGAAAAGTCTTGCACGTCTTACGCGGCCTTTTCTGCTGATCTCGATTTTCTCGATATTCGGAGAATTTACCGGCCATGTTTTTTCCACGCCAACACCATAGGAAAGACGTCTTACTGTAAAGGTCTGACCGATTCCGCCGCCCTGATTTTTGATGATTGTTCCCTCAAACATCTGGGTTCTGGTACGGTTTCCCTCTGTTACCTTTTGGTAAACCTTTACATTGTCACCCACCTTTAATTCCGGCAGGTCTGTTCTGATTTGGTCTTTTGTCAAAGCGTTAATGATTTCTGTTGCGTTCATCATTAAGCCCTCCTCTCATTTCTCAGACGTTCGTGCCGACCAAGGCAGAGGACCATCCGTATTCTTTTGCATACCGCAGATCACGGTATCACCCAATTATTATACCATATCTTTTCTGAAATTGCAAGTATTTTTTTTTATTTTTTTATCGCATCCAAAAAAAATTCTCTATCCGACCGACACAAGAAGGATGGCAAGTACACTTCCGGCGATTGCCAGAATTTTTTTCATTTCAAACCTTTCCCGAAAGATCAGTCCTGACATCACCGCAGACATCACTAGGCAGCCGCCGTTTACGCACGGAAAAAAGATCACACCCGGAATCACGCCGGAAAGATACAGATTCAGTTGATTTACCCCCACAACACAGACGGACAGAAGCACGGTGCAGAGGGCATATTTCCGGCAGAATTTTGCTGACTGCCCTTTGTTTAAAAAGCCTCCTGCAAGAGACAGTAAAAGCATAAATCCAAACGAATAGAGCAAATATTCATTCATGTTCCATTGGGGATAAACATTCCGAACCAGCTTTTGCAGAATCCCGACAACCCCTGAGCCTGTCATTGCCAGACATGCAGGCAGCACCCAATGATAGCTTTGGGTTTTCTCCTTTTTATACCCGGCGACAGCGGTGCACACAATCAAAAGCGCGATCCCCAAAATTTTGAATCCCGTTACGTGTTCTTTAAAAAACACTCCTGCAAAAATCGTTGGCATGATAAATCCGCAGGAATAAATCAGCGCGCACACAGACACTGCTCCGTCCTGAACTGCCGCAATATAGAACACCTGGGAACACAGGGTACATAACCCATACAAAAATGCCATCACAAAAAAGACGGGCTCTGTTCTTCCGAAAATTGCCCCCTTTGCTGCTATGCCAAAGACAAAACACGCCAAAACCGACGTGACGGCATTTAATTTCATACAATCTCTTGTGTTTGAAAAATAATCACCTCCAAGCTTGGAAACAATATTTTTTCCCGTTCCAAAGGCAATCGAAATCAACAGCAACAGATAACTCATAAGATATCACCGCCGTTGATAATGCGCTTTAATCGCGGACTTAACAGCTGCCGCGCATCATCATCGGTAAGACTAAACCGGTTTCCGTCGTTCGGCGTTGAGAGATAATTCCACACGCAATACGGAATATCCCACTCCTGCAAAATCCGGATCATATCTGCCATCCAGTTTTCTCTGGACGCAATATCACAATGCCGGATCGTTCCAAATTCTCCGCACCAAAGGATCTTGTCCGGATGCTTTTCGATAAAGCGCTTTGCTCCCTCAATCGAGTCCCGCAGAAATTCAATATCGATCCTGTCATATTCCGGATATACATCCTCCCTGCCTGCCGTTTCGCGGTAAAATGCCCGGTAGCGTTCGATATCGTCGCACGGATAAGGCATTTTCCGGTTATAAAACATACAAAGCGCCTGCAAAACACCCTGCTGATGCGTAAATTCAAACGGAGCATAATTATGGAAAGTATAAATCACGTTCTCGTCCTCATAAACGCGCAGATCGTCCAATTCCTTTGCTCCGTTCCAGGATCTGCTGCCGATAATAATTCTTCTGTCCGGATTCATCCTCCGGATTTCCCGGATTGTTCTTTCCGCCAGATCATTCCACAAATCCGGCTCAACATCCCGAACCTCGTTTAAAAGCTCAAACATGACATCACCGCAATCTGCATACTCCTCCT
This sequence comes from uncultured Clostridia bacterium, assembly GCA_934462945.1. Taxonomy (GTDB): domain Bacteria; phylum Bacillota; class Clostridia; order UBA1381; family UBA1381; genus RQCD01. Next base: position 20,990 of record CAKSJF010000023.1, on the reverse strand, counting down.
CCAGCTTCACCCAAAGCGCAACAAACCGATCCTGCAATTCCTCTGAATCGAAAAGGGTGATCTCCTCCTCGATGTCGCAGTAATTTCCGATTGCCTTATGTAAATTCAGAACGACCAAGAGTCCCTGCCGGCGGCACTCCAAAACGAAGTCCTTTAAAAGCCTGAAAATCTCCTCCCGGTAAATATACGGCTCTTGTTCCATCACCAATTGGTCAAAACCGATTCTCACATGGTCTACCCCCATGGAGGCGATATTTTTTGCATCCCATGCCGTTATATACGTTCTGAAATGCTCCATATCCCCCTCAGTCACAATTTTTCTCCATTCATTCGGAAGAACGTTAAACCGCTTGTAATTAGTAAGCCATCCTCCGATCCCCATACCTTTTGAAAATCCTGCAATTTTTTTCATACTGATCACTCCTCCAGTGTTTTATACGTCCATTATAGCATTTCCGGCGCAGATTTTTTAGAAAAGCAGATAGAAATACTTGTAGAAAAGATAGATTTATGATATACTAAAAAAAACGGAGATGTAAAAAAAGAGTGCAGAACGGTCTGTGCCTTTTTTGACATTCCCAGAACGGAGATTTTTATGGAAATACATATCAGCCGCACAGAACCCGGTGTCAGGGCATATCCGGCACATGCGCATGATTGGTGGGAAATTATGTCCTATTCAGAGGGCGTCGGATATCTGTACACGCCCGAACGAAACTATCCCTTTACACCCGGCACGGTCATTCTTGTACCGCCGCATGTCATCCACGGCTCTGTGTCGGAAAACGGATTTACAAATATCTCAATCGGCGGCGATTTTGAAAATATCATCCTCGCCGATGCTCCCATTGTGTTATCCGACAACAGCCGTGCCGAATGCTTAAAATTAACCGAAATCATCTATCATAACAGATTTTCCGAAAACGCATTTCTTTCTAAAATCTGTACGGCATATGTGTATTTTCTGCTGGAACATATGCAGCAGACAAGCGAAATTGCACAGGCGGTCAACCGGGTGATTGCAGAGATCACCGCAAACGCTTTTGATCCCGGAATCAGACTCTGCGAAATCCTGTCCCGTTCCGGCTATGCCGAGGACTATATCCGCGCCCACTTCCGGAAAATCACCGGCAAAACACCGACACAGTTTTTATGCGATATCCGGATGGAGCATGCACTGTTTCTGATGAATATATACGGAAAAACACTGTCCCTTTCGGTCGTTTCGGAAAAATGCGGCTTTGAGGATTATGTGTATTTTTCCAAGCAATTCAAAGCGAAATATCATGTTTCTCCGAGAGCATACCAAAAAGGACGCACAGAAGTCTGACGAAAATAGCAACCCTTAAAATTGCAGGCAGAAATTTCAGTTTCTATGTTGTCCGCAACTCAATGCTGTTCTGAAATGCAAAAAATTTTCGCTCCTGACAAAAGGCGGGCAGCTCCAATCGGAGCTGCCCGCTCAGGATATTGATACAATTTTTGTTACCCGTTTTAATAGAGTTTTGCCCCTGCCGGAATGTGATCATCCACCATCAGAAGATGGAGCTTTTCTTCGCCTTCTTCTTCGTGAATCGCGCTCAAGAGCATACCGCAGGAATCAATGCCCATCATTGATCTCGGCGGAAGATTGGTGATCGCAATCAGCGTCTTTCCAACCAGTTCTTCCGGTTCATAATAAGCGTGAATACCGCTTAAAATGGTTCTGTCTGTGCCTGTTCCGTCATCAAGTGTGAACTGTAACAGTTTCTTTGACTTCGGTACTGCAACACATTCTTTCACCTTTACGGCGCGGAAATCCGACTTCGAGAATGTTTCAAAATCAACCTCTTCCTCAAATAACGGCTCAATCCGAACCTTTGAAAAATCAATCTTCTCCGGTTCAGCTTTCACTTCTGTAGCAGCCTTTAACTTTACATCATTTTTCTTAGTTCCATCATTTAAGCTTTTCATGGTTGGAAACAGCAACACATCGCGGATTGCCGGTGCGTCGGTCATGAGCATGCACATCCGGTCGATTCCGAAACCGATTCCGCCTGTGGGCGGCATACCGATTTCAAGCGCACGCAAAAAGTCCTCGTCCGTGGTATTTGCCTCCTCATCTCCCTGCGCAAGCTGCTCTTCCTGCGCACGGAAACGTTCTCTCTGATCAATCGGATCGTTCAGCTCGGAATAGGCATTCGCCATCTCCCAGCCGTTCATAAAGAACTCAAAACGTTCTACATATTCCGGATTTTCCGGTTTCTTCTTTGTCAGCGGAGAAATTTCCACCGGATGATCCATGACAAAGGTCGGCTGAACCAGATGCTCCTCTACAAATTCCTCAAAGAACAGATTCAAGATGTCGCCCTTTTTATGCCGCTCCTCATATTCTACATGATGCTCCTTTGCAGCCGCTCTTGCTTCCTCCAGCGTATGAATTTCTGCAAAATCCACACCGGAATATTTTTTCACCGCGTCCACCATGGTAATCCGCTCAAACGGCTTGCCCAGATCCATTTCAATGCCATTATAGGTGATTTTTGTTGTTCCGAGCACCTCCTGCGCCACATAGCGGTAAAGGTTTTCGGTCAGATCCATCATGCCGTGGTAATCTGTATATGCCTGATAAAGCTCCATCAGGGTAAATTCCGGATTATGCCGGGTGTCTAAGCCCTCATTCCGGAACACCCGTCCGATTTCATAAACACGCTCCAAGCCGCCGACAATCAGGCGCTTTAAGTAAAGTTCCAGAGAAATGCGGAGCTTTAAATCCTCGTTCAGCGCATTAAAATGTGTTTCAAACGGACGTGCAGCAGCGCCGCCGGCATTGGATACCAGCATCGGCGTTTCTACCTCCAGGAAATTCTGTGCATTTAGATAATTCCGGATTGCTGCAATAATCTTGGAACGCTTGATAAAGGTGTCCTTTACCTCTGCATTCATAATCAGATCCACATATCTCTGGCGATAGCGCAGGTCGGTATCCACCAGACCGTGGAATTTTTCCGGCAGCGGCAGGAGTGACTTCGACAAAAGCGTCACCTTTTCTGCACGGATGGAAACCTCACCGGTTTTTGTTGTAAATACTTCGCCCTCAACACCCAGAATATCACCAATATCATATTTTTTAAAGAGCGCATATTCCTCCTCGCCCAGAAGATCTTTTTTCACAAACAGCTGGATTTGCCCGGTCAGGTCTAAAAGATGCCCGAAGCACACCTTTCCCATCCCGCGCTTAGACATCAGACGTCCGGCAACGGAAACCTTTTTTCCCTCTAACTCCGCATACTGATCCCGGATTTGCTGTGCAGAATGCGTCTGATCATATTTTGTAATTTCAAACGGGTCCCTCCCCATTTCCTGCAATTCCTTCAGCTTATCCCGTCTGATTTTTAATAATTCAGAAAGCTGTACTTCTTGATTTTCCATTTTGCTAACCATTCCTTTCCATCATAGCTCATACCTTTTATTATACATGATTTTTCCCAAAAACACAAGAAAAATTTTTAATGTATACGGGCGGATCATATCCGCCCCTACGAAATTCACAAAAAAATTCATTCAAAAACCGTGTTAGATATCCTCATCGCCCACCGGCGCAACATCCGAGACGATATTTTTATCAATCGGCTGATACCGGATTCCAACCTTAATTCTCAGATCCTTATCCTTAAACAATACCAGATTGATTTCCGTATTACTGAATTTCCAGCCGATTCGGTACATCATCCGTCCCTCTGCTAAAGCCTGCAAGGGTTTCTGCTGCTCCTGTGCTTGCATATCATCTGCCCATTTTTGCTCATCATAGATCGGTGTACCGTATTTTTTTGTATATTTTACTTTCAGCAGCTCATAATCATCCACATACTGCTGCATCGTGTTCTCAAAATGCGTTGTGTAATAGACGCATTGCACCAGTTTTCCATCCTCTAAGGTATATTCCGCCTGTGCGGGAAAACCGCCGACATATAAATCCTCATAGCGGATCACTCCGCCCGGCTGCTTTGTATAGTCTTCTCCTTCAAGCGCCGTAATATCCTCTATGGACATTCCCCACTTCATATCCCGGAAATCGCGTTCATCCGGCGCAAGTGTCGGTCGCGGTGTTGCCGTGGGAACAGCATACTCTGCCATATGATCCCGGATATTCGGATCAAAATATACAAAATCCGGATCCCGCGCACAACCGAATAAAACAATGCTGAACACGAAAACCGCCCAAAAATATTTTTTCAATCGTATCAAACCTTTCCTCCTATGGGATCATAATTGTTCCGCCAACCTCTAACAGGTAATCCCCCGATTGCAGAACCTCTGCCAATGCAAAGCTGTCCTCCGGTAAAATCTTTGTCCGGATGCCGCCCAGTCCCTCATGTCCCGGATGGTGAAAATCTGTTCCGACAATCTTTTTTAAACCGTATTTTTCAGCGTAAGCAGAAGCAAAGCCAACTCTTGAATTATGTCCGGGGTGTACATTAAATGCCTCAATACCGTCGAGCGCGTCCGGCGATACCGGCTCGCAGCCATCCCGGAACGGATGCGCCTGAAACAGGATACTTCTTTGATCCTGCACCGTTTTATGATACTCCGTCACGCTCCCGGACAACGCATGATAGGTTTTTTTCAGAATTTTCTCATCCACACCGTAGATCAGATAATCGTTCATAGAGCCGTCAAACCGAAGCTCTGCCCCCAAATAAACCAAAAGACCGGCAGCGTCCCCGGCTTTTTTTGTTTCGTAAAAGCCCTGCATAAATTTTTCCAAAGCCTCCTCACAGCTTTTTTCCTGCTGCAAGCCTATGAAAAAATGATTTGTGAGCGCAACGGCATCATAACCCAGATGTTTATATACACGCACAAGCTCCTCCGGCGGAATCTGACTGCACGGACTGACGGGCTTTGTATGCGCATGCATTTCAATCCGATACCGATATTCTTCCTGAAGTTGTTTTTTTAGTGCTGAACTCTCATTCATATCCATCGATTCCTTTCTGACTATTAGTATACCACTTTTTTAAAAAATTGTCTATCCCAAATTCAAAAAACTGTCGATTTTATTGATTTTTTCCTCATTTCGTGATACAATAACAGTAAATTTCAAAAAAAGGACTTGTATCGTTATGATAAATGACAACCTTGAAAAGCTTAATTTTTATGCAGCAGACATTTTAACTTCTCCTCAGATGCTTTCAGAAAAACAGTTTCTGCAGCATGGCGGGGTAAGCTGTTATGAGCATTCGGTCAATGTGGCAAAAAGAAGTCTTGCCATTACAGAAGCATTTTCGCTCACGGTGGACGAACGTTCTATGATCCGCGGCGCACTTTTGCACGATTATTTTCTCTACGACTGGCATAGCAAGGATCATCCGCGCCTGCACGGCATTTATCACGCAGAAAAGGCGCTCCGGAATGCCTCGGCAGAATTTTCTCTGAACGCAAAAGAGAAAAACATCATCCGGCGGCACATGTTCCCCTTAAATCTTTGTCCTCCCCGCTACCGCGAGGCATGGATTGTCTGCCTCTCTGATAAGCTTTGTGCCATGGATGAAACGCTTACAGCTCTGCATGCGTTCCAAGCCGTTCGGCGGTTTTTTTCAGCGCGCCGATAAAAGCACGCTCCGTTTCGGTATACTGATAATGCTTTAGAGAAACCAAAACATCCTTATAGTCATTTTTTGGCGCGGCGCATTCTATCTGAACCAATCCGTACCGTTTCAAAATCGGTTTCGGAACCGGCGACGCCCACATAAAGGTATCCGGCATCTCAGACAAAATTTCAAACTGGCTGGCGCGCTCATAAATATAGATTCGCCGCTCCGCCGTCTGCAAAGTGTCAGAATCTGCAAAATATGGGACCGTTTCATCGCCATGCCGCAGCTCCACATATTCTCCGAAATCCGCATAGGTCAGCCTTTTTTTTCCGGCAAGCGGATGCTTTTCGGACATGGTGGCAAGTGCACGATACTCTAAAAGCGGCTGGATTTTAAAGTCGTGCCGGCGCAGATAGTCTGAAAAATATCCCTCGTATTCCGTCTGATAACGAATAATTGCAATCTGATATTCTCCCACCGAAAGCTTGTTTAATGCGCGCATGGTGTTGGTTTCCTTGTAATTCATCCGGATTTTTTTCGTACGATCCAGCGTCTTTAAAAATTCCAGAAAGGTATCTGCAATATAGCTTGCACGCGGTGCGGCAATATTCACGGTCAGGCACTGTTCCTGACCGGAGTGCGGAATTGCCTCAATCATAGCCGCCTGCGAGAGAATATTTTTCGCATGCACCAAAAATTCCTCGCCGAGCGGAGTGGGCAAAACGCCGGTCGGCGTCCGGACAAACAGCTCAAAGCCAAGCTGTGCTTCCAGCTCCTTAATCGTTTTGCTGAGCGTCGGCTGCCCCATAAAGAGTTTCTCCGCCGCCTGCGAAATCGATCCGCATTTTTCAATCTCAACTGCATATTTTAAATGTTGGGTATTCATGCTCCGCACCCCTTTCCATTCTATTTTACCATAGAATCGCCGCTATCACAACCCAAAAATCCACAATTTTCTAAAAATTAATATAAATTTAATAATTTTTTTCGCAAAAAGCATGTACAAAATGAAAAATTTGTGATAGGATAGAGAGAGAATCATCCGATACCAAATAATAAAGCGAGGAATACACATCATGGAATTTGTAAAAATGATCAATTACACGATTATGATTCTTTTTTTTGTTTGCTATAGCTACCAGTTTTTATTTGTTTTGATTTCTTTTTTTGCACAGCACAAAAAAGAGCAGGACAGTTCTGCACCGCATCGGATTGCGGCTTTAATTGCTGCGCGGAATGAGGAAATTGTAATCGGAAATCTGATCGACAGCTTAAAGGCGCAGAATTATCCGCAGGAGCTGTTGGACGTGTATGTCGTTGCGGATAACTGCACCGACCGCACCGCCGCAGTTGCCAGGCAGCATGGAGCAATTGTGTTTGAACGGTTTAACAAGGTACAGGTCGGAAAAGGCTATGCGCTGAATTTCCTGTTAGAAAAGATTGCAGAATCCGGGAACAAACCGGATGCCTATATTGTATTTGACGCCGATAATCTGGTAGATCCGAATTTTGTTGCCGCGATGAATCAAAGCTTTTCTGCCGGACATGAAATCATCACCTGCTACCGCAACTCCAAAAATTATGGTGACAACTGGATTTCCGCCGGTTATGCGCTCTGGTTTCTGCGTGAGGCACAGTACTTAAATCTGCCGCGCTCAATTCTGGGGAGCAGCTGTGCAGTGTCCGGAACAGGCTTTCTCTTTTCCGACCGGATTTTAGATAAATGCGGCGGCTGGAATTTCTTCTGTCTGACCGAGGATATTGAATTTACCATCCATAACGTGGTCAACGGCGAAAAAATCGGATATTGCAGAAATGCCGTTTTGTACGATGAACAGCCGACAAAATTCTCCCAGTCCTGGAAACAGCGTCAGCGCTGGGCAAAAGGTTATTTGCAGGTGCTTGCAAAATACTGGAAACAGCTTTTCTCAGGTATTTTAAAGAAAAAGAAATGGTTTTCCTGCTTTGACATGACGATGAATATTATGCCGGCAACCGTTCTGACGGTGGTGACTCTGGTAATTAACCTATTTATGATGGTGGTAAGCTTTATTGAACACGGCGGAACAACCGTAATTCTTTCCTCACTGTTAGAATCCGCTATAAACCTCTATCTGACCATGTTTGTGTTAGGACTGATCACCGTGATAACCGAGTGGAAAAACATCTACTGTCCGGCAGGGAAAAAGATTTTCTATACCTTCACGTTTCCGATCTTTATGCTGACCTATCTTCCAATCTGTATCGCGGCAATCTTCAAAAAAACCGAATGGGAACCAATCAGCCATACCCGAAACATGAAGCTTTCGTCTGTGTGCAGTGAAAAAATCGAATCTTAAATATAATTCATAAGGGATGTCAAAAAGGCATCCCTTATCTTTTTATGAAATTTTCGATCAATCGAAGGTTTCAATTGAAAAGAGTGTTTTTGGGGCGCATGAATCCTATATCAGGGCACAAAAAAACCAACCTCCCAACCGTTCGATTTTTGGTCTGACTTTTGGGGGGTCGGTTTACAGGACTGCCCTGTTTGCTTTTTTTATAAAACACCTGCCGCTGCTTTCTTTTCTTCCTTTGCCGCAGCCGGGCAGTGATAAGTCGGAACAACCTCAGAGATGATTCTCTTGATCGTATCTTCATCCTGCGGAACAGCATTTTGCAGTTTTTGCAGTTTTTCATTCAGAACATCCGGTGTAATATCAATCGGACTGCCGACAAAGATTTTGCTGTGTGCCGTTTTTTTCAATCCTTCTTCATTCATCAAAAGCTCCTCATAGAGCTTTTCTCCCGGACGCAATCCGGTAAATTTGATTTCAATATCCTCATTCGGTTTCAAACCTGAAAGACGGATCATTTTCTCGGCTAAATCATAAATTTTCACCGGACTTCCCATATCCAGAACAAAAATTTCACCGCCGCGCGCATATGCACCAGCCTGCAAAACCAGCTGTGCCGCCTCCGGGATGGTCATGAAAAAGCGCGTAATTTCCGGATGCGTCACCGTTACCGGACCGCCCTCTGCAATCTGCTTTTTAAACCGCGGAATGACCGAACCGTGTGAACCTAAAACATTTCCGAACCGGACAGCTGCAAATTCTGTTTTGCCGCAATTCTGCATGGTCTGGATAATCATTTCACACATTCTCTTGCTCGCGCCCATCACGTTGGTCGGATTGACCGCTTTATCGGTGGAGATCAGCACAAAGCGTTTGACTCCGTATTTGATGGCTGTTTTTGCCGTGTTGTATGTACCAAAAATATTATTTTTAATTGCTTCGCAAGGAGAATACTCCATCAGCGGAACATGCTTATGCGCCGCGGCATGGAACACTAAATCCGGGTGGTATTTATCAAAAATTGACTCTAACCGCGCCAGGTCGCGAACAGACGCAATCAAAACATCCAGCTTTTGATTTGGATATTTTTCCGTCAGTTCTAATTGCAGCTCATAGGTAGTATTTTCGTAAATATCTAAAATCACCAGCCGATCCGGACGGAATTTTAGAATCTGCCGGCAAAGTTCCGATCCGATCGATCCGCCGCCTCCTGTTACCATGACCGTTTTCCCAAAAATCTGATCTTCGATCAGACTGTTGTCCAACCGAACCGGCGCGCGCTCCAGAAGATCCTCAATCTCAATCTCACGCATTTTCCCAAGCTGCAATTTGCCGGAAAGCGCTGCTTCCACACCCGGGATCATTTTTACTTTAACACCGGTCTGACTGCAAATTTCTAAAATATTGCTCCGGTTTTCCGGTGTGATGGTGTGAATTGCAAAGATGATTTGCTCCACATCTTTATCTTTGCAAATTTGTATAATATCGTTTCTTGTGCCAATCACATTGGTGTTATAAATTCTTGTTTTTTGCCGGTTGGGATCATCATCAATTAATCCGACCACGTCATAGTTCAGACGCTCGTTATCTGCAATATCCCGCAAAAGCATCACAGCAAGCCGACCGGCGCCGATAATAAGCGTTCTTTTGCCCTTTTTCTTGCCGTTCATCGCCGAAACTCTGGAAAACATCCGGACAGCAAACCGCAGACCGCAAAGCATCACCATAATGACCGCATTGGCGGCAAGGTTTAATTTCGGAAACAACGTCTCCGAGCCATACAGAATGCTAAGAGAAAGACTCACTGCCGTGGAAATCACCATTCCGGTAATCAGCCGCAGATATTCACTCGCCCCGGCATATACCCAGTCCACGCGGTAGATTCCAAAAAGACCGGAAATAACCGTATAAATAACTGCCGTTAAAAGAATAATCTGTAGCCCTGGCACAAAATGCCCGCTGACTGCCGATAAAGGAAATATCAGCGCAAACGTCACCACATAAGCGATCACACATAACAGGATGTCCAAAACCAGTAAGTGTCTGTTTCTGAGATTTTTCATGTCGTTCCCCCTACATTATTTTTTAATCTCTATCAGTTTCCGGTGCAAAAAACATTCATCCATTTTATAAACATCTGATATATGTATTATACTCCAAATGGCGCATTATGTCAAGAGGCTTTCAGGCAATCCAAAGAAAACAAAACTCATTTTATTTCTTATAATACTCTGCATACCATTCTGCGAATGCGCGCAGACCTTCCCGGATGCCGATTTTGGGGGTAAAGCCGTAATCGTGTTCTAAGGCTTCGGCATCTGCGTAGGTCACAGGCACATCGCCGGGCTGCATGCCCACAAGCTGCCGGTGACCCTCAAAGTCATAATCAGCAGGCAGTACGCCGGCGCGAACCAGCTCCTCTTGCAGGGTTCGGATATAATCCAGCAGATTTTCCGGCTGACCGCCGCCGATGTTATACACCGCATAGGGGGGAAGCGGCAGACCGTCCGTTCCGGTTTTCTTCTCCGGTGCGCCCTGCATCACGCGGTATACACCCTCTACAATATCATCAATATAGGTGAAATCGCGCCGCATATCACCGTAATTAAAGATTTTGATTGTGCCGTCCTTTGCGAGCGTGTTTGTCGCGTTGAAATAGAACATATCCGGACGGCCGGCAGGACCGTAGACGGTGAAGAAACGCAGACCTGTGCTTGGAATGTTGTAGAGTTTTGAGTACGCATGCGCCAGCAATTCATTCGATTTCTTTGTTGCAGCATACAGGCTGACAGGGTTATCCACTTTATCCTCCGTGGAAAACGGTATTTTTTTATTTCCGCCGTAAACGGAGCTGGAGCTGGCATACACCAGGTGTTCCACACCTTTTGCGCCGTTGTCATAGGAATGGCGGCACGCCTCCAGAATGTTATAGAATCCGATGATGTTGCTCTCTATGTACACATCCGGATGGTCGATGGAATAGCGTACACCTGCCTGGGCGGCGAGGTTTACCACAACATCAAAGCGGTATTCGGCAAAAAGCCGGTCAATGAGGCTTTTATCGCCGATAGAACCTTTCACAAATACATGTCTGACCGGGCTTTGCTTTGCAGCTTTTTCAATCAGCGCAAGGCGGTATTCCTTTAGCGCCGGATCGTAGTAGTCGTTCATGTTATCCAGACTGACCACGGTGCCGCCGTGCAATTCTCCAAGCAGCCGCAGCACCAGGTTCGCTCCGATAAAGCCGGGAGAACCCGTCACCAAAATAGTTTTATTGTTTAAATCGATCGTTTGCATTTAATCCCTCCTGAACAAGTCTCTTGTATAGACCTTTTCTTCCACATCATCTAACACTGCGTCATAGCGGTTGGCGATGATACAGCCGCACATTTTTTTGAATTTTTTCAGATCGTTCACCACGACAGAACCGAAAAAGGTGGTACCGTCCTCCAAGGTTGGCTCATAGATCACCACGGTTGCGCCCTTGGCTTTGATGCGCTTCATCACACCCTGAATGGAGCTCTGGCGGAAATTATCGCTGTTGCTTTTCATGGTCAGACGGTATACGCCGACAACTGTTTCTTTCTGTTTTTCCTCCTGCATAGCAGAGAAGTCGGCAGAGGGGGTGTATGTTCCGGCAATCTCCATCACGCGGTCGGCGATAAATTCCTTACGGGTACGGTTAGATTCTACAATTGCCTCAATCAGATTTTCCGGCACATTCGCATAGTTGGCAAGCAACTGTTTTGTGTCCTTTGGCAAACAGTATCCGCCGTAGCCGAAAGATGGGTTATTGTAATAGTCTCCGACACGCGGATCTAAGCAAACACCCTTGATAATCGACGCGGTTTTCAGTCCTTTTACCTCGGCATAGGTATCAAGCTCATTAAAGTAGGAGACGCGGAGCGCGAGATACGTGTTTACAAACAGCTTGGTAGCCTCTGCCTCGGTCGTCTCCATGAAAAGAACAGGAATAGAGGTTTTGATTGCGCCCTGCTGGAGGAGCGCTGCAAACTGTTTGGCTGCCGTCTGATTCTTTTCATCACTGCCCACGATAATGCGGCTCGGATACAGGTTATCATAGAGCGCCTTGGATTCGCGCAAAAATTCCGGGCTGAAAATGATGTTGTCCATGCCTGTTTTCTCGCGCACCTGGGCGGTGTAGCCAACCGGGATGGTGGATTTGATCACGACCGTCGGCTTAGTCGCTCTGTTTGCGGTAGCTTTTTTGATTAAATCCAACACAGCCTCCACAGCGCTGCAATCAAAGAAATTTGTCTTGGTGTCGTAGTTGGTCGGTGCAGCGACAATGATAAAGTCAGCCGCAGCGTATGCTGTTTCTGCATCCGTTGTGGCGGTGAGGGAGAGGTTGCGTTCCTCATGCTCAGCAAGGTAGCGCTCAATATACTCATCCTGAATCGGACTGATCCAGTTGTTCAGTTTTTCGACCTTTTCCGGAATGATGTCCACAGCGGTTACATCATGATGCTGAGAAAGCAGCACCGCAAGCGACAGTCCGACATAGCCTGTTCCGGCAACGGCAATTTTTTTGCGTTCCACAACCGCCGGAGCATCGTCTTGTTCTACCAGGACGTCGGAAATTGGAAAATCCAGAACGTTAGAAAGAGCAAGCAGCTGATCAACAGACGGAGCATAATCTCCGGACTCCAGCCGGGAGAGAATCGAACGGTTGATTCCGGTCGACTTTGACAGTTCAGCTTGGGAAAGCCTCATCGTTTTTCTTTTGCTGACTACCGTTTGGGATAGCAGCGGTATTGATAGATGTTTCATTTGATAACCTCCATTTTGTTGCTAATAACGTCATACATAACAAACATATTATATCACATCGGTTCCAAAAAGTCAAGATATTGTCGCTTAAAAACCCAAAAAACAGCAACAAATAATGAAATTCAATTATTTTTGTTGCTATAGGTGACGTTTTGGTGTTTTTCATGTTGTTGACAACAACAAATAATTCGTTTTAAAAAAAGCAACAGGCACCTATCATTGATTTGATGAACGTTATGAGTTTGTATATCTTTTATGATCAATCAGATTTTACACTGTTTGTTATAAATCAGAAAACGTTTATAAAATATCCAATTTTATTGAAACTCTTGACAAAAACAGAACACTCGTTTATAATAGAACCATAGTAGTGTTTTATATACGTCTATCAAAAATCATATATGATGAACGGACTTTTTTGCAACGACAATTCGTCATGGGAATAGCTTTCTGAAAATAAAAAGTACATAGCAAACACGGATAAGGAAAATTATAAATATAATCGGGAAGAAGTAAAAGTCATGGAAAACACAGAACAGAACAAATTGGAAAAGGAAGAAATCACGTCGGCAGAAACGAAAGATATTCCTGCATTTGAGCAAACCGTGTGGTTATCGTCCCCAACGATGCACGGAGAGGAATTGCAGTATATGGCTGAGGCATACGAAACGAACTGGATGTCTACCATTGGAAAGAACATTGACGAAGTAGAGCGGCTTACCTGTGAGCAGGTAGGGTGTAAATACGCGGTTGCGCTAAATTGCGGCACAAGCGCCCTGCACCTTGCGATTCGCCTTGCAGGAGTAAAGCCGGGGGATCGGGTATTTTGTTCGGATATGACCTTTGACGCGACGGTGAATCCTGTGTCCTATGAGGGCGGCGAGCAGGTGTTTATCGATTCTGAATATGAAACGTGGAATATGGATCCGCGCGCGCTTGAAAGGGCATTTGAATTATATCCGAATGTAAAGGTTGTCATTGTTGCAAATCTCTACGGTACACCGGCAAAGCTGGATGAACTGCGTGCAATCTGCGATGCGCACGGCGCTATCCTGATTGAAGATGCAGCAGAATCGCTTGGGGCAACCTATAAAGGACGGCAAACCGGTACATTCGGTACTTATAACGCGATTTCTTTTAACGGGAATAAAATTATCACCGGCAGCTCCGGCGGTATGCTGCTGACAGATGATCTGTACGCGGCGAATAAAGTGCGTAAATGGTCAACACAGAGCCGCGAGGACGCGCCGTGGTATCAGCATGAGGAATTAGGTTACAACTTCCGGATGAGCAACGTGATCGCCGGTGTGATCCGCGGACAGTTTTCGCATCTTCATGAGCACATCGCTCAGAAAAAAGCCATTTATATGCGTTACAAAGAGGGACTGAAAGATCTTCCTTTGAGCATGAACCCGTATATTGACGAGATTATGGAGCCGAATTTCTGGCTGTCCTGCATTTTGATTGACAAGGATGCGATGTGTGAACAGGTGCGGACGGACAACCAGGCTTATTTCAATAAGAAAAAGGGTGAGGGGAAATCCTGCCCGACCGAACTGTATGAGCAGCTTATGAAACGGAATGCGCAGTGCCGTCCTATCTGGAAACCGATGAGTCTTCAGCCTCTTTATCGCACGAATCCGTTCGTGACGGCAGAGGGTGACGGGAAAAAGACATTTGCCGTCGGCGCTGATGTGTTTGACAGAGGACTGTGCCTGCCGAGTGATAATAAAATGACTCCGGAGGAGCAGGACAGAATTATTGAAATTATCAGAAAATGTTTTGAATAAACTTTGATGGGGATGCCAAAAAGGCATCCCTTATCTTTTTTATGAAACCTTTTTCGATCAATCTGCAAATATATAAGTGTTAGATGCATTTGACAAAGGATTTGATAAAATGAAAGAAACTGAACTACTAACTGATCTGAAATTGAAGAAAATTCATGCCCTGGAAAAGATCATTGCAGTCTATACTCCCTATCTGAATACCGTCCTCTTTAACATGGCAGGCAGCGCGCTTTCCAAAGAGGACGCGGAGGAAATCATTTCGGAGACATTTGCCGTGCTTTGGAACAATGCAGAGGCAATTGACGAAAACAAAGGCGGAATCAAAAGCTATATTGCAGGCACAGTCAAAAAGCCGGCGGCAATGAAACTCCGAAAAAAAACATTTTCCTATGTTCCGATTGAGGATACAGATCTTCCCTATGAGGATACGGCATTAGAAGATTGCATCAATCAGGATCAGGCTTTTAATCTTTGGAAAGCTGTGGCAGAGCTTGGCGAACCGGACAAATCCAAGCCATTGAGTGTCTGAAATCGGATATGAAGCTTGACTTTGACCGTGAAATAACGATCAACATCCGATAAAAAACGGGGATGTCAAAAAAGGCACAGACCGTTCTGCACTCTTTTTACATCCCCTCGTACCTTTTTTATTAAATCTTTACACGAATGATAGGATACAAATGTTTCGTAAGGGCGGATAGCATCCGCCCAGATTCTTTTATCCGGCAAAATCTTTATTCCAAAATCACATAACATGCGCGTCCTCTGTTTTTTGCCTGATAGAGCGCCTGATCGGTTTTGTTCATCAGTCCCGAAAGCTCTGCCGGAGCAGTGAAAGCGCAAACACCGATGCTACAGCTAATCTTCTGATCTTTAAACCGTCCCTTAGAAAGCTCTTCCAAAAACAAATCAAGGCGTTTTTCCAGCTCCTCTTTCCGGATCGGCTTACTGATCATCGCCGCAAATTCGTCACCGCCGATTCTGCCGATCATGCCGCAATCTCCGAGAGCACGCTTTAAAGTCTCCGCAATTTCCTGTAAAACCTGGTCGCCTGCGGCATGCCCCATGGTGTCATTCACAGATTTAAAATGATCTGCGTCCAGAAACAAAAACCATCCAATGCGATCTTGCATATCCTTTTGAAGCTTTTCACAGCAGTTTAAAAACATTCTGCGTCCCATCACATTGGTTGTCACATCAATTTCGCCAATATACCGCTGATATTCTCCGTACTGATAGCTTAATTTTAAAATCACAACCAGAATCATGTTTAAGGATAGCACCGCCATCAAAAACTGAATCTGCAAATGTGTCAGATCAAACCGAATCTCCTCCGAAATATCCATCTGATGGCTTTCCAGCATCACCGAGGTACGATTCGAGAAAAAGAATGCCGCCGCAACCGTCATGCCAACCACAAATACCGTAATCACCGCCAGGAATCCCTGCTTGCATTTGCTTGTAAAATAGGAATGTCGCCGCGAATCATTGATCGCATTCTGGAAATTCTGAAATCCGCCGCTGTGAGAAAGAGCATCCAGCGCTTCTGAGAGCAGCGCACAAACCACCAGAGCAAGAATATCGCTCCAGGTAAAAAAATATCCCATCAAATAATTTCTGATAATCTCCGGAAACAAAATCCTCATCACAATATATACCACAAGACCGTGAAATTTCGGTGCGATCGCTCCGGCAACGCCGATCCAGATTTTCCGGCGCCGGCTTTTCTTTGCCGCCTGAAAAATCAGTCCGATCAGAAAACCGAACAGCACGCGCGACCCAACCGCCAAAAGAATACTTGCAAGCGGTTTACCGCTTAAAAACGGAGAAAATATCTGATCCGTCACCTGCACGTAGGAGGCTGTCGCCTTGTAAACGCTGGCAAGTCCAAACACTGCGCCGATTGCCGCCGACCCGGCAGGGTCTAACAGATATGCCGCCATCACAACCGGAATGTATGCAAAAGTAATGGAAATCGGCGGGATATGAAAATACCCCAAAAACGTAAAGGACATCAGAATTTCCAATGCCGCTAACATGAACAGAATATAAATATTTAAGGAAGAATTCTTTTTCAACTGTACGCTCCCTTCCCTTATATCGATAAGCTTCTTTTATGATTTTTTCTGTGGTACATATTGCTGTCTGCCTGCGAAATCAGTTCATGCAGCGCCATGCCTTCACCAGTGTATTCTGCGCAGCCGATACTCACGCTGACGGTATATGCCAATGCCTCCGCCTTGCTTTTTTTCTCCACTGCATCACAAATTTTCTTCCGGAATGCAGCAATCTCCTCCTCCGAGTCCATCCGCTGCAAAACTGCAAATTCGTCACCGCCGTATCTGCCGCAGTATCCATTCGTTTCCAGACAAATATGCTTTAAGACAGACGCAACCAGCCTTAGCACGCGATCTCCCTCATTATGTCCGTAAATATCATTAATTTGTTTAAAGGAATCAATATCAATAAAGAGAAAATACAGATGATTCTCCCTGTTGAGCGCGTCGGTTTGCTCTGCTAACACGCGCAAAAGCTCACGGCGGTTGCTGATTCCGGTCAGCACATCAGTAGACACCATCTGTTGCAGCGAATGAATATAGATCAGAAGATCTGCCATAACAATTCCCAGCGCAGAAACCGGCGCTTCCGGAACTCTGCTCTGTACAAATCCGCTCAAAAGCGCCGGAACTGCAAGCAGCAGCACAGCACAAAGCTCGTCATGGCTTGTAAAACTTGCTCTCCGGATCACACGCAAAAGCTTCCCTGCCGCCGCTAAAACAACATAGCCATAGGAAAGAATCAGCTGCATATAAAACATAGATCCACGATGATACCCTCCGGCATCATCAATATAGAAAATGCAGCCGTCAAACAAAGACCGCACCAACAAGCCTGCCATCACAGCAACCGGCAGAGCCGCTGCCGCCATTGTAAGCCTGTTTTTTAACACCCAGCTTTGCGCAGGATGTTCAAAATACAGAAACATAAAAAATGCCGCACCGCTAAGACCTAAAAAATAAACAAAATTTATCGCATACGCATTCGCCTGTGAAATGGTGAGATGGCTTGTCTGCCCCATATTCCAAAGCAGATCGCAGAATCCTGCCAGAATCGAACACCACACCGACGATTCAAAAAAACTTCTCCGCCTGCTGCGCTCTCCATTCTGCATACCAATCGCAATCACCGTCAGAATCGCGAGACAAAGCAGATTCACTTCTGCATAAAGCAAGATATTCATACCCTTTCCCTCCTTCACTACGGTTTTATGTACACAGCCTGATGAAGCCCGGCAGCAAATAATCGTATGAATGTCTTTATACAGAATAATTTCCTGTTACAGGTATGTATGTATGTATGTATGTATGTATGTATGTATGTATGTATGTATGTATGTATGTATGTATGTATCATTTTGCGGCACGCCGTCATCTTTGTCAAGTCCTTTTTTTAATTTTTATATTAAATTTCTGTTACACAAGACGTAATGATTCTGATAATTCATTATAACATGGTTTATAAACAATGTCAAGCCGCATGTCCTATTTTGTCGGATTGTGCCGCATTTGACGACTGTGCAAAATTGCAGAAACCCGATCCCTGTTATATCTTTGAATCATCACAAACTGCAAATCAAACAGGGCGGCAAAGACGGATGTGATCAGAAACGGAAGAAAACCGTCCAGCGGTTTTGACAAAAGGAGCGGTGCAAAGCTTAAAAGAACAATTATTTCATGTCCAAGCTGTGCGTTAATCATATTATGATAAAGCGTTTCCATGCCGTCCTGCTTCACGGCAAACAGCTCCTTTCGGTAGGTTGGAGCATATTGCTTCCATTTTTTGATTCGAATCAGCCGATAAAATGCACGCTCTGTTTTTCCAAGCGAAAATGCTTTCCGGTCAACTGCATTCCAGCGTCTGCGAATACCGATCACCGCACAGGCAACCAAAACGCGCATCAAAAAATGATAAAACGTAGTCCAAAACGTAATGGCAAACGGAAGAAAGCTCCGTTCTGCGCACAGATGATAGAAAAGACTGCAAACAATCCCCAGTCCGAGAGATACCAATGTTCCAACCGTAATTAATTTTTTCAAAATAATCACCACCTATTTAAAAATATACCACAAAATTCTTCCCGATACAAGAGCATTTAAAAAAAAAGCGTCATATTCCTGCACGTTTTCTGATATACATATACAAACATGTACGAATTAGAGGAGGAAATCAAAATGTCAGAATACAATCTTTACCAGGATATCAGCGAACGCTCCGGCGGCGATGTCTATATCGGCGTGGTCGGACCGGTACGAACCGGAAAATCAACCTTTATTAAGCGGTTTATGGACTTGCTGGTGATTCCGAATATTCCGAACGTCTATCAGGCAGAGCGCGCACGGGATGAGCTTCCGCAGTCGGCAGGCGGCAGAACCATTATGACAACCGAGCCGAAATTTATTCCGAATGAAGCCGTTTCCATTAACCTGGGTGATAATGCCAATCTGAAAGTGCGCATGATCGACTGCGTCGGCTATATTGTGGACGGTTCGCTTGGCTATATCGAGGACGATGCACCGCGCATGGTCAAAACCCCATGGTTTGATCAGCCTGTACCCTTTTACGAGGCAGCAGAAATCGGAACAAAAAAAGTAATCACCGAGCATTCCACCATCGGACTGGTGGTAACCACAGACGGAAGTATTACAGAAATCGACCGCGCCGACTATGTAGCCGCGGAAACGCGTGTGGTAAATGAATTAAAAAGCATTAACAAACCGTTTATCGTGCTTTTGAATTCTACCCATCCGACCGATCCAAAAACACAGAAACTCCGCGCTGAGCTGGAGGAAAACTATGGTGTGCCGGTTGTTTCGGTAAACTGCGAGGAACTGAACGCAGACGATATCAACCGGATTATTGAAACGGTACTGTTTGAATTTCCGCTCCGGGAAATTAATATTAAGCTTCCCGGCTGGGTAGAAAGCCTGGGTTCGGAGCATTGGCTGGAAAAATCCATTTATGAATCAGTTCTGGAAGAAGTGCAGGACGTGGAAAAAATCCGCCACGCAAAAAAACTGACCGAGGGACTATGCTCCTGCGAATATATTCAGGAAAGCCATATCGAGGGTATGGATCTTGGGCAGGGAAATGTTGTGATCCAGCTAAGCGTGCCGGAAAACCTTTTCTATCGCGTCCTGGGCGAAGCATCCGGGTTTGAAATCAAAAACGAGGAGGATCTCATCCGCCTGATTCGTGAACTCTCTGAAATGAAGTCCGAATATGATAAGGTTGCATTCGCACTCCATGAGGTGCGCGAAAAAGGCTACGGTATCGTCTCCCCCGGTACCGATGAACTCACCCTCGCCGAACCGAAAATCGTAAAACAAGGCGGCCGCTTCGGTGTAAAACTAAAAGCATCCGCTCCGAGTATACATATGATATGCAACAAACAGAGGTTCTTAAAAGCCGCATAAAATAAGGGTTTTCAAAGGCACAGAGTTTTTAGTTCTGTGCCTTTTGTGTTTAATACCAATCTTCAAATTCCTCGTATGCTTCTTGCAACCGCTGAATGTCGCCTTTAAGCAAAGCATTTGTAGTTTCTATGTCAAATCTTCTGTAATCCCACTTTGCTGTGCAAAAAGGCATACTATGAGGTTCAAATTTTGGCAAAACACCCGTTTCGTCAATCTGCTTAATATAATCCAAAAGTTCGCCCTGGTAGGTATCTTCAATAATACCCCATCCAGCTCCGTCTGTGATATACGGATAATGTGTTCCTGTTCCCTTTACCATAGGAGATATTGATAAAAGCTCAATATCAAATGTCCACCCTGCACCGTAGTCATATTCCATTTCCATCTTATCTCCGACATTTAACTTCAATGAAGATAATTTTGAGACATTGGGTGGAATAACATTTTCAATATGGTCATCCAAACTGTCAGACACATCTCCGTCATAATCAAATTCATATCTGAAACAATCATAAGTAATACCAAATAAATGGCTGCCTTGTGCCTGAAATGAACCAAGAATAGCATAACCTAACTTTGCCACAGTAGATAGCGATGAAACCTCAATATCTCGCCATAAATATTTTTCTAATTCCTGTAATTTAACTCTAAATTTATAAACATCAGCCATAATTCATAACTCCTTTCTAATCACACATATTCCAGTAAATCCTCAATTTTACAGGACAATGCTTTTGAGAGCATCACAAGATATTCGGTCTGTGCCCTGTTAATATTCTTTTGCCGCTGCTCATATTGCTGTATGGTACGCACGGGAACGCCAGACAATTCTGAAAGTTCTTTTTGTGTAAGTTTTAGTTTGTTCCTTATAATTTTTAGGTTTGTATCGGGTTTTGCCGATTTGTAAAGGTCTTTCATTTTATCCGTAAATTGTCTTATATCCATTTCATGATACGGATTATAAAGCGAGAGAATATCTTTAATCGGAATGTATTTAATTATTTCAGCAAAAGAAAGTCCGCTTTC
>CAKSJF010000022.1 GCA_934462945.1 uncultured Clostridia bacterium | reverse complement strand
ATCGTCACCCCCTTCTATGCTTATTATAGAACTATTTTGTACTTAATTCAAGTACAAAATAGTAATAATTTTTACTAAAATGATAAAATTAATTAAAACAATATTGATAA
This sequence comes from uncultured Clostridia bacterium, assembly GCA_934462945.1. Taxonomy (GTDB): domain Bacteria; phylum Bacillota; class Clostridia; order UBA1381; family UBA1381; genus RQCD01. The sequence continues at coordinate 32,270 of CAKSJF010000022.1, read as the reverse complement.
AGGGATGTTTTAAATGCAAAAAGACAAGCATATTGGTTTGCGCTGCACTGCAGAAACGCTGCGCAAGCTAAAATATTTAGCCGCCTACGAGGGGCGCTCTATTAACGGGGAAATTCTCTATCTGATTCATTCAGCCATTCGAAAATTCGAGTCAGAAAACGGCGTAATAGAAGAACAGGATGAATTTTGATTTTCTATTAACAATCCCTCAGCCACCTGACCGGTGACTGAGGGATTGTTAATTTTTCTGTTCTTCCCGCAATTTCAGCAAAACACTTTTTTCAATTCTGGAAACCTGCACCTGGGATATGCCGATCATTTTTGCAATTTCGCTCTGCGTTTTTCCTCTGAAATACCGCAGTTCCAGAATAGTTCTCTCACGCGGCTTTAAGCTGTTTAGCATTGTTTCCACCATGACATGATTTAAAATCGCGTCCTCCGGATTTGCACCGCCGACCGGAAGAGGTGTTTCGTTTCCGTCCGAATCGGAAAAGCCTTTATCAATCGATTCTACCGGGGCGGACGCGTCCAATGCTTCAATCAGACTTTCCTCCGGCAGTCCGCTCTCTGCCGCCACCTCGGCAATCGTCGGTTCTCTGCCCAGCCGGATTCTGAGCGCGTCTATGTACCTTGCAGCATGCATTGCTGTTTCTTTCACACTTCTGCTCACCTTTAGCATTCCGTCATCCCGCAAAAACCGCCGGATTTCTCCCAGAATCATAGGAACTGCATAGGTGGAAAGCTTCACATCATAGGACAAATCAAATTTTTTGATCGCCTTAACCAGTCCGATTGAGCCTAACTGCACCAGATCCTCCATCTCATACCCGGTGGAACGAAACCTGCCGGCAACGCTGAATACCAGGCGCATATTCTCCTCCACCAGCGTTTCCTCCGCCGCGCGATCCCCTTTTTTTGCCCGTTCTAACAGCTCCTGATTTCTGTTCATACGCGAAGTTCCTTTGTCAGACGAACCGTTGTCCCCACGCCGAGCTGACTCTCCACGTCCACCCGGTCCATAAAGCATTCCATAATGGAAAATCCCATGCCGGACCGTTCCAATTCCGGTTTCCCGGTATAGAGCGGTTCGCGAGCCTTTGCCACATTCTCAATTCCGCATCCATAATCCCGGATCGTATAAATAATCGTATGCTCATGGATTTCACCCTCCATCACTACAATCCCGGTTTTCTTAGCATAGCCGTGGATGATGGCATTGGTGACCGCCTCGGATATCGCCGTTTTGATTTCTGCTAGTTCCTCCACCGTCGGATCTAACAGAGCGGCAAATGCCGTTGCCGTCATCCGTGCGAAACGCTCGTTGCAGGATTCATTTGTAAATTCCAGTCTCATTCTGTTTTCCATTTTTATAATCATTCCTTTCCGTACTACAAGGCACAAAACATAAGTCTGAAAGAAAATCGCTCAGAGTGCTGCTTTGCAGCGAGAGTCGCTGTACGATGGTACCGCTCCGAGCAAAAAGTTGTGCTATGGGCGATTTTATTCGGACTTATCACCTCATCCTATCTGCTTTATCATTTGCTCATAGCTGTCCGATACGTTTACAATCTTCCGGATCCCGGACATTTCAATAATCCGTTTGATCTGCGCATTTGCACCGAACACATAAACCTGTCCTCCCAGCGCTCTTGCCACCTTATAGCGTCCCATAATCATACCGATTCCGGAGCTATCCATAAAGCCGACCGATCCGAAATCAAAAATCACATTGACCGCGTTTGTCCGGCGGATTGTTTCGTCAATTGCTTCGCGCAGTTCTCCTGCCAGATGATGATCCAGTTCTCCCTGAATCCTGACCAAAACCGCGTGTTTTTCTCCAAGTAGTTTAACCTCCATGTTCTTTCCCTTTCCTTTCGTAGAATTTGCTTCCCTCTTAATTTCTTGTTTATGGAACAATTTCCCTTTATCGAAAAAACACTTCTTTTGACGAAACAAAAATTTCGTTCGACAAATATTTTCCGCATCCTTTTGTTATACTAATAAAAGCAAGGAAATACCTATATACGAAAAAAGAAAGAGGATGATAGAAATGTTTCGAGGAAAGCTTGTTGTGGTCGGAGCAGGACTTGTCGGTGCGACCACAGCCTATACCATTATGCTCGGCGGTTTGTTTTCAGAAATCGTGCTGATTGATATTAACCGTAACAAGGCAGAAGGGGACGCTATGGATATTGCACACGGCGTGTCCTTTCAAAAGCCTGTCCGTGTGATTTCGGGCGACTATCAGGAATGTGCAGACGCGGATATCGTAGTAATCACAGCCGGTGCGGCGCAGACACCCGGTCAGTCCAGACGTGCACTCCTTTCGCAGAACGTGGAAATTTTTAAATCGATTGTTTCCGGAATTATGAAATATGCGCCGGAGGATATTATTCTCCTGACCGTCACCAATCCGGTGGACGTCCTGACCTATGTTACCTACCGTCTGTCCGGACTGCCGAAAAACCAGGTGTTAGGTTCGGGAACGGTGCTGGATACCTCACGGTTAAAGTATATGATCAGCCGTCAAACCGGAATTGATGCGCGTAACTGTCATACCTATGTGATCGGAGAGCATGGAGACAGCGAGGTTGCGGCATGGAGTGTTACCAATATCGGCGGCATGTCCATGCACGAATTTTGCCGCTACACCGGAAAATGCGCCATCGGCGACCTCGACCGGATGTACGAAGAAGTCAAAAACTCGGCATATGAAATCATTCAGAAAAAGGGTGCAACCTATTATGCTATCGCAGTGGCAGTGGCAAAAATCGTGGAATGTATCGCCGGAGATGAAAACTCTATCTTAACCGTTTCCAGCGTGTTCGACGGGCAGTATGGAATTTCCGATGTGGCACTGTCCGTCCCGACCAAGGTTGGCGGCGACGGCATTGAAAAAATTCTGGAAGTCCCCTTTAGCGAGCAGGAGCTGCGAGGTCTTTTAAACTCAGCAAAAACACTCCGGGAACTGATTGCGGAGATTGATCTATGAAAAAACTAAAATTATTGCTTCTCTCTTTTTCCCTGTTTTTCTGCGGAATCCTGATCGACACCAAACGCAAACGCCTTTCGCGGATGGAAGATAAACTCCCCCTCTCCCATCCGCGCCTCGTCCGCTCTGCAAAAAGCCTGGAAAAAATCCTGACAGCCTGGCAGGAAAAAGAACAAAAATGGACAGGCTTGCATAAAATCCTGCAAAAAAATCCGGCAAAAAGTAAATAACAAAACAGTGCAGAGCATTCAGACTCGGCACTGTTTCGCTGTATTCTTAATAGATACTGACATGATAAGTTTCAAACCATGCGTTCAGCTGAATCAGATAGCCGATAAACTGCGGACCTGCCATGAGCTGACCGAAAAACGGTTTGCCATAGTCGGATGTTCCCTCACGGCATATTTTTTCTATCGTTCCGCGGTCGGCAAAGGTCAGGATAGGGGCATTGGGGTTCTGGATGATTTCCAAAAGCCGCTCCTTCACCAGCTTTTCATATTTCGGGTTATGCGTTTTCGGATAGGGACTCTTTTTCCGGTACAAAACATCCTCCGGGAGCAGTCCGACGGCTGCCTCGCGCAGAATATTTTTAGAAACATTATTCCGGTTTTTAAATTCCCACGGAATATTCCAAACATACTCTACCAAACGGTGATCACAGAACGGCACGCGCACCTCTAAGCCGCTTGCCATGCTCATCCGATCCTTGCGATCTAAGAGATTGGTCATAAACCAGACAATATTCAAATAAGAAATTTCCCTTCTTCTCCGCTCCTCCTCGGAATCTCCGGAAAAACGCGGCGTTTTAGCAATGGATTCCTCATAACGCATTCTGGAATAGCCGTCTAAATCAAGCGATCTTGCCACCTCCGGTTTCAGGATGCTGTTTCGGAGCGAAAGATCGTAGCACCAGGGAAATGCCGGCGTTTTAAATGCCTGCTCACTTCGAAACCACGGGTATCCTCCGAAAATTTCATCTGAACACTCACCGGACAGAATCACCGTATGCTTCTTTTTGATCTCACGGCAGAAATAATACAGTGACGCGTCCACATCTGCCATACCCGGCAAATCCTTATATTTCATCGCCGGAACAAGGTAGTCTAAAAGCTCAGTGTTATCACATTCCAAAAAGGTGTGGTCAGTCTGAAATTCCTCCTGCATACGCTCCACCCAGGGGCGGTCTGCGTCCGGCTGAAATGCCGACGCTTTAAAATACTTGTCATTATCCACATAGTCAAAGGAATAGGTGGAGAGCGTTTGCCCGCGCTCTTTCATATAATTTGCAGCAATGGCGGTGATGATACTGGAATCCAGTCCGCCGGAAAGGAGCGTTCCGATCGGAACATCCGACACCAGCTGCCGCTCCACGCTGTCACAAACCAGACGGCGCACATTTTGAATGGTCTCCTCATAATCATCCTCATGCTCATGACTTTCCAATTTCCAGTATGCTTTTTCCCGGATTCCGTTCCGGTCTGCAATCATCAGATATCCTGGCTCTAACTCATGCACATTTCGGAACACACCGCACCCCGGTGTCCGTGCCGGAGAGATGGCAAAAAGCTCCTGCAAGCCGACTGTATCTACCTCCGCTTTCATCGCAGGATGGCAGAAAAACGCTTTCAGTTCGGACGCAAATAGGATCGTACCGTCAAAGCAGGTGTAAAACAGCGGCTTTACACCAAACCGATCCCGGCAGAAAAAGACTCTCTGCCGCATAGAATCCCAAATGCAGAACGCATAGATTCCGTTGAGTTTTTCAGCACATGCCTCGCCGTAATGGATGTAGCAATAGAGCAGTACCTCGGTATCGGACGAGGTTTCAAACGTGTACCCGAACGCAGAAAGCTCCTGCTTTAAATCTTCCGCGTTGTAAAGCTCTCCGTTATATGTAATCACAAAATCGTATCCGTCCACACAGCGTTTCATCGGCTGTGCGCCGCCCTCCGGGTCAATGACGGCAAGCCGGGTATGGGAAAATGCCGCATGCTCCCCCACCCATTCTCCGGACGCGTCCGGTCCGCGGTGACGCATTGTTGCCGCCATTTCCCGGACTAAAAGCCGGTTGTATGCCGGGTACGTCAGATAATTTTTCTGAAAATTAATCATTCCTGCAATGGAACACATATTCCTCACTCCAATATCATGAATTTATCACTACGACATAATATGAACAATGGCAAAAAAGGGTGCAGCCTTTTTAGTTGTTTTCTACTCTGCGTAGATTGACAGGAGATACATTTCATGCTATAATGGTAAAAGCAAAATATGGGGAGGATTTTTTATGCAGTACGACTTATTTGTTTTTGCAGGACAATCGAATATGATGGGAGCGTGCGTTCTGCCGCCAAAGCATTTGCTGAACGTTAAACGCTCTCTGGAATACCGCTATAATCCGGTTCACCGCGGAAACGCAAATGGCAGCTTTGTTCCGGTCAGCTACGACACCGGAGAGTTTCTTTATCATGACCCAAAAGCTGCATACCAAAATACCGATAATGCCGGAAAAAGCATGCTTTGCGACTATGAAAAAAACACTTATTTTGTGTCGGCGCTATCGAATTTGGATAGCAGCGAGGAAAAAACCGTTAAACCGTTCTCTGCCTATTCGGAAAGCGAAAGAAATCCGGCAGCAAGCCTTGTTCCATACTTTTGTGAGGAATGGGAGCGGCTCGGAGAAACGGCACTTGTGGCTCATATTGCAAAAGGCGGGGTTTCTGCGGATCACTTTTTTTCCAAAGAAATGATAGACGAATATAACCGGTTTGCCGCGCCAAATGGCTTTTCGCCCCTCACCGGTACAGGGGATGCCGAGGAGATCTACTGCAAGAAGTGCCAGGCATTTTTCCAGGATGCAGAAATGGCATATCCAAATGCCTGCGGAAAAAAAGTCCTTGTCTGGAATCAGGGGGAAAGCGATTCTCAAAACAGCTGTGCAGAATATCAAAAAAAGATTTTTCTGATTTGGGAGAAAGCGCAAAAAATCGGATTTGATCTGTTTCTGATTATCCGTACCGGCTATTGGTTTACACATGATACCTGCCATGTGATGCAGGCGCAGGAGGATTTTTGTAAAGAAACTCCAAACGCCTACATCATCACACGTGATATTTCCTTTATGCCCGATCCGCATTTTATGGAAACCCCCGAAAATTTCTATACCAAAGAACCAGCACCCAAATATTCTTTTTGCCGCGACTCCTATTATGGGTATCCAAATTCGCATATAAACGAAAAAGGCTTCATCCTCGCAGCCAAAACCGCCGCAAAAAATGCCCATCGGATCTTGAAGGAACAAAAACCCCCGGTGCTGGGAAAGGATATTGTGAAATATTAAACACATCTTTAAACCTACACAAACAGGACAGCTGAAAAGCGGCTGTCCTTTCAATGTTACAGACTGATCCTGCTTTGACTTAAAACATCATCAGTCAATAACAAAAAACGCGCCTGTAGGCGCGTTTTTTGTTATTCAGCTGCTTCCTTTGCTTTCATCTGCAAGTATGCATTAATGAATCCATTCAAGTCTCCGTCCATCACTGCGCCGATATTTCCAACTTCATAATTGGTACGGTGATCCTTTACCATGGTATACGGATGGAACACATAGGAGCGGATCTGGCTGCCCCAGGCAATTTCCTTTTGCACACCCTTAATATCCTCAATTTTCTCTTTCTGCTGCTGTTCTGCAATTTCTGCCAGCTTGGATTTTAACATCCGCATCGCATATTCACGATTCTGATGCTGCGATCTTTGGGTCTGACAAGACACCACAACACCGGTTGGAATATGGGTGATCCGGATGGCGGAATCAGTCTTATTAATATGCTGACCGCCTGCACCGCTGGCACGGTAGGTATCCACTCTCAAATCCTCCGGTCGGATATTGATTTCCACGTCATCATCAATTTCCGGCATGACCTCAATGGATGCGAAAGACGTATGCCGTCTGCCCGACGCGTCAAACGGAGAAATCCGCACCAGGCGGTGAACTCCTTTTTCTGCTTTCAGATAGCCATAGGCATTCAGTCCGCTGATCATGATGGTTGCACTTTTCACTCCGGCATCATCTCCGGGCAGAAGATCCAGCGTGGTGACACTATAACCATTCTTCTGTGCATACATCTGATACATCCGGAGGAGCATCTCACACCAGTCCTGCGCCTCTGTTCCGCCTGCTCCGGCATGGAACGTCATAATCGCGTTATTTTTATCATACGGACCGGACAGGAGCGTTTCCAGGGTCATTTTCTCCAATTCCTCATTGACCTCATCCGACGCTTTCTGGATTTCGCCCAGCATGCTCTCATCATTTTCTTCATCCGCTAAATCAATCAGAACCAATGCGTCCTCCCAGGCGGTTTTGAGCTTTTCAAAGCGTTCTACCTTATCCTTGAGCTGTTTGGTTCTTTGCAGCACTTTCTGCGACTTCTCCATATCGTCCCAGAATCCGGGCGCTGCGCTTTCTTCCTCTAACTTTGCAATCTCTGACACTGTTCCGGCAATGTCAAAGTGCATCCCTCAAATCTTCTATGTTTTTTTCCAGACCCTGCAATTGCAGTCTTGCCTGTTCGTATTCTAACATATTATTCACATCCTTTAAAATTATTTGATCGAAAAGACAGGCTGTCCTGTGTAAGACAGCCTATTCTTTATGCGTTTCTGCCGCAGCAGTTTTTGTATTTTTTCCCACTTCCGCAGGGGCACGGATCATTTCTTCCCGGCTCTTTTTTTGCACGTTTCGGCTGATTTCCCAGAGAACCGTCATTTCCGGTATCCACCGGCTTTGCAACCTGTTCACGCTTAATCTCAATCCGCGGCTTTGCACTCAGGACATAGCGAACCGTATCACGCTTAATTGCATGCAGCATACCCTCGTACAGTTCACTGCCGACATTCCGGTATTCTACCACCGGATCATGCTGACCGTAGGCGCGCAGACCGATTTCATGCTTCACATGCTCCATCTCGTCCAGATGATCCATCCAAAGTGTATCAACCACACGAAGCATAATCACGCGCTCCAGCTCGCGCATGTTCTCACCAAACGTCTCCTCCTGCTCCTCATAGCGACGCTCTGCAACGTCGATCAGGCGTTCCCGGATGTCCTCCTTTGTGATCGTTTCCAGTTCATCCGGCTCAATCACAAATTCGCCCATTGCATTCAGATTGGTATTTGCAAATTCTGTAAGTGCGGAGAGATTCCATTCCTCCGGAATATCTGTAATACCGATATAGTCATCCAGTGCAGCGTCGATAATCGAACCGATCATCAGATGGATGGTGGAGCTGATATCCTCGCCGTCCAACACTGCCTGACGCTGTGCATAAATGATCTTTCTCTGCTCATTCATTACCTCGTCATACTGAAGCACATGCTTTCTGGTATCAAAGTTTCTGCCCTCTAAGTTCTTCTGCGCATTTTCAATCGACTTGGAAAGAATCTTTGCCTCAATCGGCTGATCCTCCTCTAAGCCCAGGGTTTCTACCATCTTTTTCACACGATCCGATCCGAAAATACGCATCAGATCATCCTCTAAGGAGAGGAAGAATTTCGAAGCACCCGGATCGCCCTGGCGTCCGGCACGACCGCGCAGCTGGTTATCAATTCGCCGGGACTCATGCCGCTCCGTTCCAATAATATACAATCCGCCTGCTGCCCGGACAGCCTCCTGCTCAGGCTTTAATTCTGCTTTGAATTTCTCATTCAGTTCCTGATATTGCAGTCTTGCGTCAATAATTTCCTGATCGTCCGTTTCTGCATATCCGGTTGCCTCTGCAATCAGTTCATCCGACATACCGCGCTTTTTCAGCTCATGGCGCGCCATATAATCCGCGTTACCGCCCAGAATAATATCCGTACCACGACCTGCCATATTGGTTGCAATCGTGACTGCGCCCTGCTTTCCTGCCTGTGCAACAATTTCTGCTTCCTTTGCATGATACTTTGCATTCAGCACCTCATGCTTAATGCCCTCACGCTTTAACATTGCCGAGAGTACCTCAGATTTATCAATATTGACCGTACCCACCAGAACCGGCTGTCCCTTTTCATGACATTCCTTAATCTGACGAATCACGGCATGGAATTTCCCTGCCTCTGTCTTGTAAACTGCGTCATGCTCGTCAATACGCTGAACCGGGCGGTTTGTCGGCACTTCTACCACGTCTAAATGGTAGATTTCCTGGAACTCTGCCTCCTCGGTCAGCGCCGTACCGGTCATACCGGAAAGCTTGTTATAAAGTCGGAAGAAATTCTGGAAGGTGATGGTTGCAAGCGTTCTGCTCTCTTTTTCAACTGTGACACCCTCTTTTGCCTCAATTGCCTGATGTAAGCCGTCGGAATAACGGCGTCCCGGCATGATTCTTCCGGTAAATTCATCTACAATTTTAACCTCGCCGTTATCCACCACATACTGCTTGTCCCGGTGCATCACACCATGCGCATGCAATGCCTGGTTCACATGATGCTGAATCTTCATATTTTCCGGGTCGGACAGGTTTTCAATCCCGAAGAACCGCTCCGCCTTTTCAATACCGCGGTCGGTCAGTGCAGCGGACTTTGCCTTTTCATCCACAATATAATCCTCGGTTACGTCCTCATCCAGCTGCTTATCATCATGCTCGGTCACAACCTTTTTGGTGAGCGAACGGACAAAGCGATCTGCCTGCTCATAAAGATCGGTTGCCTTGTCGCCGACACCCGAAATAATCAAAGGTGTTCTCGCCTCGTCGATTAGAATGGAGTCCACCTCATCGACCACAGCATAATTATGACCTCTCTGCACCATCTGCTCCTTATAGATCACCATGTTGTCACGCAGATAGTCAAAGCCAAGTTCGTTATTTGTTCCATAGGTAATATCCGCAGCATATGCCTCGCGCCGCTCATCATTATTCATATCATGAATAATCAAACCAACGCTCAGACCTAAGAAGCGATAAACCTTTCCCATCCACTCACTGTCTCTCTTTGCAAGGTAATCGTTTACAGTAACGATATGTACCCCCTTGCCGGTCAGTGCGTTCAGATATGCCGGGAGTGTGGAAACCAGAGTTTTACCCTCACCGGTTTTCATTTCTGCAATTCTTCCCTGATGCAGAATAATACCACCGATCACCTGAACATAAAAGTGCTTCATGCCAAGCACTCTCCAGCTCGCCTCACGCATAACAGCAAATGCCTCCGGCAGCAAATCGTCCAACGTTTCGCCAGCGGCAATTCTCTGTTTAAATTCATCTGTTTTTGCGCGCAGTTCCGCATCGGACAGCTTTGCCATATCCTCAGACAATGCCTCCACCGCGTTTGCAATCGGGGTAATCCGCTTTAATTCCCGTTCGGAATAGGTTCCGAACAGTTTGTCAAATAATCCCATACAAAATCCATAGCCTTTCTGCCTGCAAATCATATACGCGTATTCTTATCCGACAGGCAGGATAAGGCGCACAAACACCTGCATAGCAAATGTTATATTCTTAGTACACGCTATCTGACCCCCCAGATAGCTACACCTAAATCTTAGTATAACACACTTTGTTTAAAATTACCACCTTTTTTTGAAAAAAACTTTAAAATTTACGATTCGGACATATTTTTTCTCTGAAAACGCACCCCCGCCACGCAGCCAAATTGATTCTCCCATTGCAATTCGTGATTTTCTCTATATTCTTTTTGCATTTTTAACAGCTTATACACATTTGAAATTAAAAAGCAGAAAGCCGACCCATCCGGCTTTCTGCTTTTGATCTTATTCATATTCCACAACATCAATCCAGTTCATCAGAAATTCGCGTTCTTTTGGGTTTTGTTTGACAAGCTGGGAGGCTGCGACGATGGGGATCCATTTTTGCACGTACTGGCGTGCGGTATTGGTTTTATCGCAGAACAGCTTTAAATACTGATCTGCGCCCTTGGTGTTGCCGGCAAGGCAGAACAGAAGATAGGTTCTTGCTGCGTCTGCGGCTGCGTTTCCCTGGGTTGCATGCGACCAATCCAGAATGAACGGCACGCCATCCGGTCGGATGATGATATTACTGGGGTTAAAATCGCCATGGCAAACCTTTTTATGCTTCGGCATTCCCTCCAGGCGCGTATGCAGCTCATAGCGCGTGGTGGCGTCTAAATCGGTTTCCGAAATTTTTCTCTGCATTTTATCTTTCAGCTTATTCAAAAGCGGCGCTTTTTTGCTATGGATTTCTACCTGAATATCCACAAACAAATTCAAATACTCATCCCACTTTTCCGGATTCTCTTTCATGAGCCGCTCCAGGGTTTTGCCCTCTACGAAATCGGTCACGATTGCCCATTTTCCATCCAGCTTGGTTACCTCCCGGAGCTTTGGAATATTGAGTCCTGTTTCCTCCACTCTTGCCTGATTCAATGCCTCATTCAGGACATTTGCCGTGGAATAGTCCTCATTAAACACCTTGATGGCTGCGTCTCCGTCACGATAGACTGTTTTGTCCGTCCGAACTGCAATTACTTTTTCTAAATTCATGCCTGTTCACCTCCATAATATGCATGCAAATACATTTCCTTGATTTCACTGATTAAGGGATAGCGCGGATTTGCTCCGGTGCACTGATCGTCAAAGGCTTGCTCACACAATTCGTCCAATCGTTCCAAAAATTCCTTTTCGTCCACACCGTAATCCCGGATCGTCTTTTTAATGCCCACGCGTTCTTTCAGCTCATCCAGCGCACGGATCAGATTTTCTAACTTTTCTTCCTCATTCGCTCCGCCGATTTCTAAATAATCTGCCACCTCAGCATAGCGTGCCAGAGTATGCGGATGGTCATACTGTGAAAACGTTCCCATCTTGACCGGGGTTTCGGATGCGTTAAAGCGCAGTACCTCGTCAATCATTAATGCATTTGCCACACCGTGGGGCAGATGATAGAATGCGCCAAGCTTATGCGCCATGGAATGGCAAACACCCAAAAATGCATTTGCAAATGCCATACCTGCCATCGTTGCCGCATTCGCCATCTTTTCTCTCGCCTCTGCGTCGTGCTGACCGTTGTCATAGGCACGCGGCAGATATTCAAAGAGGATTTTCAAAGCACGAAGTGCAAGACCGTCTGTGAAATCGGTTGCAAGCATTGCCGCATATGCCTCCAATGCATGGGTTACTGCGTCAATACCGGAGGCAGCCGTCAGACCTTTCGGTGCGTCCATCATCAAATCTGCATCGATAATTGCCATCTTCGGGAGCAGCTCGTAATCTGCCAGCGGATATTTCACGCCGGTTTTTTCGTCTGTAATTACCGCAAACGGCGTCACCTCACTGCCCGTTCCGGCTGTGGTCGGAATCGCGATAAAGTATGCTTTTTCTCCCATCTTGGGGAACGTGTAAATTCTTTTCCGGATATCGACAAACCGCATTGCCATATCCATAAAGTCAACCTCCGGATGCTCATACATCACCCACATAATTTTTGCCGCATCCATCGCACTGCCGCCGCCGACCGCGATAATGCAATCCGGCTCAAATGCCGTCATCTCTGCCGCGCCTTTCTTTGCACTCTCTAAAGACGGATCGGGCGCAACCTCGAAGAATGTTTTATGCAGGATTCCCATTTCGTCTAACTTATCTGTCACCGCTTTTGTATAGCCGTTTCGATAAAGAAAGCTGTCTGTTACAATAAAGACGCGCTTTTTATCCATCACCTGTTTCAGTTCTGCCAACGCAACCGGCAGGCATCCCTTTTTCATATACACCTTTTCCGGCGCTCTGAACCACAGCATATTCTCTCTCCTTTCGGCAACCGTTTTGATATTCAGCAAATGCTTGACACCAACATTCTCCGAAACGGAATTTCCGCCCCACGAACCGCATCCAAGCGTCAGCGACGGTGCAAGCTTAAAGTTGTATAAATCACCGATTCCGCCATGGGAGGACGGTGTATTCACTAAAATCCGGCAGGTTTTCATCCGTTCTCCGAATGCTGCGATCTTGGCTTTTTCTGTTTCTGCATTCAGATATACACTGGATGTATGCCCGAAACCGCCGTCTGCAATCAGCCGGTCTGCCTTTTCCATTGCCTCCTCAAAGCTTTCTGCACGATACATTGCCAGAACCGGGGAAAGCTTTTCATGCGCAAATTCCTCCGAAAGCTCTACCGAGGTAACCTCACCGATTAGGATTTTTGTTTTTTCCGGAACCTCTACACCCGAAAGCTCTGCAATCGTATGCGCACTCTGACCAACGATCTTTGCATTTAACGCGCCGTTTTTCAGAATGGTTTTCCGAACTTTTTCGCATTCTTCCTCTGTCAGGAAGTAGCAGCCGCGGTCGGCAAATTCCTGTTTCACTCTGTCATACACAGAATCCAGCACAATCACTGATTGCTCCGATGCGCAGATCATACCGTTATCAAAGGTTTTAGAATGAATAATGGAATTGACCGCTAAGAGAATATCTGCCGTATCGTCGATAATTGCCGGGGTGTTTCCTGCGCCGACTCCGATTGCCGGCTTTCCGGAGGAATATGCCGCCCGAACCATGCCGGGGCCTCCGGTTGCAAGAATAATATCCGCTTCTTTCATTACCATATTCGTCATTTCCAAAGACGGAACGTCAATCCAGCTGATGATCCCCTCCGGTGCACCTGCTGCAACCGCCGCCTCCAGGACAATCTTTGCCGCTGCAATGGTACTTTCCTTTGCGCGGGGGTGCGGACTGATGATGATACCGTTTCGCGTTTTTAAAGCTAAAAGCGTCTTAAAAATTGCTGTGGACGTTGGGTTTGTGGTCGGAATCACCGCCGCAATCACGCCGATCGGCTCTGCAATCTTTGTGATTCCGTAGGCTTTGTCCTCCTCTACGACACCGCAGGTTTTCGTATCCTTATAGGCATTATAAATATATTCTGCTGCATAGTGATTTTTGATCACCTTATCCTCAACAATGCCCATTCCGGTTTCAGCCACTGCCATTTTTGCCAGCGGAATCCTTGCCTGATTCGCCGCCATTGCTGCTGCTTTGAAAATCTCATCCACCTGCTCCTGTGAATAGGAAGCAAACACCTCTTGTGCCGCGCGAACCTGGGACAGAGCCTGCTCCAAGGTTTCCACATTTTCCACAATCCTGTACTTCTTCTCCATCGTCAAAACCTCTCTTTCTAAAAACTTCCTCCGGGTGCCAGATAAGTAATTCTTATCTTTGTTAAAATTTTAACACACTTTTGATAATTTGTAAAATGCAAATGTTTCATACGGTTATGCATTTTTTGGAATACCCTATACTTATATTATCTGTAATTCCTGTTTTTTTATGAATTTTCATTGATTTTTATAAAATTTGTGTTATAATAAAATGTATATTAAGAATGTGAAAGGGATGGTTTCTATGAAAATATCAACGCAGATAGAGGTTGCTTCCTCGCTGCTTGGCGAAGAAAAAGCAGTGGAGTATGTGGCAAAAGCAGGCTTTGACGCCTGGGATTTTTCCATGTTTGAAATGGGCATCAATCAAAATCATCCATTGTCCGGAACAAATTATCTTGCATTTGCAAGAAAGCTTAAGCAAATCGGACTGGACAATGGCATTGTGTGCAATCAGTCGCATGCACCTTTTCCGTCTGCCTCACCGGAGGTTCGTCCATATTTAAAAAGAGCAATTGAGTGTACAGCAGAAGCCGGCGGATCGATCTGTGTGATTCACCCGAATAACGACATGTCCCCGGAGGAAAATGCTGAAATGTACTTAGAGCTTCTTCCCTTTGCAAAGGAGCATCATGTGAAAATTGCAACAGAAAATATGTGGAACTGGGACTTTGACAAGGACGAATCCTCCTTTGCCGCATGCGCTACCTCCGAAAGCTTTCTGGCGCATTTGGATGCCGTGAATGATGATTATTTGGTTGCATGCCTGGATATTGGTCATGCGGAAATGCGCGGTTCTGGGTCTGGCGCGGCAAATATGGCGCTTGCGCTCGGCAGCAGGCTGAAAGCCCTGCATATCCACGATAACGACTGCTGGCACGACTATCACCAGCTTCCGTTTTCCATGTCGATCGACTTTGCCCCAATTGTGGCAGCTTTAAAGAAAATCGGCTACGACGGCTGGTTTACCTTAGAAGCAGACTCTTATTTAAAAGACTTTCAAAAGGATAACGTGTTTGAGGGAATGCAGAATCTTGCAAAATCGGCAAGACGACTTGCCGATATGTTTGACAGAGCATAGGAGGAAATTTGAGTGGTACGCTATGCAGTAATCGGAACAAGCTGGATCACAAAAAGTCTGATCGGCGCGGCAGAGCTTGCCGGCGGTCTGTCGCTTTGTGCAGTTTATTCCAGAACAGAGGAGCGCGGAAAGGAATTTGCCGCAGAATACGGCGTGCAAAAGGTTTATACCGACCTTGCCGCGCTTGCAGCTGACAAAGAAATTGATGCCGTTTATATCGCCAGTCCGAATGCCTGCCATTTTGAACAGGCAAAAATGCTGTTATCGGCAAAAAAACATATTCTATGTGAAAAACCTGTGGCAAGAAGCGGCGATCGCGTGCGAACGCTGCTAAGGCTTGCAGAAGAAAACGGTGTGGTCTTTTTAGAGGCGATCAAGTCCATGTTCACGCCCGGTGCAAAAGCAATTGAGGACGCACTGCCGCTGCTCGGCAGAATCAGCCAAGCAAGCTTTGTGTTTCAGCAGCTTTCCTCACGCTATCCGGCGCTTTTGCGCGGAGAGCTGCCGAATATTTTTAACCCGGATTTAGAGGCAGGCGCGGTGATGGATATTGGCGTCTACTGTCTGTACCCGGCGCTCCGTTTTTTTGGGGCATATGAAAGCGTAACTGCAAATGCAAAGCTTTTGAAAAACGGGATTGATCTTTACGGGGATGCCATTTTGCACTATCCGGATCAGCAGGTTGTCCTCTCTTATTCCAAAGCGGCAAATCAGGCTGTTCCCTCGCAGATTATCGGTGATGCGGGTGCAATTTTGATTCAGAAAATCTCCAGCTTTGACGGAGTTTCTCTCATTTTAAACGATGGCGCTAAAAAAACGCTTTATCAGTCAGACAAAGAAAACGATATGAAATATGAAGCGGATTTTTTCCGCCGGGCAATTGAAACACCAGAGGAAGTCCGCGGCGAGCTTTCCAGACTGAACCGGCTTTCTGTTTTATCCGCGGAGGGCTTAGCGGAAATCCGCAAAAAAACAAAACTCTGCTTTTAAAAGAAAGGATCTACAAATGAAAGAAAACAAAAAACAATCCTTTATGATCAACGTGGCAATTATTCTGTTTTCCCAGATTGCTGTCAAGCTGCTCGGCATGATCTACCGCATGGTAATCATCAATATGGACGGCTTCGGTTCGCAGGGAAACGGATATTACAATGCCGGCTTTCAGGTGTATACCCTGCTTTTAGCCATCTCCTCGGTCGGAATTCCGAATGCGATTTCAAAAATGACCTCGGAGCGAAATGCAATCGGCGACTACAAAGGCGCGCATCATATTTTCAAAACCGCACTCGCACTCTTTTTCATCATTGGCGCGGTTTGCTCCGTACTCCTCTATTTCGGGTCAGATTTTATTGTGAACCATGTGCTTTCCATGGAAAACGCAAACGGCGCAAAATATGTATTGATGGCGCTCTCGCCCTCCATCCTGTTTGTCTGCCTTTCTGCCGTGATCCGGGGATATTTTGTCGGCATGAGCGACATGAAGGCAACCAGCTCCTCCCAAGTGTTAGAGCAGGTATTTAAATGTTTTTTTACCATTCTGATCGTTTGGAAAATGGGTCAGCTGACCTTTTACCGCGACGCGGATATGAAAGCCTACTGCCTTGCTGCCGGCGCAAATTTTGCGACAACGATTGCAACAGTTTTGAGCTTTTTATACTTAGTGTGGTTCTATTTCCGGAACAAACCGAAAATTAAAAAGAACATGCAGAACAATTCCGAAAAAACGCTCTCCATGCCGTTTGGAAAAATGTGCAAAACCATTCTTTTAATCTCCATTCCGATTTCGCTTGGCGGTATTATTTCTGCCATCAACCGGATTGTGGACACGGCAACCATCACACGCGGCATTCAGATTGCATTTGCAGCCATGATTCCGGCGCATGGCAAGGTAGCAGAAATTCTGAATCCGACCATGGCAGAACTGACAAAAGAGGCTGTTCGCCTGTCCGGAGAGCTTGGAAAAAGCGACACACTCTTAAATCTGCCGATTGCGATGAATATTGCCTTTGCAACCGTTTTGGTGCCGTCCATTGCAGGGGCGCTGAAAGTGGGAAACAAAAAGGAAGCAAGCGAGAAAATCTCCTATTCCTTTCTGATCTCCATTCTGATCATTTTCCCCTGTGCCGTTGGATATATCACGCTGGCAAAGCCGATTTATCAGCTAATTTATCATAACAGCGCGTCCGGGTATGACCTTTTGCAGATCAGCTCGATTGCCTTAATTTTTATCGCACTCAACCAGACCATTTCCGGCTCATTGCAGGGAATCGGCAAGATTTACGCACCGGCAACCGGACTCTTTATCGGATGTGTGGCAAAGTTTATTCTAAACGTCATTTTGATCCGTCAGCCGTCCATCAACATCTACGGCGCGCCGATCAGCTCGATTGCCTGCCAGGTGATCTCTTTTAGCTACGGCTTTACGGTTCTCTGCCGGCATACATCCATCCGGCTGAGCCTGAAAAAATATATTCTGCTGCCGCTCGCTGCCGCCTGTGCAATGGGAATCAGCGCGCTGTTATGCTACTATGGCGTGATGGCGGTTTGCCCGGTCAACATCATCGCCCTGTTTGCAGCCATTCTGGTGGCAGTTATCATCTATTTTGCCCTGGTGTTCGGACTGCGGATTATGAATGTGGATGAAATTTTACAGCTGCCTGCCGGAGCTCAGCTTCTTAAAATATTGAAAAAAATCGGATTCTATAAAAATCAGGAGGTAACATTATGAAACCAGTATTATTAAACCCGGCATTTAAAGACTATCTTTGGGGCGGAACACGCTTAAAGACAGATTTCAACAAAAAAAGCGATTTAAATATCGTGGCAGAAAGCTGGGAGCTTTCCACGCACCCGGCAGGCGAAAGCACCGTTGCAAGCGGAGAATATGCAGGGCTGACGCTTTCTGCCTATATCGAAAAAATCGGCAAGGAGTATTTAGGGAAAAATGCGCTTGCGTTCGACTATTTCCCGCTTTTAATTAAATTCATTGACGCAAAAAAGGATCTTTCCATTCAGGTTCACCCAAATGACGAATATGCAAAGGAGCATGAGGGGGAATACGGGAAAACCGAAATGTGGTACATTTTAGACTGCGAGGAGGGCGCATACCTTTACTACGGCTTTAACCGCGTGATCAGCAAAGAGGAATACCGGCAAAGAATTGCGGACAATACATTAATTGAAGTGCTGAACCGTGTACCGGTGAAAAAGGGAGATGTATTTTTCATCGAGGCAGGAACAGTGCATGCAATTTGCAGCGGCATTGTGATCTGTGAAATTCAGCAAAATTCCAACACAACCTACCGCGTTTACGACTACGACCGCCGCGACGCAAACGGAAACACACGTCCGCTCCATATTGAGCAGGCAATTGCCGTTTCCAACCTCTGTCCGCCGCCGGCACATACTGAAAAAAGTACCGCCGGAGACTGCACACTTTCCTCCTGCAAATACTTTACGGCAAAAAAATATGTGGTGGACGGCGAAAAAAATCTGTCCGTCACTCCGGACTGCTTTCAGTCCTTAATTGTTGCAGACGGATGCGGAACGCTGAAATTTGACGGCGAAACAATTCCTTTGAAAAAAGGAGACAGCATTTTCATTCCGGCGCAGTCTGTTGGTTATCAGCTGACCGGCAGCTGCGAAATCATTCTTTCCTACGTCTGACGCTTGACTTTTCCGACAGCCTGGAGTATAATAGAGAGTGAACTGGGGGGATCGAGCTTATGGAACACTCGCACTGCGAATATTGCCGGTACAACACCGGAATTTTAGACAAATTAAAAAATGAGCCGCCAACCGAGGAAATGGTCAACAGCCTTTCAGAAGTATTTAAGGTTTTTGGCGACAGTACCCGGATTCGGATTTTGTGGGTGCTGTTTGACCATGAGGTCTGCGTTTACGACATTGCCCAGACACTTGGCATGACACAGTCTGCCATCAGCCACCAGCTGCGCGTGCTAAAGCAAGCGCGCCTTGTCCGTGCAAAGCGCGTTGGAAAAAATACCTTTTACGCGCTGGATGACGACCATGTCAAGCGCATTATTGAACAAGTGATGATTCACATTAGTGAATAGCCTGATAAGCCGCAGTGAGCAGCGTTTTGTCCGTATCATGACAAAACAGCTCCTGCGCTTTTTCATAGCTGCACCAGCGGTATTCTGCCACTTCTGCCTCCTGTACCCGGATTTTTTCTCCTCCGTATTCGGAAAGGAAATACACAGCGTCCTTTTCCACACCCGGTCTGGGACTATAGTGAACCGCATACCGAAAATCTCCAAACCGTCTCATCCGGATACCTGTTTCTTCGAAAAGTTCCCGACAAGCGGTTTCCTCCTCTGTTTCTGCTCCCTCAACATGCCCTTTTGGGAATCCCCAGTGTGCATCTGAGACAAATTTCTGATTCAAAATCAACAAAAACTCAATTTCTTCTTTTCTGCGGAACACCACGCATCCGCACGATTTTTCATAGCTCATGGCTTAATCCTTTCTATCCGGTCACCTTTTACTAAAAATGCATTCTCCGCTAAATCGATCAACGGCTGATCGTTTCGAGAATCGGTATAAAATTCTTCAATCCTTGTATCACCGTACCGCTCACGAAATACCTTTACCTTATTTTCATGATAGCACAAGAACTCCAATTTTCCCGTCTTTGGATCAATTTCCGTACAGATGTAATGCCGGATCCCGATTCTCCGGAAAATCTCCCGGATAAAAAAGCCAAGCGACGCGGTAATAATCAGATCATCCTCCTGTTGCTGTGCGCGATAAAACGGCTTGATTTTATACTCATTCTGATCCCAGAATTCCACCACCCAAGCATCCAGGCGGTCAGCCTTTTGAAACATCTCATATGCCACGCGCTCTGCCGACTCGGTCAGCTCCCGGATACTGGTTTTACACCGTTTGTACCGGATCAGCTTTCTAAGCATCAGCGGAAGATACTTCAGATAAGACGGCTTTTTCCGGATACAAAACAGGAAAAAATCAAAAACACTCTCTCCGTCGTAAATTGTGTTGTCGAAATCGTAAACGCGCAAAATGCACCCTCCTTATGAAATCAGCGGCTTAATAATGCCGAACGATAAAAGCGACATAATCAGTCCGGCTGTTAAAACCCCAAGAAAAATCCATGGGAGAGAATCGCGTATCTTCATCCGAAACAGCGACGCGATCAGCGCGCCTGTCCATGCGCCGGTGCCCGGCAGCGGAATGGCAACAAATAAAAACAGACCGATTTTTCCGTATTTCTGAATCTGATCCGATTTTGACATTGCTTTATTTTCCAGCTTTTCTGCCAAACCGCGCGCACGCGTTTTCTTCATCCAGCCGAATATTTTATCAATAAACAAAAGTACAAACGGAATCGGAAGCATATTCCCGATTACCGAAATAATAAATGTGGGCAGAAACTGCATTTTTAAAAATCCTGCCGCTAAAATACTTCCGCGCAGTTCCAAAATCGGAAAAAGCGAAATAATAAAAACAATCAGCTCCTTGGGGATTCTCCCCGAGAACATTCCAACGATAGCCTGTACCAATGAATCTACCATAACCAGCCTCCAAAAATATATGATTGCTTTTATTATATACGAAAATGCGCGGAAAATCAATCACTTTACAAAAATTTTACATTCTGCATCAGAAAATTTACGCGTTTTCTCCATTGACGAACCGGGTGGGTTCGTGGTAGAATAAGAAAAGAAGGAAGTTGATACCCATGAAACCATCACAAAAGCCAGATCTACAGGCATTATTTTTCCCGCCGCGGCTGATTGCACAGCTGGAGCAGATCAGAAACTATCCGCTGACCGTTTTAGAAGCGCCCTCCGGATTCGGAAAAACAACCGCGCTTGACCATCTGTTAAAAACCCCATCCTTTTCCTGCTGCCGTATTCTCCGGCGCACCGTGGCAGAAGCCGGGCAAAACGCTTTATGGGATACATTCTGCAAAATGCTTTCCCGTCTGGATGCGCTTTGCGCAGACGCACTACGGCAAAAGGGCATTCCTGCACCTGAAACCCTGGACGATCTGACCGAAACACTTCAGGAAATTGAATGCACAGAGGAAACCTACCTGATTTTAGATCATGTCAATGTAGCGGAGGACTTAAGTCTTTTTCTACATGTTTTCTCCTGCCATCAAAATCCCAAACTGCATATTCTGCTCCTGGCACAGCAGTTGCCGGAGAAAACAGGCGGGCAATTTCTGATGAATCATCAGATTCTTTATCTGAATGCGTCTGATTTCACCTTTTCCGAAGCAGACACCGCTCTATACCTGAATGCAATCGGCATCCAACTGCTGCCCGGAGAAACGCAAAAGCTTTACCAGATGACCGGCGGCTGGATTTTTGCGATGTATTTACAACTTCTATGCTATACCAGAAACGGACGTTTTGAGTCCGGCATTTTAAACCACCTGATTGAAACTGCATTTTTCGCCCGGCTTTCTCCGGAGCAAAAGCAGTTTTACCTTGCCTTGTCGGTATTTCAGAGCTTCACCGTTCCGCAGGCAATCTTTGTAACAGGCGAGCCGGCGGAGCGTGTAAGAAGTCTTTTGAATTTACAGGGCTTTATCTGCCGGGAGGAAAACGTCTACCGTTTTCACTCACTGTTTTCTGCCTATCTGTCCGCTGTACTTTCCGAATGTCCCAAAGAGGAGCGCGACCGGCTGTACGAAAAAGGCGGCGACTGGGCAAGGGAGCATGGCAGCCAATTAGAGGCGCTCCGGCTTTACCAAAAGGCACATGCCTATGAAAAGCTGTTTTCCATGCCCTATACCAGCTATGACCTGACAGATATTGAAGATCCGGAAACGCGGGAGCTGATTTTAGACATTTTGGATCATGTGCCGGAGGATGTTAAGAAACGGTATCCTGGAAGTATGGTTCCTCTGGCATTTATCCTGTTCTTTATTAACGAATATGAACGTCTGGGAGCAATGATTCCGGAAATTGCCGCGCTGACCGAACAAAGCTCCGAAAGCCAGGAGCAGAAAAATACCATTCTGGGCGAACTGGAGCTTTTGTCCTCCTTTTTAAAGTACAATCAGATTGATGAAATGAGCAAGCACCACCGAAAGGCATATGAGCTGTTAGGACACAAGGCAAGTCTGATCAACCTAAGAAGTACCTGGACCTTTGGCTCTCCGTCTGTTTTACTCCTTTACCACCGAACCGCCGGAAAGCTTTCTGAGGAATGTGTGCAGATGGATGAAAGCATGCCGGTCTACTATGCGCTGACCGGCGGTCACGGAATGGGCGCTGAATATATGATGCGTGCAGAAGCAGATTTTATGCGCGGTCATTTTGACCGGGCAGAAATGAATGCTTACCGCGCCATGTTCTCTGCAAGGGATAAGCAGCAAAATAGCGTTTACCAGTGCGGTCTGTTTCTGCTTGCCAATCAGGCGCTCTACCGCGGAGATGTGGCGGCGCTTTCAGACGCCATCTTTCAGATGTCCGAGCAATCCTCCCAAAATGCCGAGGATCTCTGCCGCTACACCTTAGATCTGTTTTTAGGATTTCTCTATGCCTACACCGGTCGGTGCGAGAAAATCGCTCCCTGGCTTTTAGAGGGCGAGATCAGCGAGGGACAGATTGCACTGATGACCATGCCCTTTGCACATATCATTTACGCAAGGGTTCTGCTGGAGAAAAAGGAATACACCAAGCTCCTGGCATTCTGCCCTTATGCCGGAGAGATTGCGGCAATTTTTCCGAATCTTTTAGCGCAGATTTATCTTTGGATTGATCTTGCGATTGCGTACCATGCCTTAAACCGTCCGGAGGAGGCTGCAAACAATTTGCAGCTTGCGCTGGATGCTGCGCTGCCGGATCAGATTTACATGCCCTTTGCACAGAGCTATGCGGAACTAAAAGCCATTCTTCCTCCGGACACTGCCCCGGAAATCATCCGGCTGGGCAAGGAATTTACCAAAAACACAGCCATGATGAAATCCGGAAAAAATCAGCTGTCTCCGCGGGAACGCGAGGTTGCATCTCTCATTCGCATGGGACTGACCAACAAGCAGATTGCCGCTCGGCTTTACATTTCAATTTCCACTGTAAAGCTCACGATCAGCAATATTTTTGAAAAAACCGGTATTAAGTCCAGGGTTCAGCTTTCAGACGCAGAGCTTTCCGATTAACCAAAAAAGCTAACATACCGTTTGAAAATCTTATGATACACATGAAATTAAAAATCTGCCGGAATTGAATCCAGGCAGATTTTTATATGTTTATTTTGCAGAAATTCTCCATCCCTCCGCCCGTTCACGGATTTCGGTAAATTTCTTGTACAATCCTTCCCTTTGAATCAGCTCGTCGTGCGTGCCGCATTCGGCAATTCTGCCATCGTCCACAACCAGAATCTGATCTGCATTCCGGATGGTTGCCAGTCTGTGCGCAATTGTAATAATTGTTTTACCGCGTGTCAGCTCGGAAATTGCCTGCTGAATCAGATGCTCATTTTCCGGATCAATACTGGCTGTCGCTTCGTCCAGAATAATGATGGGTGCATTTTTTAAAATAGCACGGGCAATAGAAACCCGCTGTTTTTCACCACCGGAAAGCGTTCCTCCTCCCTCGCCGACAACGGTGTCGTAGCCATTGGGCAACGCCATGATAAAATCATGACATCTTGCTTTTTTTGCCGCTTCAATCATTTCCTCCTCGGTAGCGTCCGGCTTTCCAAAGCAGATATTGGCACGGATTGTATCATGAAACAGATAGACATTCTGAAACACCATAGAAATATTGGAAAGCAGGCTGTCGCAGGTAAATTCCTTTAAATCATGTCCGCCAACCGTAATTCTGCCGTTCTGCGGATCGTAAAATCTTGCAAGCAGACTGCAAATCGTTGTTTTACCCGATCCGGACGGTCCGACAATGGCGGTTGAGGTTTTTTCCGGAATCTGAAAGCTGACATCCTGCAAAACCCTGCGTGTATCATACCCAAAGCTGACATTCTGAAAGGCAATATCATAGTGTGTAAGCGGAATATCTCTGCCGTCTGCGTCTATCAGGCTCTCACTTTTTAATGCGTCCAGCTGATCCATCGCGTCGTCTATAACGCCCAGCGTGTGCGCACTGTCGCTGATCGGCTCAAGACTTGCAAAAATACTGAATGAAAAGAACACAAGCATTAGCATAACCGAAAAATTCATTCCTCCGGCAAGACACGTAAGCATTGCTGCCATCGCAATGCCGACACTGCCGCATTTCAGCGCCAACAGGTGCAGGGCATTGCCGGGTACATATCCCCATTCAATCTTAATATGAATTTTCTTGCTGTCGTCAATGGCTTTTTTCACTGCCGCCATCGACGCTCCGCCCTTTCCAAAGGATTTCACCACTGCAAGACCTCTTGCATATTCAATCACCGCACCGGTCATGTCCTTATTTGCCTGTGCCTCCACCGGAGCATTCTTTTTGCTGTAGTGCGAAATCAAAAGCATAAAGCAAAGCGAAAGCGCAGCCGCCGCCAGTGCGATCAATGCCGTCTGCGGACTGAACACGGCAAGGCAGACAAAGATGACTGCAAAATTCAAATATCCGCCGACAAAATTATCAATCATCCGGATTCCCATATTCTCCAGCATAGAAAGACCGGTTGTGATGGAGCTTAGAATATTTCCTGTGCTGACCTGTCCGAAATAGCCAAGCGATACGCGCTTTAGTGCATCGCCGACTGCAAGCCGGTCGCGCGCAGTCAGCTGATAGCTGATCGGCTCCTGCAATCTTGCACGGAAATAATCAAAGAGGAATCTGAAAAATACAAGCACAATCTGAATCAGAATACTTTTCCATATCCAGGAGGTATCAAATGCCGTTTTCCCTTTTGCCGATTCCATCAGAAGTCCTACAGTATAGGCTGCAAGCGCTAATGGTATTGCCGTAAAAATATGCGACAAAAATGTCATCACAAAACCAAGATACAGCTTTCCCTTAAATTCTCCGCACCAATCAATAATACGTTTTACCGTTTTAAACATACTGCTTCTCCTCCTTATCTGATGACGATACCGCCCAGTTCTTTGCGCCGATATGCGCAAGCCACATATCATGATACAGAGGGCAATTTTCCAAAAGCTCCTCCTGTTTTCCCCTTGCAAGCACCTCACCGTTTTTCAGTACAACAATCTGATCGGCAGTTTTGACGGTGGAAAGCCTGTGCGCAATCACAAGCAGTGTTTTTCCCTTTGCAAGCGCTGCAATGCTGCGCTGAATTTTATCCTCATTTTCCGGATCGGTAAATGCCGTTGCCTCATCTAAAATGACAATCGGCGCATTTTTCAGCATCATCCGCGCAATGGCAATCCGCTGCTTTTCCCCTCCCGAAAGCCGCTTTCCGGCTTCTCCTGCCGGGGTGTCATAGCCAAGCGGAAGTTTTTGAATAAATTCCTCGCACTGTGCCGCCCTTGCAGCAGCCTTGACTTCTTCATCTGTGGCATTCGGATTTCCCAAACGGATATTTTCCAGGATGGAGCATCGGAACAGGAAGTTATCCTGGGTAACAAAGCTGATATATTCCGAAAGCTGCTGCAACGGCATCTTCCGAATATCCACACCGCCGATTGTAATTTCTCCGGAGGTAACATCCCAAAACCGTGCAATCAGCTTTGCAACTGTGGACTTTCCACCGCCGGACGGTCCGACAAGCGCCGTAAAACTCCCCTCCGGAAGATAGAGATTCACTCCGTGCAGCACCTCATCCTTTTGGTTGCCTGTGTAGGAAAAGTGTACGTTTTTCAGGCTGACATCTGTATGATTCACCTTCGCGTACGCATCCGGTTCGGGCAGGGAGGGCATTTCTAAAAACTCCTCTAAATTTTCAATTGTAAACTTCACCTGACGCATGTTCTCTGAGAATACCTCAAGCTTTGCAAGCGATCCCACCATAGAAATCGAAAGCATCACGGCAAGCGCAGCCTTCGGTGCAGAAATCACTCCGCTGTTTGCCAGCGCCAGCGCCGCGGGCAACACCCCGATTAATGTAGACGGGAAAAGTGCAAAGCTTAATTTCATTGTCGCAAAAGTAGACGCAAGCCACTTGACCACAAATGTACGGAAATCGTTAATTGCACCGGCATATTTTTCGTAGGAAACACCGGCTCTGCCAAATGCCTTGATTACCTCAATTCCTTCTATGTATTCCACAATGGTGCTGTTCATATAATCAGCAGATTTATCGTACTGTTCAAAATTTTTACCGCTGATTTTAAAGGTCAGACCCATGCAGAAAAAGGAAAGCGGAAAGGTGACAAGCGAGGCAAGGCAGATGCGCCAGTCGATACAGCAAAGCGCTGCAAGGCTCACAACCGGAAGGACAATATGCCCTGCTCCTTCCGGAATCATATGTGCAAGCGGCGGCTCTAAATTTTCAATTTTATCCACCATCATCGTCTTAATCTCACCGATTGAATGATTCTCCACATTCCCCAGAGGCGCATGCAGAAAACGGTCGGCAAGACGCAGACGCAGGCTTTCTAACACGGTATATGCCATACTGTGCGACACACCGGTTGACAGGCTGAATAACAGTATTTTAACTGCATAAATTGCAAGCGCCAACAGACACCACCTGACAACCGCGCCTGCTGCAACCGTTCCTGCTGCAAACAGGCAGATGACCTGATACATACAGTAAAACGGAGCCAAGCCAAGCATGATGCTCAGCACCGACAAAACAACGGACAAAACCATCTTTTTCTTTTCTCCCTCTGCATAGGCAAAAAGCAGCTGCATCCAGCTTTTCTTTTTCGATTCCATAAAAACTCCTCTTTTCTATTAATTTTTGGTTAGTCATGCCTAACCTATATGCAAAAATTTAAGGATTATCGAATCCCTAAAATTTCGTGCCAGCCAGCGGTGTAAAACTCATAAAGCGCATTAATATGCCGCTCGGCATCCCTGACATCATCATGCGAAATAATTTCAAAAATTCCGGTAAAAATTGTATTGGAGATAAAATGAACCAGCATATCGTCCGCATCCACTCTCAGCATATTTTGCTCACGCATTAAACGGACAAGAACAATACCGCTTTTGGTTTCTATTTCGGTCAGCCGCTCCACATAATTTTCATAGCCTGTACCGATTGCACAGCAGGCAATCAGTTTGAATGCGTCATAATGTGTATAAATATAATGCATCAGCTGTCCGATCTCTCCCCCCGGCTGTTCAGAAAGCTGCGGCAGCACAGTCAGCTGTTCGGAAAGCTCCTGTCTGGAAAAATTTTCGCTATAATCCCGGTATCTTCTGAAAAACTCCTCTGCCGGCTCTGCCACCAAAGCGTCGAACAAAGCCTCTTTCCCGGCATAATAGCGGTAAATTGCACCGGTGGTCACCCCAATCGACGCAGCAATACTACGCATGGAGGCATTCCGGTAGCCTTTCTCTAAAAACTCTGCCTTGGCAGCACACAGAATCTGTTCTGCCAGCTCATCATTTAGCGGTCTCATGAATCTCTCCTTTTAATAACACTGTTATTTGATAACAATGTTATTTTATCATGACGGCTCTATTTTGTCAAGTACTTTTTTATTTTTATTAAGACACACAAAATTTACAATTTTTTTCTTGTTTTTTCCCGAAAAATGGCGTATAATAGATGTATACAAAGAATAAAATTCCTGCAAACGAAAGGGTACGGGCATGTTTATAGATAAAGCAAAAATATTAATTAAGTCTGGAAACGGCGGAAATGGGGCAATTGCATTTCACCGGGAGAAGTATGTTGCTGCCGGAGGTCCGGACGGCGGAGACGGCGGCAAGGGCGGCAGCGTGATTTTCCACGTTGATCCCGGACTTTCCACACTGATGGATTTCCGCTACAAGCGAAAATACCAGGCACAAAGCGGTCAGGACGGTGCAGGAAAGCGCTGCAACGGCAAGCGCGGCGAGGACATTACCATCTCTGTTCCTTTAGGAACGGTTGTCCGGGATGCCGAGACAAACCGCATTTTAGCAGATCTTTCAAATCCGGATGAGGATGTCATTTTAGCACGCGGCGGAAATGGCGGCTGGGGCAATGCACATTTTGCCACACCGACCCGGCAGACCCCAAACTTTGCAAAAAACGGTCAGCCGGGAATTGAACGTGAGGTTATTTTAGAATTAAAACTATTGGCGGATGTTGGATTGGTCGGATTTCCGAATGTCGGCAAATCAACGCTCCTTTCGGTTACCACCAAAGCCGACCCGAAAATTGCAAATTACCATTTCACCACATTAGAACCGAATCTGGGTGTTGTCTCTCTGGATGTACACCGCGGCTTTGTCTTAGCAGACATTCCGGGAATTATCGAGGGCGCAAGCGAGGGAGTCGGCTTAGGACACGATTTTCTCCGGCACATTGAAAGAACCCGGCTTTTGATTCATGTGGTGGATGTTTCCTCAATTGAGGGAAGAAATCCGATTGAGGATTTCGATATTATTAATGACGAGCTTTCCAAATATAATCTGGAATTAGAAAGCCGTCCGCAGATTGTGGCGGCAAATAAAACGGACATCATTCAGGATCAGACAGTTTATGAAGAATTTTTAGCCGAGATGAAACGACGCGGATTGCCGGTTTTTGAAATTTCCGCCGCCACCCGGCGCGGTGTGTCCGAGCTGATGAACTATACCTACACCGAGCTGCAAAAACTGCCGCCGATACAGGTATATGAGCCGGAAATGAATCTGGAGGAAGAAACCCGGATCGACACTACAGAAGCCGGCTTTGAAATCACAAAGGACGGCGCAGTTTATGTTGTTTCCGGCAGTTGGATTGAGGCAGTCGGCGGCAGCGTGAACTTCTCGGATGAGGAAAGTCTGCAATTCTTCCAGCGTGCTTTGAAGTCACACGGTGTGATTGACGCGTTGGTGGAAAAAGGAATCCAGGAGGGCGACACCGTCCGGATTGGCGATCTGGAATTTGATTTTGTATGGTAGGGGTGATCAAATGGAGGAACGGAGCGATTATCAGTCTTTTTTAGAAAAAAAAGCGCTTCGCAAAAAAAAGAAGAAAAAAAAGAAAACAGCTGTCATCAGCATTCTGATTCTGCTGATTCTTGCCGCAATTCTTTTATTTTCCGGAGGAAAAGCAAAAAAGGATGCGACGGTAACCATTCCGGAGAGCAGCGGAACAATGCAGATTGCACGAATTTTAAAGGATGAGGGCGTCATATCCGGGTCACTCCGGTTTGTTCTGACCGCTCAGTTTTCTTCCTACCGCGGAAAGCTGCAATACGGAGATTTTGATTTTCAAAAGGGCATGAGCTATGATGAAATGATTGCACAGATGGCAACCGACGGCGCAAAGCGCAAAACCGTTTCGGTTACAATTCCGGAAGGTTTTTCGGTGGAGAATATTATCGCACGGCTGACCGAATCCGGACTGTCTGACGAAAAATCACTGAACAAGGCATTAGATGCCGATTATGATTTTGAGTTTTTAAAGGACATCAAAAAGCAGGACGGCTGCCGCTATCGGCTGCAAGGCTTTCTCTTTCCTGCCACCTACGAATTTTACAGCGACGCATCCGCAGAGGAGATTGTCCGCGCCATGCTCCAGTGCTTTGAAGACCGTTACAAGTCGACCGGACAGGGATATGAAAATCTATATGAAATAATTACGCTTGCCTCCATGGTAGAACGCGAGGCAAAGCTGGATTCCGAGCGTGCAACGATTGCCGGGGTGATTGAAAACCGCTTAGCCACCGGCATGAAGCTGCAAATTGACGCGACGGTTGTATACGCAATCTCAGATGGCGCATATAATGTGGATAGAGTGCTTTATAAGGATCTGAAAGTGGATTCTGTTTATAACACTTATCAAAATGCCGGACTCCCGAAAGGTCCGATCTGTAACCCGGGTCTTGCCTCGATTCAGGCGGCACAGCATCCGGAAAAGCACGACTATTTATTCTACCACACCGACACGCAGAAAAATGACGGAAGTCATATTTTTACGAAAAGCTTTGAGGAGCATACAAGCACTCAATAACCCAAGAAAGGATGAAAAACATGGACGAATTTGTATCAAAAGTAAAAAAAGGAATGACAAAAGCATTTGAAAGCGCTGAAAAGCTGACCAATGCCGCAGTCAACAAAACCGGCAGCATTGTGGAGCAGACAAAAACCAATTATGCCATCAGCAACACCGAGGACAGGGTTCAGGAATATCTGGCACAGATCGGACAGATGGTGTATGAGGAATATCAGAGCGGAAGTGAATTTCCGGAGAAAATTGACGTAATTTGCAAAGACATTGACGCGCTCCGCGAGGAAATCGCCTCTATGAAAGAAAAAATTGCAGACCTGAAAAATGCAGTTGTCTGCCCATCCTGCGGTGCATATAACGACAATGACAGCAGTTACTGCGCAAAGTGCGGCGAAAAATTAAACTAAATTAAAAACGCGCACCGCAAAGTCCCCGTTTTGCGGTGCGCCCAAAGTGCATGATCCCAATCAAACGCTCTGGTGATTCTGCACTTTTTTTATTTTTGCGTCAGACGGTACAGG
Organism: uncultured Clostridia bacterium; assembly: GCA_934462945.1. Classification (GTDB taxonomy): domain Bacteria; phylum Bacillota; class Clostridia; order UBA1381; family UBA1381; genus RQCD01. Next base: position 1,572 of record CAKSJF010000022.1, on the reverse strand, counting down.
CTCATGATTGCCGATATTGCCTGTCCTTTTGTAACATGCTCCTGTGCCTGGAAGTGATCTCCGGCGGCATCCAGAAGTCCTAATACTTTAACGCTGTAAACAGCTGGAATTGCCCACTCGGAAATGCCCTCTTTCTTTGCTGCCCCAGCATCCACCTTAACCGCCGGAAGTGCAATTTCTGCATACTCCGCGCCGTTCTTTAAAATGACCGCCATTTCTTCCCAGGTCAGAAGATCCTTCGGTGCAAAGGTTTCGTTTCCCTTTCCGGATACAATGCCGGCAAAATACAGTCCGTGAATCGTATAGCTTGCAACATCCTGGAACGGAACATAGGCTGCATGTACCTGCGCGAACTCTTTTACCCCATTTAACATGTTGTAAACTTCATCACAAAATTCTTCCCGGTTAATTTCCTGATCCCAATTCTGATCTACAGAATCAATGACTCCGATTTTGTATGCCTCAATCACATCCTGATTGTTTGCCTGCTCCGCAAGTTCTGCGGTCACCTTTTGTTCTGTATTTGTATTTTCTGCAAAAACGCCTGTGCTGCATAACATCATTGCTGCTAACGCGCAGCTAAGTATTTTTTTCGTCATAATGATATACATTCCTTTCTCTTTTATTTGAGATCTCACTACGTTAGACGAAAAAATTCAGAAAATGTCCCCAAATTTCAAAAAAACAATCCTCCCGACAAAAAGGGGAGAATTGTTTTTCAATCATTAAAATTTTACAACCTTATCAAAGATCATAAACGGTGTTCCGGCTGCACCAAATGCATGAATCATCATCCTGACATCTCCGGTCCATGTGATATTGGTACAAATCGAATCAAATCCATATCCGTTTCCGGCAGGACAATCAGGAGACGATCCGGTAGCGTTGAAGGTAGCAAGAGAATTGACATCCATCCTGCATTTTTCCGCAAGATTTGTTTTATTATATATCCACCCTCTGAAATACGGATGTCCGTTTACATTTCTGATTTCCATTTTGCATACATATTTTCCGTCATCATAATTCGCGGTTGTGACATAAACTCCTATCAGCGCTGTACTTGCATAAATGCTGCCGGCGGTGATATTGTCACTGACTGTTGCAGAAGTAATGCCGTGGTTTGTAAGCTGATATCCGGATGCTGCTGCATAGGCAATCGTCAGCATATCACCATAGTAAATAGCCGCTCCGTTAGACAGCGTACCGGTCGGAACATTGGCAATCGGTGAGCTTGTACGGCTAACGGTGATAATACATCCTGCCGCCGGATTCCAGCTGACTGTAAACTGCTTCGCAGTCCATTTTGCCTGAACTGTCATATCATTTTCAATCAGACTACGAAATAAAAAATTATTTAAAAAAACACTTGACAAATCAGCAAATCCATGCTATAATATAATAGTTTTCAGAGATACCGCAGGGTAGAGCAGTCTGGTAGCTCGTCGGGCTCATAACCCGGAGGTCGTTGGTTCAAATCCGGCCCCTGCACCCAACAAAAAACCGCTTAACAAAGCCGTTTTGGCAATGTTAGGCGGTTTTTGTTTTGTCTGAAAACACGCGAATAATTCAACT
>CAKSJF010000021.1 GCA_934462945.1 uncultured Clostridia bacterium | reverse complement strand
CAATTTGGATATGCGCAATAAAACTGTCTCATTTTTCTAAGATTTCTTTCATCAAATCCATTTCCAAATTCCTTTGACAGCTTTTCAGATATATATTTTATCAATCCTTTTCCGTATTCTGCACGATCCTTATTAGAACAAGCTTGATAGATTTCTTTTCCAATTTCCCAATATGCTTGTACCATAGCACTATTTATAGAATAATAAACCTTATTTTGAGCAATAATGATACAATCTCTGATTTTATGATATGCTTGATCTTCATTTTTAGTTAAATGGTAATCCATAAAATGATTCCTTCTTTATCAAATTTTAAATAATTAATATGTTTTATTTATTGTAACATATCTTTCATGATTTATCAATCCCCCGGAAAAAATAAGTTTTCCACGCTTTTATACACATGTGTGGATAACTCCATTTCTTTATCCACAGCTAAAATGGCTTAAAATCTATCTTTTTTTTCATTATCCACAGTTATCCACACAGAATGATGTATAAAACAGGAGTTTTATGTAAAAAAATAGAAAAATAATATGTAAACCAAAGGAACGGCGGAAAATCAAGACTTTTTTATCCACGAAAAAGTGTGGATAACTATGTGGATAGTGTGGATAACTTTTAAAAAGATGGATGGGACAGGCTTTTTAAATGTGGATAGGTATTGGAGAGTAGATGTGGAAAGAAAAATTTATGGTTTACATAATCAAATTTTGTAATAACTTTGAAAAAAAATAAAAATGAAATATCACAGATTTTTCTGTCATAGAATAGAATGAGGACAAAAGGAGAGAGGAGTATAATTTATGGGATACGATTACAATATGATGAAGCGGGACGCGAAATATCTGGTGCGGAATTTTCCGGAGGCGTCTCTCTATTCGATCGGAGAAAGCGTGATGGAGCATAAAATTTACTGCATTGAGGCAGGAACAGGATCAAAAAAGTTGTTTGTAAACGGCGCGCACCACGGTCTGGAATATCTGACTTCTGCATTTTTAATGCGTTTTCTGCGCGAATATCTCTCGGCGGTCAAAAATCATGAAGAAATGTTCGGATATGATCCGTCTGCACTTTTTCGCCGGACAACACTCTACACCGTTCCGATGGTGAATCCGGATGGAGTGGATATTGCGATTCATGGCATTGATATTACAAACCCGTACCACCGCCATTTAATCAGTATGGTGGGCATTCATAGCTTTCACCGCGTCTGGCAGGCGAATGCAAACGGTGTGGATATAAATCATAATTATGACGCCGGATGGCGCGTTGTCCGGGAAAAGCCGTCACCGTCGCAATATAGCGGTCCATATTCCGAGAGTGAACCGGAAACGCAGGCAGTGGTTCAGTTTGTCCGGGAACAGAAATTTGATATGCTTCTGGCGTTCCATAGTCAGGGCGGGGAAATTTATTATGATTATGACGGAAAAATGTCCGAAAAAGCAGAGGAGCTTGCCTCGCGCTTTTCCCAGGTGAGCGGCTACCGCCCGGCAAAACCGGAGGGAGACGCTGCATTCGGCGGCTGTAAGGACTGGTTTATCCAGGAATTTGGAAAATCCGGCTTTACCATTGAAGTTGGTCACGGTCAGAATCCCCTCCCCATGGAGCTTTTAGATCAGATCTATCAGGAAAATGCCCCGATTCTCTTGTGCGCTTTGGAAAATGCATAGATAAAAGCATGATTTTTAAATACGTTTATTTTTTGTGAATTTCGAAAAAATTCTGTAGGGCGGATAATATCCGCACGTACACACTCATTCAAAAACCGTGTAGATAAAATAAAAAAGGGTTGATAATGTTCTGAAAATGTGATACAATGAATATGCCACACTATTTTAATATTTCGTTATTCGTATCGAATAGCTCTGTTTTTAGTGCGTCTGCTTTGGTAGGCGCATTTTTTTGTTTAAAAAGGATTTACTTGTGGATTCGTTTTTGAACTAAACACCGGAAAAATGATTTTAACTTCATTTTTCCGGTCTTTTTTTGATTGCAAAAAAGTTCTAATCCCACAAGCTGCGGCATAGAATAGACAAAGAGATGAGGAGTGATTACAAATGTTAGTGATAAACAACGAACAAGCTGAAAACCGATTTTTATTATATCTGCCAAGGAGAATTCGGAAGTATTTATATTTGATTCCGATGGAGGGATTAGAGGAGATCCGGCTGCGGCTGGGGTTGCCGGTTGCGCTTTATTACACGGACTGCTGCTATTATCTGACGGAAAAAGGGCAGCTGTCGCCAAGCTACACCGGGTGCATGGTGGCAACCATGGCGGACATTTCAGAAGGAATGGAGCTGATCTGCGATTCCTCGGTATATGCCGTGGAAAATGAAATCAAAAAAGGATATATCACGATTCCGGGCGGTCACCGGGTCGGAATCTGCGGAAGTGTGGTGGAGCGTGACGGAAAAATCAGCAATATCGGACAAGTTTCCGGCTTAAACTACCGGGTTGCACGCGAGATGATCGGCATTTCCAATCCGGTGATCCCCTACATATGCCCGGATAACGAGGTGCGCAACACCCTGATCATTTCGCCGCCGCAATGCGGAAAGACAACGCTTCTCCGGGATGTGGTGCGGTCATTATCCGAGCGCGGAAAAAAGATCAGCGTGATTGACGAAAGAAACGAGCTAAGCGCTATGCACCACGGTCTGCCAAGCTATCATTTAGGGGTTTCTGCCGACGTTTTAGAGGGAGCAGGCAAGGAGGAGGGCATGCTCTTTATGCTGCGGAGCATGTCGCCGGATGTGATTGTGACGGACGAGCTGGGAGAAGAAACCGAAAGCCGCATACTTTCCAGGATGATTCATTCCGGCGTCCATCTGATTTCCACCATCCATGCCGGAAATCGGAGTGAGCTTTTAAAAAGAGAAGAAATCTCCGCAATTTATCCCTATTTCCAATGCTTTATCACGCTGAGCCGCCGTCATGGGGTCGGAACGGTGGAGGAGGTATACTGTGTGGATTAAGCTTTTGGGCGGCGGTATGATTCTCTTTTCCGCGCCGCTTTTGGGTCAGCTTTGGGCAAGACGGCTTTCGGTCCGGGAAAAAAGTCTGCGCGGTTTTTTGAACGCATTTTCTATGCTGGAAAGCGAAATCAGCTTTTCTGGGAAACGTCTTTCCGACGCATTTTTGCGGATTGGAAGAATCTGCGGCATGCAGATTTTTTCCGACACTGCAAAATCAATTCCGGAAAACGGCTTTTCAAAAAGCTGGGAAACCGCGCTTTCCTCCTATCAAAAAACGCTTTGTCTGACTGGAGAGGATCTTGAAATTCTGATGATCTTATCCGAGCAATTGGGAAAAAGCGACCGGGACAATCAGATTCGGCATCTGCACCACGTTTCCACCCTGACGCAGAATCAGCTTAGAAATGCCGCCGACCAGAAGAAAACGCTTTCCGGACTATACCGCGGAATGGGTGTTTTATGCGGATTTTTTCTGATGCTGATGCTGTTATAAAAAGGAGGGCGCAGGATGAATGTGGATTTAATTTTTCAGATTGCCGGGATCGGGATTGTGGTTGCGGTTTTAAATCAGCTGTTAGTTCGCGCCGGACGGGAGGAACAGGCGCTTTTAACCACCATTGCCGGTTTGGTATGCGTTTTGTTTCTCTTAACCAGAGAGATCGGCGCGCTGTTTGAAACCATCAAAACCATTTTTCATCTTTCGTGAGGTGAGGGTATGAATCTCTTTCAGGCAGTTTCGGTCGGCATGGTCGGGGCAGTATTGGCATTAATGCTCAAAGAATGGAAGCCGGAGCTTTCGGTTGCAGTCAGCATTGCAACGGGAATTTTTCTTTTCTTTGGTGTGTTTGAGGAGCTGCGGGAGGTGTTTTCGGAGTTTTCCGGACTGATGGAGCGCGGCGGTGTTGACCTCCGGTATTTTCAGATTGTTGTGAAAATTATCGGAATTTCCTATCTGGCGCAGTTTGGAAGTTCGATTTGCCGCGATTCCGGACAAAGCGCCATTGCAGAAAAAATTGAGCTGGCAGGCAAGGCGGCGGTTGTCTCGCTCACACTTCCGATTCTGATTGCATTTTTAGAATTTGTGATTCAGGCACTTTCCGTAGTATAGAAAGGAGAGCAGAATGAAGCGATTTTTTCTTTTTGTGTTTTTTTTGCTTTTCCTTGGAATGCCGGTATATGCCGAGGACGCAACCTCATTAGAGGGAGAGCCGTTTTTTAACGAAACAAAGGAACAGATTTTAAGCGGGGAATTTACCTTAAATCCGGTGGAGCTGTTTCAAAAGGGTGTGGACAGTCTTTTTTCCGAGATCAGAAAAAGCCGTGCGGCAATGATTCAGATTTTAGTCATTGCCGCCGCGTCCGGAGTGTTAGGACTGATGCAAAAGGAGGATTCCGCAGTTGGTGAGGCTGGTTTTTTTGCCTGTTTTTCGCTTTCTGCCATTGCCGCCATGCAGATTTTTTCCGAAACGCTTGGCTATGGCAGAGAGGTGATCGGTGCAATGACCGATTTTATTACAAAGCTTTCCCCGCTCTTTGCCGCCCTGATGGTGTCTGCCGGTGCGGTCACCTCTGCCGCGGCATTTCATCCGGTTTTATCCGGCGCGGTCTATCTGATTTCGGTTTTGGTGGAGCGGTGCTTTGTGCCGCTTGCATACTTTGGTTCAATTTTAGGAATTGTCGGAAAAATTTCTCCGCGTGTGCAGATTTCCAATGCAACCAAGCTGATCCGCTCGGTCAGCAAATGGATGATGACCGCCGCGCTCACACTCTTTACCGGGATTACTGCATTGTACGGATTTTCTGCTCCGGTGTTAGACGGTGTGGCGGTAAAAACGGTAAAATTTGCGGTCGGCAGTTTTGTGCCGGTTGTGGGCGGACTTTTGGCGGATACGGTCGAAACGGTGTTGTCCGGCACAAAGCTGATGAAAAACGCAGTCGGAACGGCAGGCATTTTAGCAGTGGCGGCAATCTGTATTGTTCCGGTTTTAAAAATATTTGTCATGCATTTTATGCTCCGGCTCTGCGCAGCGGCAGCAGAACCCTTAACCGACCGCCGGATCAGCGAAATGCTTTCCGATCTGGCAGACTCTGTGATGACCATTTATATTATGGTGCTGACCGTCTGCATGCTGTTTACCATTTGTATCGGAATCATCATGAGCGCTACAACATAAAGGGAGTGACCGTATGAAAGCATATTTAATCCGGATTGTTGCCGCGGCATTATCAGCAGCGTTTTCCGATGTTCTTGTGCCAAAGCAATGGAAAAAATACACCGGCATGATCACCGGGCTGTTTCTCCTTTTAGTGCTGATTCAGCCGATCACGGATTTTCAGAAAACGGATTTTTTCTCCGATTATGCCCTGGAGGATCGGGAGGTTTCTGCCGGAAATGAAATTTATGCGGATCTTTTGCGGCGCGAATTTTCCGAGAAAATTGCAAATGATGTCCGGGATCGGGTCAGGATGGAGTTTTCCCGGGATGTTTCGGTGGAAGCCGAGCTTTTATTGGACGATCAGGGGAATTTAGAAAAAATTTTATCCATCACCATCCGCGGAAATAAGCTTTCGGAGAAAATCCGGGAAAGAATCTCCTATGTATACGACGTGGAGGAGGTGATTTTGGTTGGAGAATAAGATATTTTCAAAAATCCGGAATACTCGCACGCTTTATCTAATATTAATAATTGGAATCGTGGTCATGCTGTTTTCCTCTCTCCCCAAAAAAACGGCTGAAGAAAAGAAATTGCCGGAGATTTCGGAGGAGGAACGCTTAGAAACGCTCCTGTCGAAAATTGACGGGGTCGGAAAGGTGGATGTTTTGGTGACGTACTATGGCAGCGGCGAAAAGAATATTGCCTATGAAACCAAACAGAGCCGCCGCACCGGAGCGCAGTCGGAGGAGGAAAGCACAGACCGGTCGGTTGTACTATCAGACGGAAGCCCCTTTGTCACCAAGGAGAGCTATCCGGAGGTTAAGGGGGTGGTGGTCATTGCAGAGGGTGCAAAAAGCGCAGAAATCCGGGAGGAAATTTTAAATGCGGTTGTCACCGCAATGGGAATTGCCGCACATAGAGTATGCATTATATAGGAGGTCATGTTATGATGGTATTAAAAAGAAAAGAAATTATTGCCGCCGCGCTGGTGGTGATGATCGGGGTAGCAGGGTATCTGAACTGGTCGTACCAGGACACGATCCGTGTGACGGATGGAGAAACCTACACCGAAACCGGGAAAAAGCTTGGAGAGGCACAGTATGTCAGCACAACCAAAAATGATGAGGATGCTGACAAAGCGGACAGCAAGGACGATAAAAAAGACGGTAAAAAGGCAGAGAAAAAGAACAATCAGACAGACGATCAGACAAAGAGTACATCGGCAGACTATTTCACAGAGGCACGCCTGGAAAAGGAAAGCTCCCGTTCCAAATCCCTGGAAATTCTGAACCAGACTGCTGCAAATGAAAGCTTTGACGCAGACATACGGCAAAAGGCGCAGAATCAGATTTTAAAAATGGCAGAGGACGTGGAAAAGGAAAGCATGATCGAAAAGGTTGCCCAGGCAAAGGGCTATCAGGAGGTTGCAGTCTATATCGACGGCGACTCCGTCAAGCTGATTGTGAAAAAGGATTCCTTAAATGAGCAGGACGTGGCAAAGCTTAAGGATATTATTGTGGAGCAGACCGGAATTTCGCCGCAGAATATTAAAATTGTTGAGATGAAATAAAAATTTCAAAAAATGTGTATAATAGGATTGAAGTTTTAAAAGGAATCTGCTATAATAGGGTTAGATACACATAAGGAGGAATTTTTATGGAAAATAACGATATTATTGAAGAAATTATTGAAATCCCGACCGAGGAGGAAAAGGAAGAACAAACCGGCTGTGTGAATATTTCCACAGAGGTTGTGGCAACCATTGCAGGAATTGCTGCCGGAGAAATTGACGGCGTTGCAGGCATGTACGGCTCGTTTGCCGGCGGCATTGCCGATATTTTTACCGGAAAGAAAAACCCGGCAAAGGGTGTTAAGGTGGATGTGCAGGACAAAACCGCGGTGATTGATCTTTATCTGATCGTCGATTTTGGTGTCCGGATTCCGGAGCTTGCCTGGAACGTGCAGGAAAACGTGAAAAATAACGTGGAAACCATGACCGGTCTTTCGGTGGAACGCGTTAATCTCCATGTGGAGGGCGTAAGCTTTGAAAAGGAAAAGGAAACACCAAAGGAGGAAATCCTGGTAGAGGAAGCGGAAATGGAGGATCTCCCGGAGGATCAGAGCGAGGGACTGTAAAGTCATCATAAAAGTGCGCCGCATGGCGCACTTTTTATGATGGAGCATTCCAGGACATATTCAATGTCTTTTTGTTTTTTGCACAATCAGTTAAATAAAGGTTCATCAGTGTTTGATATGGAATTCCGGAAATGTCTGACTGTGCCTTAAAATAACGAACCGTATCATTATCAATATTAATTTTTTTGTAAAAAATTATCTCTCCAAACCTTGACAAAAGCACAAAAGAATGAGATAATAAAGAGATATAAGAGAAAAATTTAGGAGGAACGACCGGATGGAAGATCAGAACAATATTGAAAAGACCTACGACCCTGCGAAGGTTGAGGATCGGTTATACAGGGAGTGGGTAGAAAAGGGATATTTTCACGCAAAGATAGACCCGGAGAAAAAGCCGTTTACCATTGTGATTCCGCCCCCGAATGTAACCGGTCAGCTGCACATGGGGCACGCGCTGGACGAAACCTTGCAGGATATTTTAATCCGCTACAAGAGAATGCAGGGGTATTCTGCGCTGTGGGTTCCTGGAACGGATCATGCCGGCATTGCAACGCAGATCAAGGTGGAGGAGGCGCTCCGGAAAGAGGAGGGCTTAACCCGGTACGATCTCGGCAGAGAGAAATTTTTAGAGCGCGTATGGGATTGGAAGAATCATTTCGGCGACCGGATTATCAACCAGTTAAAGAAAATCGGTTCCTCCTGCGACTGGGAGCGTGAACGCTTTACCATGGACGAGGGATGCTCCAAGGCTGTCCGGGAGGTATTTGTCAATCTGTATAATAAGGGATTGATTTATCAGGGCTCGCGTATTATCAACTGGTGTCCGCACTGCATCACAGCACTGTCCGACGCAGAGGTGGAGCATGCAGAGCAGAAAGGACATTTCTGGCATATTAAATACCCGATTAAGGGCACGGACGATTTTGTGATCATTGCTACGACACGTCCGGAAACACTTTTGGGCGATACTGCCGTTGCAGTCAATCCGGAGGATGAGAGATACCGCGATTTAGTTGGAAAAATGCTGTTACTCCCCTTGACCGACCGGGAGATTCCGGTGATTGCGGACGAATATGTGGATCGTGAATTTGGGACAGGCTGTGTAAAGATTACACCGGCGCACGACCCGAACGACTTCGAGGTCGGACAGCGGCACAATTTGGAGCAAATCAAAATCTTTAACGATGACGCAACCATGAACCATTTCTGCGGAAAATATGAGGGCATGGATCGCTATGAGGCAAGAAAGCAGATCGTAGCGGATTTGGACGCGCTCGGACTTTTAGTAAAGGTTGAGGAGCATACACATAATGTCGGTCAGTGCTACCGCTGCGGAACAACGGTAGAGCCGATCATCTCCAAGCAGTGGTTTGTAAAGATGAAGCCTTTGGCAGAACCGGCTATGGAGGCAGTCAAGTCCGGCGATGTGAAATTTGTACCGGAACGTTTTTCAAAAATCTATATGAATTGGATGGAAAATGTATACGACTGGTGTATTTCCCGTCAGCTTTGGTGGGGACACCGGATTCCGGCATTTTACTGTGATGATTGCGGCGAAACCTTTGTTTCCAAAGAAGATATGACCACCTGCCCGAAGTGCGGCGGCAAGCTGCACCAGGACGAGGACGTTTTAGATACCTGGTTCTCCTCCGCACTCTGGCCGTTCTCCACACTCGGCTGGCCGGAAAAAACAGAGGATTTAGACTATTTCTATCCCACAAGCGTTTTGGTAACCGGCTATGATATTATTTTCTTCTGGGTTTCCAGAATGATCTTCTCCGCTTTGGAGCATACCGGAAAAGCGCCGTTTGAGCATGTCTTTATCCATGGCTTAGTGCGCGATTCGCAGGGAAGAAAGATGAGTAAATCCTTAGGAAACGGTATTGACCCCTTAGAGATTGTGGAAAAATACGGCGCGGACGCTCTGCGCTTTACCTTAGCAACCGGAAATGCACCCGGAAACGATATGCGTTTCTATATCGAGCGTGTGGAGGCAAGCAGAAACTTTGCCAATAAGATCTGGAATGCGTCCCGTTTCACACTGATGAATCTGGATATTACCGAAAATAAACTGCCGGAGATATCGGAATTACAGTTAGAGGATCGGTGGATTCTTTCAAAATATAACCGCGTGGTCAAAGAGGTAACTGACAACTTAGATCATTTTGAGCTGGGCATTGCAGTTTCCAAGCTGTACGATTTTATCTGGGACAGCTTCTGCGACTGGTATATTGAGCTTGTGAAACCGCGTTTGTTTGACAAGGAAAACCCGACCGGAAAAACGGCGCAGTATGTTCTGACCTATGTACTTTCGCATACCATGCAGCTTTTGCACCCGTTTATGCCCTTTATCACAGAGGAAATCTGGCAGCACCTGCCGCATGAGGGCGAAAGCATTGTGATCAGCAGCTTCCCGACCTATGAGGAGAGCCTCAATTTTGAGGAGGAGGAAAAGCAGATGGAAGTGATTATGTCTGCTATCAGCGCTGTCCGGAACCGCCGTGCAGAAATGAACGTTCCGCCCTCGAAAAAGGCAAATATGTTTATCGTGACACAGGATGCAGATTTGTTCCGAAAGGGCGCAGTTTTCTTTGAAAAATTAGCGTCTGCAAGCCATGTCAGCATTCAGTCAGATAAGAATGGAATCGACAAAAACGCAGTCGGCGTTGTGGTTGAAAAAGCAGAAATCTACCTGCCGCTTGAGGAACTGGTGGATATGAAAGCAGAAAAAGAACGCCTGGAAAAGGAGAAAAAGCGTCTGGAGGGCGAAATCAAGCGCGTAGAAGGAAAGCTTGGAAACCCCGGCTTTGTTTCCAAAGCGCCGGAAAAGGTGATTGCAGAGGAACGCGAAAAGGGCGAAAAATACCGTGCAATGCTCGAAAAAGTTGTAGAGAGTCTTTCTGCGATGTAATCATAAAAGAAAGGGATTGTCGTTGTGCAGTCCCTTTTTTATGATGATCTGAAAGGAAAACGAATCTTAGAAACATAGGAAGCGGGCGGATAATATCCGCCCCTACGAGGTGTGACGTATTGGTATTTATTTTTGTATAGATTTCTTTGCTGCATTTTAACCGAAATGGCATCAGGCAAAAAATATCATTGAATTTTTGCTGCGCGATAATAAAACAGACCGATAACCGTAGGGGCGGATATTATCCGCCCGTGTTTTCGTATTCAAAAACCGTGTTTCGTCAGATTTTATGACTTGCTTTTTTTAAATTTCCATGCTATAATGGAAATAAATTGAGCGGATAAGGAGAAAAAATATGAGCAGGAAAAGCAAAATATTTTTAGGATTGGCGATCCTTATGACCATTTTTATCTTTGGTAATTCCCTGCAAAATGCAGAGCTTTCAGACGGGGAGAGCAGCCGGGTATTTTCGTTTGTATCAGCGCTCCTATCCTCCGTTCCAACCCCATGGCTTACGCATCATCTGATCCGGAAGATGGCGCATTTTACAGAGTTTTTCCTCCAGTCCGGCTTTTTTTCTCTCTCGGCGGTCTATAGCCGGAGAGGCGCGGCAGGAAAACGGATTCCGGTGCTGTTTGCAGGACTTCTCACCGCCTGCACCGATGAGCTGATCCAAAGCTTTATACCAGGGAGATCGAGCCAGGTGACCGATGTTTGGATTGATTTTAGCGGTGTATGTTTGGCAGCGCTTTTGGTCTTTTTAATCTACCGAAGAAGAAAGGGATGACGGTATGACATTATCGCATGTGATTTTAATTGGATACTGTGTGAATATTATTTTAGCGCTTGCGGTAATCTTTTTTGAGCGGCGCGATCCGGTGGTGTCTATGACCTGGGTATTCTGCCTGGTCACCCTCCCTGTTGTAGGCTTGATTATTTTTATGATCTTCGGTTTAGGGTTAAAACGGCACACCCGAAAGCAATACCATCAAAAGCAGCTGCAAGGCAATAATATTATCAAAACGCTCCATGCCGCGCGGAAAAGCATGGATCTGCCGGAGGGAGCATGCGATTTAGAGCGTTATCTCACCCATGTTGCCGGGAGCTACTGCACCGAGAATAACAGTGTGGAGATTATCACAGACGCGGAAAAAAAATACGAAATGCTTTTGCGCGATATTGAAAATGCGACCGATTCCATTAATATTCTCTATTTCATCATCCGGAGCGACGCAATCGGCAGAAAGCTGATGGACGCGCTCACCAAAAAGGCAAACGAGGGTGTTGAGGTGCGGTTTATGTACGACGGCATGGGATCATTCTTAACGCGCAGAAAGCTGTTCCGCCCCTTGAAAAAAAGCGCAGCCGGGCAGGTGGCAGAATTTTTCCCGGTTCGTCTTTTGCCAATTTCTAAAATCAACCACCGGAATCACCGGAAAATCGCCGTAATAGACGGAAAAATTGCCTATCTCGGCGGTATGAATATCGGTCTGGAATATGCCGGAAAGGGAAAAAAGGGACTTCCCTGGCGCGATACGCATATGCGGATCACCGGAGAGGCTGTGGCAGATATTCAGAAATTCTTTGCCCTGGACTGGGAATTTTCCACGCATGAGCGGCTTACAAACCGTCTTTCAAAATTTTTCCCGGCAGAGACGGCAAAGGCATGCGGCAATACGAAAATGCAGATTGTCGGCAGCGGTCCGGATTCCCCGGAGGAGGAAATCAAGTGCGGTATGATCAAAATGTGCAATGACGCAAGAGACTATATTTACTTACAAACACCGTATTTCGTGCCGGATCAAGCATTTTTAACCTCACTCGTGATGGCGGCGGAGAGCGGTGTGGATGTGCGTGTGATGCTGCCGGGGATTCCGGATAAATCCTATGTTTACTACACCTCGATGTCCTATGTGGGCGAGCTTTTATCTGCCGGCATCAAGGTTTATCTTTATCCCGGATTTATCCATGCAAAAACGCTTGCGGTGGATGATTCGATTGCAACGATCGGAACAACAAATATTGACATCCGGAGCTTTCAGCTTCACTTTGAATTAAACGCATTTATCTATGATAAGAAAAAGGTGTCGGAATGCCGGGAAATCTTTTTAGCCGACCAGGAAAAATCGCGGCAGATGACCTTAGAAGAATACGAAAAACGGGGACTGGGAAACATTATGAAAGAGGGATTTTTCCGTCTGTTTTCCCCCATTATGTAAGGAGTAAAAAAATGCAGCTTCCGGAAGAATTTCAAAAAAGAATGAGAGACATGCTCGGGGATGCGGCAGACGATTTTTTTGCCGCATTTGACAAAGAGGAGCAATATACCGGACTGCGGATTCAGAAAAGCTGTCCGAAGCTTTTAGAGCTTTGCAGGGGTTTTGAAAAAGTGCCCTGGTGTGAAAACGGATACTATGCGGACAAATCCCAAATATCCGGCAATCATCCCTATCATCTGGCAGGCTTGGTATACTTTCAGGAGCCGTCTGCGATGGCGCCGGTTTTGGCATTGCCAATCCGGGAGGGGGACTTTGTGTTAGACCTGTGCGCCGCACCGGGCGGAAAAGCAACCGCGGCAGGCGCAAAGCTTTCCGGGAGCGGTTTACTGATCGCAAATGAGATTGTTCCAAAGCGCGCAAAAATTCTTTCGGAAAATATTGAACGGTGCGGACTTTCCAACACCATTGTGACCAACGAAACCCCGGAGAATTTAGCGGCAAGGTTTCCGGCATTTTTCGACAAGGTGATTGTAGACGCACCCTGCTCCGGGGAGGGAATGTTCCGGAAAGAGCCGCAGGCGGTGACCGAATGGAGCATTGCCCACACCGAAGCGTGTGCAAACCGGCAAAAACTGATTTTAAAAGACGCGGTCAAAATGCTCCGGGAGGACGGATATTTAGTCTATTCCACCTGCACCTTTGCTCCCTGTGAAAATGAGGGCGTTTGCGATTGGCTGCTTTCGGAATATCCGGAATTGTCGCTTGTTCCGATAAACCTTCCGGGTCTTTCTGACAGTCTTGGAACATGGCAGCACGATCTTTCCGGCGCAAAGCGGATTTTTCCGCATCTGGCAAAGGGAGAGGGGCATTTTCTTGCCCTATTCCGCAAAAGCGGAGAAAAAAAGGCACGTAATTTCCAAACCGAGGAATCGGACTGCAAGGAGGCGGAAAAACTGTTCCGCGCTTTTGAATCGGAAACCTTTTCCCAAAAACGCGAGGGTACATTTGCACTGTTCGGAGAAAATCTCTATCTTGTTCCGCAGGGACTTTCGCTCAAAAGACTCCGGGTTGTCCGTGCAGGACTGCATCTGGGTGTTTTGCGGAAAAACCGGTTCGAACCGTCGCACGCGCTTTGCCTGGCAACACCGGGAGACTGGTTTTTCAGAACCGTTTCCCTCTCGGCGGAGAGTGAGGACTTGAAAAAATTCTTACGCGGAGAAACCGTTCCCTGCGATCAAAAGGGATGGACGGCGGTGTTGGCAGACGGATTTCCGGTCGGCTGGGGGAAAGCATCGGACGGAATTTTAAAGAATCATATCCCAAAGGGACTACGGGTGATCAGCAGATAAAGGGGGGAATATGCATGCAAATCAGTGAGGAAGAAATCAAGAGAAACTGTTCTTCTGCCATCTACCGGCGCGGACTGGAATATTATCAGGAGGGCAGAGTGCATTTAAGACTCCGCGAGGAGGACGCAATCGGCGCGATTGTGGACGGAGAGGAATTGTATAACGTCCGGATCACCTTTTCAGACGGACATATTCACGACATGCTCTGCACCTGCCCCTACTATCAGACCATGGGGGTTGCGTGCAAGCATATTGTTGCCACGCTAAAAATGCGTCAGGCAGAGCTTTTGGAGCAATCGGGCGACGGCGCGCAGAATGAAAACGACCGTCTTGCCGCCGGACTTTGCAGCGAGTATGAGAAAATCAGCCGGAGGGAGCAATGCCATTTAGGCTTAACGCTCCGGATTGCACGCACAACGGACGGCAGCTGCACCTATGCGGCGGTGATTCGTCTTGGAACAAAATATTTAGAGCCGATCAAGGGCGTGGAAAGCTTTTTAGAGGCATACATTCAGAAAAAGGAATTTAAGGTTTCCCGGCATCATTCCATTGATCCGCACCTGTATATTTTTCCGCCGGCAGAGCAGGAGGTTTTGCAGATTTTAGCGGAAAGCTATGAAAACAAGTCGAGCCAGGCGCTTTATTACACCCCGCGGCTGACCGAAACCACCTTTGGCGCGTATACGGCAAAGCGGCTGTTCCCCCTGATCGGACAGTTTGACTGTGAGCTTGTGATTGACGGCATGCAGCTTTCGGACGCGGTGATTTTAGAGGAAGATCCGGATATTACGGTGGATGTGACGGCAACGGACGAGAATATCAGTCTGACGGTCACAGAAAGCGGATCAGCGCTCATGCCGGACGGCGAATGGTTTTTCTATGACGGACAGATCTACCACACCTCGGAGGAGTGGCGCAGCTGGTTTATGCCGATTTATCATGCTGTGATTGAGGAACAGCGGACGGAGATTGATTTTTCCAAAAACCACCGCTTAGAGTTTGCAGAAAAGATTCTTCCCATGCTGAAAAACCGCCGCGGCGTGGTTTTGCAGGGTGTAGAAGAAGTCATTATAGACGAAAATGCAGCCTTCGACCTTTATCTGGACTGCAAGGATCGGGGAATCACAGCCGTGGTTATTGCGCATTACGGCGGTGTTTCGCTGCGGCTTCCCTATGAGCAAAGCTACAGCGGAAAAATTTTGATCCGTCAGTATGAGGCAGAGGAACAGATTTTAAGGCATTTCCGGGATTTTTCTCTTTCGGAAAATACTTATTCCTTAGAGGGCAATGCGGCAATTTTCCGGTTCTTCCGCGAGGAACTTCCGGAGCTTTCAAAATTAGCGACAGTGGTGATGAGCAATGCCTTTACCGAAATGCTGCGCGAGCGGACGCCGCAGATTCAGGCACGCGTGGAATATGACGAAAAAATCGACCTTTTAAAGGTGGATTTTGATACCGACCTTACCCCGGAGGAGCTTTCCTCCCTATTATCCGCGCTCCGGGAGGAGCAGAAGTTTTACCGCTTTCAGGACGGCAGTTTTATCGATTTAGAAAAAAATCATCCGCTGCTTTCCATGATCGGGCAGATGGAATTTTCCAAGGACGAGTTAAAAAAGCAGGAAAAAACATTTTCCAAGCGGTACATGCTCTATTTAATGAGCCTTGCAGAGCAGGGAAGTCTTCAGGCGGAGGAAGCATTTTTAAAGCTGGAGGAATCGGTCAAAAAACTTCATGCAACGCTGCCGGAGCATTTGAATAAACTTCTGCGCGGCTACCAAAAGGACGGCGTCGACTGGATGGCCCAGCTTTTTGCACTGGACATGGGCGGGATTTTAGCAGATGATATGGGTCTTGGAAAAACACTTCAGGTGATTGCATTTGTGATGAGCGAAAAACCGGAAAAGCCGTCCTTAGTGGTTGCACCGAGCGCACTCACCTATAACTGGCTTCAGGAGATTGAGCGGTTTGCCCCGGAGGCAAGGGCAAAAATTATCGACGGAACAAGAGAGGAACGCGAGCGCTCCCTGGAAAATACCGACGGTTACCAATTTTTAATCACCTCTTATGCACTCCTGCGGCGCGATGTTGATTTATACCAGAAAAAGCATTTTTCCAACTGCTTTTTAGACGAGGCGCAGTATATTAAAAATCCGCGGACGATGAATGCAATGGCGGCAAAAAAGCTGCATTCCGACGGACGCTTTGCTCTGACCGGTACACCGATTGAGAATACCGTTTCGGAGCTATGGTCGATTTTTGACTTTGTGATGCCGGGTTATCTTTCCACGCATCAGAGCTTTTTAGAAAAATATGAGCGTCCGCTCCTGCGTGACGGTGGCAGTCCGGCAGGTGAGGATTTAAAGAACCGCGTCCATCCGTTTATCCTCAGGAGAATGAAAGCGGATGTGCTGTCCGAGTTGCCGGAGAAGATTGAAAATAACGTCTATGCTCCCTTAGAGCCGGAACAGCAGAAGATGTACAGCGCCTATCTTGCGGCGGCGCGCCGGGAGGCGGACGCGTATCTGGCTGCCGGCGGCGAGAATACCATCCGGATTCTTTCGCTCCTGCTCCGTCTGCGGCAGATCTGCTGTCATCCAAAGCTGATTGACGAGGACTACCAAAAGGGCAGCGGAAAGCTTTCGCTTTTAGAGGAACTTTTAAACTCTGCCAAGGAGGCAGGACACCGGGTGTTGGTATTTTCACAGTTTACCTCCATGCTTGCGATCATTGAGGAACGGCTGCGGCAATTGGGAATCAGCTATTTCTATTTAGACGGCGCAACGCCGTCTGCACAGCGGATTGCGCTTGCCGACCGGTTTAACAGCGGCGAGGGAGACGTTTTTCTGATCTCTTTAAAAGCCGGCGGAACAGGCTTGAATCTCACCGGTGCGGACATGGTGGTGCACTATGATCCCTGGTGGAATCCGGCGGTCACCGATCAGGCGTCCGACCGTGCTTACCGGATCGGACAAACGAAAGCGGTGCAGATTATCAAGCTGGCAACCAAGGGAACAATTGAGGAGCAGATTTTAAAGCTTTCTGAGAAAAAGCGGAATCTTGCCGACCGGATTATTGAGGAAAACACCAGTCTGATTTCCTCTTTGAGCCGCGAGGAGCTTCGGAAACTTTTTGAATAATGAAGAAAACCATCTCATAAATTGTTTAGAGGTGGTTTTTTTATGAAAAAGATGCTTTCTTTTCTTTGTGCTTTGATACTTTTTTGTCCGTGTGTTTTTGCGGAGGACATTTCCGCAGAATGCGCGTGTGTGATGGTGGCAGAGACAGGCGAGGTGGTTTATTCCAAAAATGCGGAAAAGGAGCATGCCATGGCAAGCACCACCAAAATCATGACGGCGCTTTTAGCGATTGAATCCGGAAAGGGAGAGGAATTGGTCACCGTCTCCAAAAATGCCGAGCGGCAGGAGGGATCGTCTCTTTATCTCCGGTGCGGAGAGGTCATTTCGGTTTCCGATCTGGTATACGGCTTAATGCTCAATTCCGGTAATGACGCAGCAGTTGCCCTTGCGGAATATCTGGGCGGCAATGTGGCAGACTTTGCAAAGCAAATGACCGAAAAGGCAAAAAACATCGGCGCAGAGCATACCCAATTTCAAAACCCAAACGGACTCGATCAGGACGGACACTATACCACGGCACAGGATCTTGCGAAAATTGCCGCCTATGCAATGAAAAATGAGGAGTTTCGAAAAATTGTCTCCACAAAACAAAAAACAATCACCACCCCAAGCGGACAGACGATTTATTTAAAAAACCACAATAAGCTTTTAGATCAGTATGAGGGCGCTTTGGGGGTGAAAACCGGGTACACCAAAAAGACCGGCAGGTGCTTAGTGAGCGCCGCAGAACGGGACGGAGTCCTCTTAATTGCCGTGACGCTGCATGCACCAAACGACTGGAACGATCATAAACTGCTCTTAGACCGGGCATTTGCAGACGTGTCGAAAAAACGGATTCTGTCTGCCGGGCAGACCTTAAAGGAGGAGAAAAACGGCATCAGCCTTGCCGCTGCTGCGGACGCAGACATCCCGGAAAAGGACCCGGGAAAATTTGAAATCCGTCTGCATCTTCCCAAAAATCTGATACCGCCCATCAATCAGGGGGAAAAGCTCGGAGAGGCTGAAATTTTCCGAAACGGTGTCTGTGTCCGGACAATCGACGTGGTTTCTAAACAAACACTTGTAAAGAAAACTGGAAGGTCGTTCCTTAATTTATTTTTTCTTGCAGTAAAAAGTCTTATTTTATAAAACATATGACTGAAAATACAAATAAAAAAATTGTAAAATTTAGTATAATATCAAAGGTGGGAAAAAATATTACAATAGGAGTGAATGAAAATGGAACAAACATTAGAAAATATATTGAAGCAATTCAATATTGAAGTATCCATTGAGTCCTACGGAAACGGACATATCAACGACACCTATATTGCGGAATGCAATCCGCGCTATATTTTGCAGAGAATCAATCAGAAGGTATTCCGGAATCCGGCACAGGTTATGGAGAACATTCAGGCGGTTACACGCCACCTTCGTAAAAAGATTGTAGCAGCAGGCGGCGACCCGGACCGGGAAACCCTGAATCTGATCCAGACAGTGGACGGCGCGCCGTATTACAAGGCAAGCGAAACGGATTATTACCGGGTTTATAAATTTGTAGAAAATGCGGTTTCCTACGACCGTGTGGAGAATCCGGATCAGTTTTATCAGGCAGCAAAAGCATTCGGACGCTTTCAGAATATGCTTTCAGATTTTCCGAGCGAAAAGCTGCACGAGACAATTGTGAAATTTCACGACACACGCGACCGCTTTGAGCAGTTGAAAAAGGCAGTCAAAGAAGATCCGATGGGACGCGCAGCGTCGGTACAAAAGGAAATTGAATTTGCCTTTGCACGCGAAAAGGACACAGATGTGATCAATGAGGCGATGAAGTCGGGCGCAGTTCCGCTTCGTGTAACCCATAACGACACCAAGCTCAACAACGTGCTGTTAGATCAGAAAACAGGCGAGGGCGTCTGTGTGATTGATTTAGATACCGTTATGCCGGGATCGATGCTGTTTGACTACGGCGACGCACTCCGTTTCGGCGCAAATCATGCCGCAGAGGACGAAAAAGACCTTTCACAGGTATATTTAGATATGGAGCTTTATGAAAGCTTTACAAAGGGATTTTTAGAGGAAATGACCGATATGACCGAAACCGAAGCAGATCTTCTTCCGTTCTCGGCTAAAATGATGACCTATGAATGCGGAATCCGTTTCTTAACCGATTATCTGCTGGGCGATACTTATTTTAAATGCCATTATGAGGGACATAACTTAGACCGTGCACGCACACAGCTGAAGCTGGTTGCAGATATGGAAGAAAAGCTTCCGGAAATGAAAAAAATCGTTGCAAAGTATATCCGCGCATAAAATAATAGAATTGTACATAAAGCAGCAGTCCTTTCGTGGGACTGCTGTTTTTTTACTGGCATGTCGGAAAATGAAAGAATGCATGGCTGTCATGAAATTTTTTTTAAAATTCATACTTTAGACGGATGACAAAAAGGAAAATTTTATGGTATGATAATAAAAATTCATTTGACGGGGGTTTTGGAATGGTAAAAAAATATCTGATCAGCGCGCTTTTTCTTTTGTGCCTTGTATATGATCTTTTTTCTTTAAAAGCATCGGCGGTATTGCATGTAACAAATCCGTATATTGAGGGATCAGCCAAGCCAGAGCGTTATATTTTAGTGGGAGAAACGTATACTGTTTATTCCATACTGGGAACCGCTACGAATTTTGAAAGCTCTGATTCTTCCATTGCTACCATTAATGAAAAGGGAGAGCTGAGGGCGAAAAAACCCGGTGAGGTAAAAATCACAGTCAGAGTCCCGGAATTCAACAACAAAAAGGACACATCTATTTTTCACGTGGTGAAAAGAGCAGATGCAATCCGGCTGAATTTCTATCAGCTGTATCTTGCAAGAGGGTATACAAATTATCCGGTTTTAATGCCGGAGATCACACCGTCCGACGCAACGGATGTCGTGCGCTTCCGGTCGGAAACAGATGAAAAAAAACCGGTTTATGCAAATAGGCTGACCGGTGTTACACGTGTGCAGGATATTAACGGGAGTGCGGTGGTGACGGCATATGGAAAGCTTGACGAATACATTCTGGACGAGGATGAAAGCTTTCTGTACGACCACGATATGAAAACCGATACCGCTTATCTGTATGCACACACGCATAACTGGACAGTGCCGTATGTCGCGGCGGACAGCTTGTATCATCATATGCGGTGTCAGGATAGCGACAATTGCCCGATCACCGACCCGAAAGAACGGAAAAAGTATGAACCGCATGATATTACAAAAAGCGGAATCTGCCGTATCTGCGGTTACCGGGAAAATCTGAATCACACGCATACCTGGCAGACGACCTATACCAGTGATAAAAAAAATCATTGGTATTCTTGCTCCGGCTGCGACGGGAAAAAGGATTTAGGTTCGCATAATTTCGGAGAAGATAATAAATGTATCACCTGTGGACTGCGGCACGCGCATAACAACTGGACGGATAAAATTTCTGCCAACGACGCAGGGCATTGGTATGCCTGCTTAGACTGTGACGCAAGAAAGAACTACACACCGCATAGCTCGGTCAATCCGGGAAACTGTAAGCAGGAGGTTTATTGCGACACCTGTACCATGCCTTTTCAATACGGACCGCATTCTGATGAGCTGGTTTCTACAAGCCATGAGTATTCCCATCAGCAGAAATGCCCGATCTGCGGCGAAACGTTCACGGCTGCGCCGCACACTTATCAAAAGGAATCGGAGAACACAAGTAAATGTACCGAATGCGGCTTTGTACATACGCACACCTGGTCGGACTGGACAGCAGAACGGGAGGGACACCGACACACCTGCACAAAACAGCAGGTAGATCTGAGGGGAAAGCTTTATTCGTCCGAGAATGAAATTCTGCCGCATACCTATGGAGATGACATGCTCTGCACCGTCTGCGGCTATGACGGAAACACCCCAAATTGCGTCAACGATACCTATGAGCTCTCCACAGCAGGCGAGGCTTTGTGGTTTGCAAGGCTGGTGAATGGCGGAAAAACAGCGGTTAATGCGGTTTTGAAAAACGATCTTGTTTTAAATGAAACTAATCTTCCGATCGGAACACTTTCCTTTCCGTATAAGGGTACATTCGACGGTCAGGGATATACCGTCACGCTGAATGTTCCGGATGCAGGCGATCAGACGGGTTTTTTCGGTGCGGCAAGCGGTGCGGTCATCCGGAATTTCACGGTGGACGGAAGTATCACGGTGAATCAGGGGGTAAAGCATATCGGCGGTGCGGTCGGCGTTGCAAAGGGCGGCACGGTTGTATCCAATGTTCTTTCAAAAATTCAGATCCGCGGTGACGGTGTGGCACACCATCTCGGCGGTATTGTCGGCAGCTCGCAAGTGTTGGACGGTAAGCTGCTGATTGAAAACTGCATGTTTGAGGGCAGCTTAAATCTTCCAAGCGCTAAGGATTGTTTAGGCGGGATTCTCGGCTATGCAAACAATCAGGTCAGCATCCGGAATTGCGGCGGCACAGGAACGATTGCAGGAGTCAGCGGCGGTAATATCGGCGGCATTTTAGGATATGTAAAACATGCCGGATTCGGTGTGCTGGAAAACTGCTGGTTCTCCTCTCCGATTGACGGCGGAGGAATTGTCGGAACAATCAATAATGCATTGGACGGTATCCGGAATAATTTCTGCTCCGAGGGAGTCAAACCGGTTGGAAAAGGAACCAATGCGGACGATTACACCGCCGGAAAAATCAAGGATTGGCATAGCGGAGAGGTTGCATGGAGAATCAACCGCGGCGCAGGAGAGGAAATCTGGTATCAGAATATGGAAAATAACAATTCCTATCCGGTGTTTTCTGGAAAAAATGTTTACCGGAACGGACAGGATTCCTATACGAATCAGCAACCCAAAAATGCTTTCTATTGCGAGGATCAGACTGTCTTTTTAGAATATCTGGAAAAGCCAAGTCTCCTTGCGGCGGCAGTTTACCGAAACGGGAGACTGCAAAGCGTGAAATTAAAAGAAATTTCCGCACCGGGCGAAATCAAATTTTCCGAGCTTGCCCTGGAAAAAACAGCAGAGGATCAGATGAAAATCATGCTCTTGTCCGATCTTAAAACAATGACACCGTTATGCGCATATTATCAGGAATAAGGACGTTTTTTGTATGATATGCTTGCAAATTTCCAAATCATGTGATAAAATAAAATAACCGGATGTATTTCCGGCTGAAAAGGTAAGACTCATAACAGCGGAACGCTGGGCGGTTTGGAGTGCTGTCCAAATCTTTGATTTGGTAAACAGCACCCATGTGATAGCGCCCCAAAGCTTGCTTTGGTTTGGCGCGAATCACTATGCCATCCATATCTCCATTTACATAGTACCCACTCATGAGAGTTGGAATCTACGAAAGGAGGAGGATGCGCTATGGAACATGATATTTTGATATTAGCCTTAGTGCTATTCATAATTCTAACCATAAAGAAATAACACGCCCCCCGCCAAGGAAAACGTGTTATTCTTAACATAATTTCGTGGCATAACCGCTTGCGGTCTTGCCTTTTCTATTTTTATTCTAACACACAAAAATATATTTGTCAACCGTCAAATCAAATATTTTCAGACGCATTTCAAAGTCAAACTTCTTCAATCAGAAAACAGCAATCATAACCGTTCCCAAAAGTGCGATGCCGGCGGCGAGGAGGTTTCGTTTGGTGATCTGCTCTTTTTGAATGATTCCGAGTGCGGTGGATATGACAATCGTTCCTCCGGTGATCATCGGATACTGCACCGACGCATTTACATGCAAAAGCGCCACCAAAATCAGAAAATTTGCAATCCCGGTCATGAGTCCGTAGCCGGTCATGGAAAGGACTGCCGCGCCTGGATTCTGAAGCTTTGTCCGTTTTTTTCGCATTCCGAAAAGCAGCGCCCCGCAAAGTCCAATGGTAATCAGACTTTTTAAGAGCATAAATCCGCTGCTGGAAATTGCCTGTTCCGGATAAGACTGATGCCATTTGGAAACCACGCCTGCCATCCCGTTTAAGAAAAAGATCAAAAGACAGTAGCAAAGCGTTTTCCGGTCGGCTTTCTGATCTGTTCCGATCATGAGTGCGGCAATAATGGCAAGAATGCAGAAACCCTGACCAAGTGTGAGCTTTTCTCCGAAAAAGAAGATTCCGGCAATCGCAGGCAGGAGCATGCCGCCCAGCATGGAAAAAAGCGAATAGACCGATAGATTCACCTTTCCGAACGCCAGTGCGCTGCAATAGAGAAATCCGATTCCGATCAGCGCGGAAAGAAAAGCCATCAGACAGGAAAACCAGGAAAATTCAACCGTTCTGCAAATTGCAAACATTGCAATGACCGTTACCACAGCAACGCCGAGGGAAAATAAAATGGCGGTATTCATCCCTGTCCCCTCCCGTTTCTGGTATCCCTCCTGGAAGAAAAACTGCAAGCCGAACATGATGGCAGAAATGCCGATTAAAGTGTAATACATATGTAACCTCTCAATTTCGTTATTTTTCGTACCTTTTTATTTTACCACATTCACAGTCATTATGATATGTAATTTTTCCTGATATCTATGGAAAAAAGTACGAAATGCGCCGGGTGCTGTCTGGCGCATTTCTCGTTTCTTATTTTAGATTTATGTCTGTTACTTCTTTTTGCCCCTGTGTGGTTGCAGCGTGCAAATAGCCGTCCTTGCGGGAGAGCTCTGCCTGCCATTTTTTCAGAACGTCCTCGTAAACCTCGTCCGGAATTTCGGGAGTTCCGGTGGAGCAGGTGGGCAGGAGCTGATCTCCGGCAACTTTCGGATCGGTGCAGGCAGTGTCGTTCCGGTATTGCCCGCGGACTGCCGGGTCGCGCAGATTCGGGATTTCCTTTGGAATACCGCCGTCCAGAACGGAACGGTATGCAAACATACCCGGTAAATACATATCCAGCGCCTCGTAAATATCAATCGTGTCTGCCTCCGGATCTCCTAATACCTTTTTCACGAACTGATCAATGCAGTAATAGTCAGAACCGCCATGTCCGAAGGATTCTACCTTTTCCGGATCGTAGCCGACCGGCTCATAGCATTCCAAATGCTCGTCCTGATATTCTCCGGAGTATTTGTCCGCATTTACATAGATTTTGTGCACGTCACCGCATTTTGCGTCCTCTCTTGTGCTTTCCATCCGACCCTTTGAACCGTAGACCGTGTACCAGATGGAGTTCTTGTAAAGCCAGCCGTGGATGCTCTTGATGATACCGCCGTTTTCTAAGGTGATCATTTCAATGCCGAACAGTCCGGATTTTGCACCGACGCGGAGCTTTCTTTCGTTCTTCAGACTTTCAAAGCCAACCACCGATACCGGGCGCAGACCGGTCATATGGATGATCGGACCGATGGAGTGGGTGCAGTAGAAGTTGATATACATATCGTTGCGCCAATGGTCGCGCTCCCCATAGGTAACCGACGGCCAGAACGGCTCGCCGTTGTGAATGTATTCGCCCTCGCCATACTCAAATTCTCCGATTTTTCCCTCGCGGTACAGACGGCGCATCTCATAGGCTGCCGGCATGTAGCAGTAGTTTTCGCCATAGGCATATACCTTGCCGGATTTTTCAATTGCCTCGATCAGCTCCACTGCCTCTTTCATAGTCTGGCATGGGAGCACCTCGGAAAAGACATGCAGTCCGCGCTCAAGACAGCGGATGGCAAAGGGTGCATGCTCTGTGGCGTAGTTTGCAAGCACGACTGCGTCCATGTCGTGCCTGATAAAGTCCTCGAAATCATGATAATAGGTAATCCGGTCGTCTTTCAGGTTTTCTTTTTGAATTTCCAGAGCCTCATCCCATTTGTCGCAAATGGCAACCACCTCTGCACGGTCAGAAACTTCGCAGTAGGAAATCATGCTCGTTCCGCGGTATGCGCCAAAAACACCGATTCTGATTTTTTTCATATTTATAACCATTCCTTTCCGTCCAAACTTAAGACTGAATAAAATCGCTCAGAGTGCTGCTTTGCAGCGAGTGGAGCTGTACGACGGTACCGCCCCGAGCAAAAAGTTGTGCTATGGGCGATTTTATTCAGTCTTATACCTCGCTTTCTGACTCCATCATACCATAGAGAATCCGGTTTGTAAATGTAAAAATGACAGTTATATATGGAAAAAACAAAGATACATTATTTTTGCAAAGACGAAAAAAGGCAATATCCGCTCTCTGGCATGATATTACCTTTTCATTTAAAATTATAAAATTATCTGTTTTGTGAAATGGAAAGCTTTTTTTCGGTTTTATGAAATGCAAATGTCAGAACCATGGTAATGACGAGATAGATCAGCGCTGCTAAAAGGTAGGCGGTAACGTTCATGTCGCGGTTAACTGCCTGCTGTGCTTTTTTCAGAATATCGATCAGTGCAACCGAGGAAACAAGTGCGGTATCCTTCACCAAAGTAATAGTCTCATTGGCAACCGGCGGAACAACCGTCCGGAGCATCTGCGGAATCACCACATACCACATGGTCTGGCGCGGCTTTAATCCTAAAGCTTTTGATGCCTCATATTGCCCCTGATTCACGCTGATAATACCGCCGCGGAAAATTTCCGCAAAATATGCCGCATAGTTTAACACAAATGCCAAAAGCGCTGCGGAGAACCTCTCCAATGCCGGCATCTGGAATGCCATTTCGGTAAACGGAATTTTAATTGTGATAAACGGAAGTCCGAAATAGAAGAAAAACAGCTGGAGCATCAGCGGAGTGCCGCGGAACACCAAAAGATAAGCTGAAATCAGCCATTGGAGCGGCTTAATCCGCGAAACACGTCCGATTGCAACAATCAAGCCAAGCGGAATCGACAGCACCAGCGTCAGCACAAATAGCTGCATTGTCACCTTTAACCCCTGCATCAGCTGGGGCATTAATACCTGAATATATTCGAGTTTTTCCACAAAAAAACCTCCGTCCAAAATTTTTCTAAAATGCAAAATGCGGCTGTACCCATCCGGGCACAGCCTGAAACATCATTAAATTTTTAAAGCTTATTTGCTGTATAAGTCCTCGCCGAACCATTTTACTGCGCATTCAGAGGCAGAACCGTCCTCTTTGCATTCCTTGATGGCGGTATTCAAAGCGTCGATAAATGCTTTGTCTGTCAGTCTGCCGCCGACACCGTAGTCCTCCTCGTCAAATGCCTCATCTAAAATGGTGAACTTGTCGAGCATTTTCTCAGATGCCAGATAGTAACGAACGAATACCTCGTCAATAACTGCTGCGTCTGCTCTGCCGGACTGAACCTCCATTAATACCTGTGAATTTTCCTTAAACTTTGAAAGATTGTCCTCACCGATGGTTGCAAAGGTTGCCTCATCTGCTTTTAAAGCCGACTCACTTGTGCTGCCGTCCTGCAAGGCAATGGTTTTGCCTGCGAGGTCTGCCTTTGTCTTAATATCAGAACCGGCTGCTACCACAATGGATTGTCCTGTTGTCAGATACGGATCGGTAAAGAGAACTTCCTTTTTCCGCTCGTCTGTGATCGAGAAACCGTTCCAGATAACGTCAATATTCTTGCTCTCCAATTCCATTGCCTTGGAATCCCAGTCGATCGGCTGGAACTTTACTTCCAGTCCCATCTTCTCAGCTGCCTTTTTTGCAAGGTCAATATCAAAGCCGACAATCTCGCCGTTCTCGTCTGTAAAGCCCATCGGCGCAAAGTCCGCGTCCAGACCAACTGTAAAATAGCCCTTTGCCTTAATATCCTCTAAAGAAGTATCAGCAGCGGCAGGGGTAGCGGAGCTGTCCACATTTGTATCTGTTTTTGTTGTTCCGCAGCCTGCCAGCATGGATACACCCAGAGCAGCTGCTAAAAGCATCATAGAAATCTTTTTCATCATACATTCCTCCAAATTCATTTTTAATCTATAAGGTATTATACTTTAATGTTTTAGCAAAGTAAAGTGTTTTTTGAAAAAAACAAAAATAATTGTAAAAAATTATGCTTTTTATGAGATCTCCTACAATTATTTTTGTACAGCTTTTATAAAACCTTGTTTAAAAAATCAATGGTTCTCGGATTTTTGGGGGCAGTAAAGATTTCCTGCGGTGTGCCCTCCTCCATGATCACGCCCTCGTCAATAAAGATCACACGGTCGGAAACCTCGCGTGCAAATCCCATTTCGTGGGTTACTACAATCATGGTCATGCCCTCTGCTGCCAATTCTTTCATAACTGCTAAAACCTCTCCGACCATTTCCGGGTCGAGTGCGGAGGTTGGCTCGTCAAACAGCATCACGTCCGGTTTCATCGCCAGAGCGCGCGCAATTGCCACTCTCTGCTGCTGACCGCCCGAAAGGCTTGCCGGGTATGCTTTCGCTTTATCTAAAAGTCCCACGCGCTCTAAAAGCGACGCAGCAACTTTTTTTGCCTCGTTTTTATCCGGGATTGTTTTGGTATCGACCGGCGCCATGGTGATGTTTTCTTCCACCGTCAGATGCGGGAACAGGTTAAACTGCTGGAACACCATGCCGATATTTCTGCGGATTTTGTTGATGTCCGCCTTTTTGTCGGTTAAGGTGTAGCCGTCTACGGTCACACTGCCGTCTGTCGGAGTTTCTAAGAGGTTAATACAACGGAGCATGGTCGATTTTCCCGATCCGGACGGACCGATCACACAGACCACCTCTCCCTCATTTACCGAGAGATCAATTCCGCGCAGCACCTCGTTTTTTCCGAAATACTTATGTAAATTCTTAATTTCAATTTTTGCGGCCATGATCCATTCTCCTTTCCAAATGAGATGAAATCGCGGACAAAATCGTGATGAACACTAAGTAGTAAACACCGACAACCGTCCAGGTTGCAAAGGATTCCATTGTGTTTCCGATATAGATTTTTGCCTGATATACAACATCCGCAAGACTGATGACTGAAATAATTGAAGTATCTTTCAGTGTGATAATGAACTGATTTAAAAGAGACGGAATCACAATTTTGATTGCCTGCGGCAGGATTACCTTGATCATTGCTCTGCCATAGGAAAGTCCCAGACTTCTTGCCGCCTCCATCTGTCCTTTGTTGACAGCCTGAATACCGCCGCGGAAAATTTCTGAAATGTATGCGCCGGCATTTAAGGAAAGTGTGATCACACCGGCAGAAAACGGAGTCAGCCGGAAATCTGCGCCGAGCTGCTGCATTGCCTGCGGCAGACCGAAATAGATAAAGAATGTCTGCACCAAAATTGGTGTTCCGCGGATGATCCAGATATAAAATTTGTTGATCCAATTGAGCGGTTTAATTTTTGAAATGCCCATTAAACAGGATAATAATCCTAAAACCAGCGCGATCAAAAGAGATACGAGGGTAATTAAGATTGTTGTACTAAAGCCCTTTGTTAAAAGCGGCATAGCCTCCTGCAATACTCTTGATATATTCATTTTTTATAGCTCCCTGAACATGGGGTGTAAAAAAGAGTGCAGAACACTTCAAACGCGCCCGGCCGGGTACTTTCGTACTCCGAGCGGCGCGTTTGAAGCGTAGTTTCAAGACATTTAAGCCCTTGAACGATCTGTGCTTTTTTTTACATCCCCATTGTTATTATTTAATTTTTGCTAATGTATTTGTCTAAGATTTCCTGGTATTTTCCGCTGGACTTTAAGTTTTCCAGACCCTTGTTAAACATATCCAGAAGCTCTGTGTTCTTGCCTTTCATCACAGCAAAGCCGTAGGAAGAACCCTTTTCCATGTCGGTTACCATCTTTAAGCCGTTGCCCTTTGAAATGTTGTAACCCATAACCGGATAATCCTCAAAGCATGCAGCGGAGTTGCCGGTTTTTACTTCCTCGTACATATACGGAGACTCATCAAAATAAGCTAAGTCAAAGCCGTACTGATCCTTAATGGATTCTGCAAAGGTTGCACCCTCTGTTCCGTTTTTCACAGCAACCTTTTTGCCCTTTAAGTCCTCATAGCCTTTGATTTCCTCGTTGTCTGCCTTAATTGCCATGACAACACCCGAATCATAATATGCCTCTGAGAAATCGTATTTTTTCTGTCTGTCTTCTGTGATGCTCATGCCGGCGATGACACCGTCTGCCTGAGAGGATTCGAGCGCTGCAACTGCGGCATTAAAGCCGAGCGGCTGAAGCTCATATTCAAAGCCCTGATCCTTTGCAATTTCTGCTAAAATGTCAATGTCAATACCAACATATTGCTGATTGTCGTCCTGGAATTCAAACGGCGGGAATGTGGTATCTGTGGCAATTTTATAGACCTTTTTCTGGTCGTCTGTGTTTGCCTGATTGTTGCCTCCGCATGCGGTCAGACCCATGCAGAGAACTGCTGCTAATGCAAAACAAGTTAATTTTTTCATTTTTTTCTCTCCTTTTTATCATATCCTATTTTTTTATTATACTATATTCTTCCCAAAAATGCAAGCTTTTCTGAAAAATTTACTCGTACAGGGGATATTTTTTGCACAAAGCATCCACTCTTTGGCGCACTTCATCCTGATTTTTTTCAAAATCGGAAATGGTCAGCTTAATCAGCTTTGCGATTTCGCGCATGTCGTCCTCTTTGAAACCGCGTGTGGTGGCTGCCGGTGTGCCGAGGCGGATTCCGCTTGTGATAAACGGACTTCTCTGGTCAAACGGAATTGCGTTCTTGTTGACTGTGATACCAACCTCGTCCAGCATATGCTCTGCGTCCTTACCGGTTACGTCGGTGGAAGTCAGATCTAACAGAATCAAATGGTTGTCTGTTCCGCCGGAAACAAGCTGGAAGCCCTCGCTGATCAGACCCTCTGCAAGCGCTTTTGCATTTTTAATAATCTGTGCCTGGTATTCCTTAAATTCCGGAGAAAGCGCCTCTTTAAAGCAAACTGCTTTTGCTGCAATCGTGTGCATCAGAGGACCTCCCTGGATGCCCGGGAAGATTGCCTTGTTAAACTGCTTTCCGAATTCCGGATCTCTTGCAAGGATCAGACCGCCGCGCGGACCGCGGAGGGTTTTGTGTGTGGTTGTGGTGACAACGTCAGCATACGGAATCGGACTCTGGTGCAGTCCTGCTGCTACCAAGCCTGCGATATGCGCCATATCCACCATCAGATAAGCGCCGACTTCCTTTGCAATTTCTGCGAATTTCTCAAAATCAATGGCACGCGGATAGGCAGACGCACCTGCTAAAATCATCTTTGGCTTGCACTCTAAAGCCAGACGGCGAACCTCGTCATAATCAATTCTCTGATCTTCTTCTGAAACACCGTAAGGAACAATATGAAAATATTTTCCGGACATATTCACCGGACTGCCGTGGCTTAAATGTCCGCCGTGTGCCAGACTCATAGAAAGAACGGTATCGCCCGGTGTTAACAGTGCGAAGAATACCGCCATATTTGCCTGTGCGCCGGAATGAGGCTGTACATTTGCATAGCCAGCTCCGAAAATCTCCTTTGCGCGTTCAATTGCCAGATTTTCTGCCTTGTCAACCCATTCGCAGCCGCCGTAATAGCGTTTTCCGGGGTAACCCTCTGCATATTTGTTGGTGAGCGGCGTTCCGTTTGCCTCCATTACGCGCTCCGAAACAAAATTCTCCGATGCAATCAGCTCAATTTTGCTGCGCTGCCGTCCGATCTCGCCGCAGATTGCGTCATAAAGCTCTGCGTCAAATTTTTTTAGTTCGTCCAAATGAAACATTCGTACAACCTCCTAAATGAATTCTTTTTTCTATATTATACACGAAAATTGCCGGATTCGCAAGTATTCTGAAAATAATTGTTGAAATTTTTTGAAAAAGGGGGTATAATGGAGAAAGAAAGGGGGCGCTTCCATGACAAACCGGGAACGGGTTTTGAAGATTCACGAGGTGTTTGAAGAAATTTATCCGGATGTAAAATGCAGCCTGCATTACCGGACGCCGCTGGAAATGCTGATCGCAACGCAGCTCTCAGCGCAGTGTACCGACGCGCGGGTTAATATTGTCACAAAGGATTTATTTGAAAAATATCAAAGCGTGGACGATTTTGCGGACGCCGATTATGAAACACTGATGGACGATATTCGTTCCATTGGGTTTTACCGGAACAAGGCGAAAAATATTATTGCCTGCTGTCAGCGGCTGCGCGAGGTCTACGGAGGACGCGTGCCGGATTCCATGGAGGAGCTTTTAACACTCCCCGGAACGGGCAGGAAAACGGCAAACCTGGTGTTAGGAGATGTTTACCATCAGCCGGCAGTTGTTGTGGATACGCACTGCATGCGCCTTTCCAGGCGGATCGGACTGACAAAGCATTCCGAACCGGCAAAAATCGAGATGGATTTAAAAAAGCTGATTCCCCCGGAATATCAGCTCCGGATGTGCCATCATTTTGTACACCACGGCAGAACGGTCTGCACCGCCAGAAAACCGCAGTGTGAAACTTGCCCGATCCGGGAATACTGCAAGCAGGTCGGGGTATAGAAAGGAGAGAACAGAATGGATTGTTTATTTTGTAAAATTATCAAGGGAGAAATCCCATCCACAAAAGTTTATGAGGATGATTATGTGTATGCGTTCCGGGATATTAACCCCCAGGCGCCGGAGCACATTGTGGTGATCCCGAAGGAGCATATTTCGGGTGCAAATGCGATCACAGCAGAGAACAGCGTGCATGTGGCGCATGTGTTTGAGGCAATTCCGAAAATCGCAAAGGAGCTTGGATTTTCCGAGCAGGGTTACCGCGTTGTGAATAACTGCGGCGAATCTGCCGGACAAACGGTATTCCATATCCATTTCCACCTGATGGGCGGCAGAGAGTTTGGATGGCCGGCAGGCTGATTTTCTAAAAAAATTAAAAATTTTTTTGAAAAGTATTGACATTTCGGTGAAAAATAAGGTATAATAACTATTGTGGCAGTTTTATTAAAGTGTAAAGCTTGCTCCGTCAAACAGCCGGAAGAATTGACCAGCCGGAGGGAGGGGAAAACATGTCAGAAATTCGAGTAAAAGATAACGAGTCCTTAGACAGTGCATTGCGCAGATTTAAGCGTCAGTGTGCAAAATCGGGCGTTATGTCTGAAATCAGAAAACGTGAACACTACGAAAAGCCGAGCGTAAAGCGTAAGAAAAAATCCGAAGCAGCTCGTAAAAGAAAGTTTAAATAAGGAGCCTCCGTCATGTCGCTAAAAGAAAGATTGGCAGCAGACTTAAAAACTGCAATGAAGGAAAAGAATGTTGTCCGCAAGAATGTGGTGCAGATGGTTCGTGCCGGAGTGCTGCAAATTGAAAAGGACAAGCTGACCACGCTGGATGACGATGGCGTTTTGGATGTCATTGCAAAGCAGCTGAAGCAGCGCAGAGATTCCCTGCCGGATTATGAGAAAAGCGGCAGAGAAGATTTAATCGCCGAACTAAAGGCGGAAATGGATGTTTTGATGGAATATTTGCCACAGCAATTGACCCGTGAGGAGTTAGAGGTAATTGTTGCGGACGCAGTAAAGACGACCGGAGCATCCTCTATGAAGGATATGGGTAAGGTCATGGCTGCCGTTATGCCAAAAACGAAGGGCAGAGCGGACGGAAAAATGATCAACGAAATTGCAAAGGGTATGTTATCCTAACATATTAAAAATAGAGAGCAGGTTTCCTGCTCTCTGATATGCTGGTGTAGCTCAGTTGGTAGAGCATCTCATTCGTAATGAGAGGGTCGCGGGTTCGA
>CAKSJF010000020.1 GCA_934462945.1 uncultured Clostridia bacterium | reverse complement strand
GCATTCATAAGGAGCGGAAAATGCTTGCAAAGCTTTATTCCGAGGCAGACGAGGTGATTGATACTTCGCATATGTCGCTCCATCAGCTTTCTAAGGAATTAAAGCGGATCTACTGCGATTCCAAGGAGCAGGCGCTGACCATTAATGTGGTATCGTTCGGATTCAAATACGGGATTCCGCTGGATAGTGATTTAGTGTTTGATGTGAGGTGCTTTCCGAATCCGTTTTATATCAGCAGTCTGAAAGAAAAAACAGGTATGCAGCAAGAGGTCCGGGATTATGTGATGAGCTTTGAGGAATCCAGAATTTTTTTTGACAAGCTAAAGGATATGATGCTTTATCTGATTCCGCTTTATGTGGAGGAGGGAAAAACAAGTCTGTCGATTGCAATCGGCTGCACCGGCGGAAAACACCGGAGTATCACCATGGCAAAGCTTTTGAGTGACGCGATTGCAAACCACGGATATGAGGTGAATCTGATTAACCGCGATATTGACAAAGGGAGATCAAAGGAATGGAACACAGAAAAATTGTAACCATTGGCGGCGGAACAGGAATTTCAACGATTTTAAGAGGACTCAAAAAATACACCTCCGACCTGACGGCAATTGTCACAGTAGGAGATGACGGCGGTTCTTCCGGCATGCTCCGGGAGGAATTAGGCATGTTGCCGCCGGGCGACATCCGAAAATGTATTGACGCGCTTGCCGTCACAAACCCAATTCTGCATGAGCTGATCAATTACCGGTTTCAGGAGGGGCGCTTAAAGGGACATGTTTTGGGAAATCTGTGCCTTGCCGCGCTTTACGGCATTTCAGACAGCTTTGATGAGGCGGTGCAGAAAATGAATGCCGCATTTGGTGTAGAGGGGCACGTTTTGCCGGTCACAACGGAAAATATTCAGCTCCGGGCAATTTTGGAGGATGGCGAGACGATTTTTGGGGAATCAAAAATCGGAACTCCGGGACATAAAAGTATCAAAAAACTGTCCCTGTTGCCGGAAAATCCAAAGCCTGCACCGGGTGTTTTGGAGGCAATCCGGGAGGCAGATTTAATCGTGATCGGACCGGGAAGTCTTTATACCAGTATTATTCCGAATCTGCTGGTGGATGGGGTGAGCCGCGCGATTTGTGAAAGTCTTGCGCTTAAGGTGTATGTGGGAAATATTATGACTCAGCCGGGTGAAACCCAAGGCTATACGCTTTTTGACCATGTGCAGGCAATCCGAAAGCATGGAGGGGATCGGATCATTGATTATGTGATTGCAAATGATCAGCCGATTCCGGAGGAGATTTTAGCGCGGTATCGGCAGGATGGCGCAGAGCCGGTCAGAATTGATCAGAAACGGCTGTCGGAGGAATATATCCGGCTGCTGCCGAGAGATTTGGTGTACTTAAAGGACGGACGTTTCATCCGTCATAACTATCAGAATTTAGCTTCTGTTTTGATGAAGCTGTAAGGAGGGATTATGATGTCCTTTTCCTATGAAATAAAAGAAAAATTGGGAAAAATTATGCCGGACTGTCCGTTTTGCCGCGGTGCAGAGCTTTATGGACTTTTGCGCTTTGCAGGGCAGAGACGGAGAGACGGCTTTTATTTTGCAAGTGAGCATGAAGCAACGATTGATGCCTTTTGCAGCGCAGTCTCGGAGGAACTTGGTTTTTTAGCAGAGCCGTGCGGAAAGAGCAAAAACGGAATTTTCCTCTACCGGATCACCGACCCGAATGCGTTAGATCAGCTAAAGGAACGGTTTATGCTCCGGGAGGATGGCAGAATGGAAAATCCGGAGGAGATCATGCCGTTTTCCTGCTGCCGGGAAAGCTACCTGCGCGGTGCGTTTTTAGGCGGCGGCTCTATTTCCGATCCGCAGAAAAGCTACCATATGGAATTTGATGCAAACGAAGAAGCGGTTGCGGCGGAGCTTTTAGAGGTTTTGGAGGAATTGGAGGTTCATGCAAAAACCACGGTCCGAAAAGGGCATGTTGTGGTATATATCAAAGGATATGAGGAAATTGCCGCAGTGCTTGGTGCAATCGGTGCAGGCAGCGCGGCAATGGAAATTTTTAATATTTCGATTGAAAAGGAAATCCGGAACGGAATTAACCGCCAGTTAAACTGTGAAAATGCGAATATGGATAAAATTGTAAAAGCGTATGGAAAGCATTTTATGGCGATTGAAAAGATCAAAAATTCCACCGGACTGGAGGTGCTCCCGGAAAAACTCCGGGAAATTGCAGAATTGCGGATGGAATACCCGGATGAAAGCTTAAAAGAACTCGGAGAACGCCTCGGAATCGGAAAATCCGGCGTCAATCACCGCTTAAACCGCCTGATTGAAATTTCGGAGAGCTTATAAGATGAAAACAGAGAGAAAAAATAATCACACATTAGTTCCGTTTGCCAAAGAATTGCGAAAAAATATGACCAAAGAGGAAAGACATCTGTGGTATGATTTTTTAAAGGAGTACCCTGTACGGTTTCAAAGACAGAAAATAATCGGAAAATATATCGCAGATTTTTATTGTGCAAAGGCAAAGCTGGTAGTTGAAATTGACGGTTCTCAGCATTATGAGGATGTCGGGTTGGTCAATGATGAAAAAAGAACGGAATATTTGATGCAATATGGAATTTCAGTGATACGGATATCGAATCGTGAAATCTGGGAGAATTTTTCTGGAGTTTGTGAAAAGATTCATCTGGAGGCGGAACAATCCCTCAGTCAGCTTCGCTGACAGCTCCCTTTGCTCAAGGGAGCCTTTAGTAAGTGCAACTTTTTTATGTTATTGGCTGACATTCATATAGATTTATCTGAAATACTTGCGGTTTGCGCAAGCTATAAGGCTCCCTTGAGCAAAGGGAGCTGTCGGCATAGCCGACTGAGGGATTGTCCCTTAAAACAAGCAGAAAGGAAGAAACAAGCATGGCATTTGCGCATTTACATACGCATACGGAATACAGCCTATTAGACGGCGCGGCGCGGATTAAGGATTTAATTGCGCGCGTAAAGGAATTAGGGATGGATTCGGTTGCGATTACTGACCATGGAGCGATGTATGGCGTGGTGGATTTTTACAAGGAGGCAAAGGCGCAGGGGATTCACCCTGTGATTGGGTGCGAGGTCTATATGGCGCCCCGGAGCCGCTTTGACAAGGTATACGAATTAGACGCAAAATATAGCCACGTAATTCTTCTTGCAGAAAATGACACCGGCTATCACAATCTGATCAAAATTGTGTCCGCCGGCTTTGTGGACGGCTTTTACTACAAGCCGAGAATTGATTTTGAACTGCTTTCTGAGCATCACGAGGGGTTAATTGTGCTTTCTGCATGTCTTGCCGGAGAAATTCCGAAACTGTTATTGCAGGATAATTACGAGGGTGCAAAGGAACGTGCAAAAAAATATCTGGATTTACTCGGAAAGGATTATTACTATATTGAAATTCAGGATCACGGATTGCCGGAGCAAAAGCAGACAAATCCGCAGTTGATCCGGATTGCCCGGGAGTTGGGGATCGGAATTGTTGCCACCAACGACATTCACTATACCAAAAAAGAGGATGCCGAGGCGCAGGATATTCTGATGTGTATTCAAATGGAAAAAACCGTGGACGATCCGGAGCGGATGAAGTTTGAAACGCAGGAGTTTTATGTAAAGTCCGAGCAGGAAATGCAGGAACTGTTCTCCTATATTCCGGAGGCTTTGGAGAATACCGAAAAAATCGCAAAGCGATGTCAGGTGGATTTTGATTTTAACACACGTCACCTCCCGTCTTATGATGTACCGGAGGGGTATACGGCGGAGGAATATCTGGAGATGCTTTGCCGCAAGGGTCTTGACAAACGCTATGAAACCGTTACTCCGGAGCTTTCCGAACGGTTGGACTATGAGCTTTCTGTGATCAAAAGCATGGGCTTTGTAGACTATTTCCTGATTGTCTGGGATTTTATCCATTATGCAAAAAATCATGACGTCTGCGTCGGACCGGGGCGAGGGTCAGCAGCAGGCAGTATTGTGGCATATTGCCTGGAAATAACCGACATTGACCCGATTGCATACAATCTGATTTTTGAGCGTTTCTTAAATCCGGAGCGTGTGAGCATGCCGGATATTGACGTGGACTTTGAGCCGGAGGGACGGCAAAAGGTGATCAATTATGTAGTGGAGAAATATGGCGCAGATCATGTTTCCCAGATCATCACCTTTGGTACGCTAAAGGCAAAGCTTGTCATCCGGGATGTTGGAAGAACCTTGAATATTCCCTATGCTGAGGTGGATAAGGTGGCAAAGCTTGTGCCGATGGATTTGGGAATGACGCTGGATAAAGCGCTCACCATCAGCCGGGAGCTTTCCGATCTCTATGAAAACGATCCGAAAATCCATCGGCTGATTGACTTGGCAAAGGCGTTGGAGGGACTGCCGCGGCATAAATCCACCCATGCAGCCGGTGTGGTGATTACAGAAGAACCGACTGTGGAGTATATTCCGCTGCAAACCAACGACGACGTGGTGACCACGCAGTTTGTCAAAGACACAGTAGAGGGTTTGGGTCTTTTAAAAATGGATTTTCTGGGTCTTAAGAACCTGACCATTATCCGCGACGCTTTGAAAATTATTGAAAAAACGCGCGGTGAAGTGATTGACATGAGCCGGCTTGATTACGGTGTTCCGGAGGTTTACGAGATGATCTCCTCCGGCAATACCGACGGCGTGTTCCAGATTGAAAGCGCCGGTATGAAAGCGTTTATGCAGGAGCTAAAGCCAAGCTGTTTAGAAGATATTGTCGCCGGGATTGCGCTGTACCGTCCCGGACCGATGGATTCGATTCCTGCCTATATCAATAATAAAATGCACCCGGAAAATATCCGCTATAAGCATCCGCTTTTAAAGAATATTCTGGATGTTACCTATGGTTGTATGGTATATCAGGAACAGGTTATGGAAATTGTACGTGTGATGGCAGGGTATTCGCTTGGAAATGCCGATCTGTTGCGCCGTGTGATCAGCAAAAAGAAGAAAGAACTGATGGAGGTAGAGCGGCAGAATTTTATCTACGGTAAAAAGGATGAAAACGGAAACCAGGTGATAGAGGGCTGCATCAACCGCGGTATTGAGGAAAAAACGGCGATTGCAATTTTTGATGAAATGTACGATTTTGCAAACTATGCCTTTAACAAATCCCATGCTGCTGCATATGCCTATATCACCTATCAGACAGCATATTTAAAAACCTTTTATCCGGTGGAATATATGGCATCCTTAATTTCAAATGCCGGTGATATGGATAAAATGAACCAATATATCGAAAACTGTAAGGAGATGGGGATTGACCGTCTGCCGCCGGATATTAACAGCAGTGAGGACTTGTTCACCGTGGAGCATAACGCGATCCGGTTTGGAATGGCAAGCATTAAAAATGTCGGCGCAGGGTTTATTCAGAGCGTGGTGCGTGAGAGAAAAGAAAACGGAGCGTTTCGGAATTTTACCGATTTTATCTCCCGGATGACCGGCAAGGATATGAATAAGCGTGCGGTGGAATCTCTGATTTATGCAGGTGCGTTTGATTCTCTCGGTGTACGGCGGTCGCAGCTGATTCATGTGTTTGAGGGAATGATTGAGGGAGAATCCCAGCAACAGAAAGCAATTATTCCGGGGCAGGTTTCGCTCTTTGGAGAAACGGAGGTTCGGGAAAGCTTCCCCAACATTCCGGAATTTGATAAAAAAACATTATTCAAAACGGAAAAACAAACAATTGGTATGTATCTTTCCGGGCATCCGATGGAAGAATATGAGGAGAAAGCAAAAAAAATATCCGCAATCAATATCGGAACGATTCTTCGTAGCGTTGTCCGGGAGGAGGATGGCATGTTCCGGACGGTGGAGGGCGGCATTACGGACGGACAGTATGTCAAACTTTGCGGTGTGGTCAGCAGCCGGAAAAACAAAACAACCCGGAGCAATGCGCAGATGGCGTTTGTTCGGTTAGAGGATCGCTTTGGAAGTATTGAGATGATTGTTTTCCCAAAAACGCTCACCCAGTATTCCAACGAGCTGACCGAGGAAAATGCCATTGTTGCAGAGGGGAAAGTCAATATCCGGGAGGATGAAGAACCAAAGCTTTTGTGCGAAAAGGTGATGCTTCTGGATCTGATTGAGCCGGAAAGCTCCAAAAAGCTGTTTATCCGGCTTCCGGAGGATCGGGAGAAAATCCGGAGGGTTTTAGAACTTGCCGGAAAAACAAAGGGCAATATTCCGGTCTGCCTTTATTTTGAAGATACCAAACGACAGCTAAAAGCACCGAGGGAAAACTGGATTTCGGAGGATCCGGCAGTTTTGGAGCGGTTTTATGCTGAATTTGGCAGGGAAAACGTGCGGATGCGGGAATGAAAATCATAATTTTTTCATAAAATTTGTAAATTTCTCTTGCAATTTGCAGGAATTTGCAGTATAATCTAAATTGGAGTAATAAGGGGTTTCAACTTCCTGTACTCAATGACACAAACTGCGGTTTGTCGTATATTAAGAGGAGAAATAAATTTATGTGGACTGTCGTATACATGGCGCAAAGCCTGGAGGCGGTGGAAAAGCTCCGGACTCTTTTGAGAAACGGACGCATTTTAACCAAGATCCGCGCACTTGAAAAGAGCGATAAAGCGCGTTGCTGCTATGAAATTTTAGTTCCGGCGGCGGAAATTCCGCAGGCGCATGACCTGATTCTGGAATATGAATTGTAAATTACCCGATAGAAAGGAAGATCAATATGGGAGAGATTAGAAAAATTGGTGTTTTAACAAGCGGCGGAGACGCGCCGGGCATGAACGCGGCAATCCGTGCAGTGGTTCGTGTCGGCTGTTATCACAATCTTGAGGTGACGGGTGTTCAGCACGGCTATAACGGACTGATCAACGGATATTTTCACCGGATGACTGCAAGAGACGTTGGCGAGACTCTGCAACGCGGCGGAACAATTCTGCAAACAGCGCGCTGTCCGGAATTTAAAGAGCCTGCCGGTGTACAGAGAGCAGTGGA
Source organism: uncultured Clostridia bacterium (assembly GCA_934462945.1). Taxonomy (GTDB): domain Bacteria; phylum Bacillota; class Clostridia; order UBA1381; family UBA1381; genus RQCD01. Next base: position 25,880 of record CAKSJF010000020.1, on the reverse strand, counting down.
TATGGCAAAGGCAAACGGAATCGACGGCTTGATTGTGATTGGCGGAGACGGTTCGTTCCGCGGCGCAAGAGATCTTTCCCGGATGGGTCTGCCGACCATTGCAATGCCGGGTACGATTGATAACGATATTGATTGCAGTGAATATACTGTCGGCTTTGACACCTGTTTAAACACGGTAAAGGACGCTGTAGATAAGCTTCGCGATACCTCCTCCAGCCATGAGCGGTGCTCTGTGGTTGAGGTGATGGGCAGAGGCGCCGGATATATTGCCATCAATGCGGCAATTGCCTGCGGTGCAGAGGTTGTTTTGATTCCGGAAATTCCGTTTGATTTTGACCGGGATGTGCTTCGTCCGATTTTAGAGGGCAAAGCAAGAGGCAGAAAGCACAATATCGTGATCGTTGCTGAGGGAGTTGGCGGCGTGATGGAAATGGCGAAGAAGATTGAGGAGAAAACCGGAATTGAATCCAGAGCCACCATCCTGGGTCACGTGCAGAGAGGCGGCAGCCCGACTGTCCGCGACCGTGTGATCGCAAGCCAGATGGGCGGAAGATCAGTGGAGCTTCTTCTGGAAGGAAAGTCAAACCGGATTGTCTGCATGCAGGGTTCTAAAATTGTGGATGTAGATATTGAGGAAGGCTTGCAGATGAAGAAAACTGTTCCGGACGAGCTGATTCAATTAGCAAAGAAGCTGTCAATATAAATGGATGATCAAAGGGGACGTCTATCGGGGTATCTGATGGCGTCCCTTTTTCAGAAAAGGAGTCGTATATGAGAAAAACAAAAATTATTTGCACCATGGGTCCTGCTACCGATTCAGACGAGGTAATCCGTGAACTGATGCTTGCCGGTATGGATGTGGCACGGATCAATTTTTCCCATGGCACACACGAGGAAGCAAAAGCAAGAATGGATCGGATTAAGAGAATCCGGGAAGAACTGGATATGCCAGTGGCAATTCTCTTAGACACGAAAGGACCGGAAATCCGGATCAAAAGCTTTCAGAACGGAAAAGTTGAGCTGCATGAGGGCGACCGCTTTACACTTCGCACGGATGATGTGGAGGGGGATGAAAAGCAGGTCAGCATCACCTATGCCGATCTTCCAAAGGATATTCATATCGGAACGCGGCTTTTGATAGATGACGGATTGATCGAGTTAGAGGCGGTCAGCGTGAAAAACGACCGGATTGTCTGCGAGGTCAAAAGCGGCGGTATTGTGTCCAACTCCAAGGGTGTGAATGTGCCGAACGTTTCTTTGAATATGCCGTATATGAGCCAAAAGGATCGGGAAGATATTTTATTTGGCATTGAACAGGATGTGGATTTTATCGCAGCGTCCTTTGCCCGGACGCAGGAGGATGTGTTACAGGTTCGGGAGCTTTTAAACCAGAACGGCGGCGAAACAATCCGGATTATCGCAAAGATTGAAAATGCGGAGGGTGTTCAGAATATTGATGAAATTTTAAAGGTTTCCAACGGTGTGATGGTGGCACGCGGCGATATGGGTGTAGAAATTCCTTTAGAGGATGTTCCGGTGTTCCAGAAAATGATCATCAAGAAAACCTATCTTGCCGGAAAGGTCGTGATCACAGCGACACAGATGCTGGATTCTATGATCCGGAATCCGCGCCCGACCCGTGCAGAAACCACCGACGTTGCCAATGCTATATACGACGGTACCAGTGCAATCATGCTTTCGGGAGAAACTGCAATCGGACGGTACCCGGTGGAAACGGTTAAAACAATGGCGACAATTGCAGAGCGTACCGAGGACGATATTGATTATGTAAAGCGTCTTGCCAATAACACGGATTTTTATATGGAGCCGAGAAATGTTACGAACGCATTAAGTCATGCAACCTGTACCACAGCGCATGATATGAATGCATCTGCGATTATTGCGCTCACCTATAGCGGCAGAACGGCGCATATGATCTCAAAATTCCGCCCCAAATGCCCGATTATCGCACCGACCATGAGCAAAAAGGCACGCAGGCAATTAAATCTTTCCTGGGGTGTTGTGCCGATTATGAGCGAATTAAGAGACAATACCGATGCACTGTTTGAGCATGCAGTGGAATGTGCGAAAAAAACAAAGCTTTTAAAAACCGGTGACTTAGTGGTCATCACAGGCGGTGCGCCGATGGGAGTTTCGGGAACGACCAATATCATGAAAGTGCATTTGGTGGGTCATATTTTAGTCAGCGGAGAGGGCTGCACAGACTGTACTGCAACCGCAGAGGTCTGCGTGGCAAGAACCATTGAGGAATTGAAAAAGAACTTCCAGGAGGGGAAAATTGCCGTTGTACCGAATGTGACAAGAGAAATGATTCCGATTTTAAAGAAGTCTGCCGGTATTATCTGTGAGGATAACAGCGAAACCAACCATGCCTCCATTATCGGTATGGCGCTGGATATTCCGGTGATAAACGGCGCTGAGGGCGCAACAAAAATCTTAAAAACCGGCACGGTTGTAACCATGGACGCATCACACGGCTATGTGTATAACGGCGCTGAAAAGCATTCGTAAATAATCAAAAACGCGTCGTTTGGGGTATACCGTCCGGCGCGTTTTGCATGATGTCATTTCACATTTTTCTTGACATCTGCATAGAATAATGCTACAATATAAGTACAAAATATCGAACAAAATATTGTGCAAGAAAGGATGATAAGCATGTTAGCAGTCAATTATAGCACCATCCGAAATAATTTAAAAGATTATTGTGATAAAGCAACGGATGAATATGAAACTGTGATTGTAACCAGAAAGGACGAAAAAAATGTTGTGATCATCAGTCTTGAAAAGTATAACGAGATGGTGAGAACTGCAAAAAATGCGGAATTTATTGATAAAATCGACCGAAGCGTTGAACAGATTCGTTCCGGAAAGCTTGTGAAAAAAACGTTAGAGGAATTAGAGGGTATGACCCATGAGTAATTTGGTTTTTTCGGAAATTGCCTGGGATGATTATCTTTACTGGCAAATGAACGACAAGGCAATGGTCAAGAAAATCAATAGTCTTTTAAAAGATATTGAGCGAAACGGCGCAGCAAAGGGAACGGGAAAACCGGAACCGCTGAAATGGAGAAAGGCATGGAGCAGGAGAATCAGTCATGAACATCGGCTGGTATATCAGGTCTTAGAGGATGGGAATATTTACGTTTATTCTGCAAAGGGTCATTATGAAGAATAAAAAATTTTTCAAAAAGCAGTTGACGAATTTTGGGAATCATGTTATAGTATTAGTTAAATGATTCATGGAGGAGAATAAGATGAAAACAAAGCTATGGGTGTGGCTGAGTCTTTTGCCGGGTATGAGCGCGGAGAAAATCACAGCGCTTTTAGAGCATTTTGAATCCATTGAAGAAATTTATCATGCCGGGAAAGCAGATTATCAGAATGTGCCGGGCATCCGGAGAACCGATGTAGAAACGCTCTGCCATAAATCATTTGATGCAGCAGAAAAGGTAATCCGCAGAATGGAGGAGCTGCACGGCACAATCCTGCACTATGAGGACGCACGTTATCCGGCGCTCTTAACGAAAATGAACGATCCTCCGTATGTGCTATATCTTTTAGGAAAGCTTATGCCGTGGGAAAAGCTTTTCACCATTGGCGTAGTCGGAACGAGAAGAAATACGGAGTACGGGCAAAAAGCAGGAACATATATCTGTACCGAACTGGCGGAACGCGGTGTTGCAATTGTCAGCGGTATGGCAGAGGGACTGGATGCAGTAGCGGCAAATGCCGCGCTTTCGGTGGGCGGATATACGATTGCCGTATTAGGCAGCGGTGTGGATCGCCCTTATCCGGCGAAAAATCTTGATTTGTACCGGCGGATTCTGGAGCATGGAACGGTTCTTTCGGAATATCCTCCCGGAACTGCACCGCTTGGCTATCATTTTCCGCAGAGAAACCGGATTATCAGCGGACTCTCGCATGGGATTGTCGCTTTGGAAGCGCCGGAGGCAAGCGGTGTGTTGATCACAGCACAGCTGGCACTGGAGAATGGACGGGATGTCTTTGCAGTACCCGGTTCAATCTTTTCTTATCAAAGCCGGGGTACAAACCGGTTGATTCAGCAGGGCGCAAAGCTGGTTACCTGTGCGCAGGATATTTTAGATGAATACACCTATGAACTGCAAACGGCAGAACCGATAAAACAGCAGGCGAAACCGAGAAAAATTTCTTTAGAGGACGAACGCTTTCGCGGTCTTTCGGAGGAGGAGAAACGCGTGATTTCCGCGCTTTTGGAAAAAACGCTTCATATTGAGGAATTACAGCAAAAATGCGGCATGAATATGGAGGAGTTAAACACGGTACTTCCAATGCTTGAGATTTACGGACTCATTCAGAAAATGCCGGGGGATAACTATCAGCTTTTGATATAAATTACAGAAAGGAATCAGAAGATGTCAAAAAAGCTTTTAATTGTGGAGTCTCCTGCCAAGGCAGGAACAATCAAAAAGTATCTGGGAAAGGATTATACGGTGGTTGCGTCAATGGGACATGTGATCGACCTGCCGAAAAGTCAGCTTGCAGTGGATGTTGATCACGATTTTGAGCCGCGCTATATCACAATCCGCGGAAAAGGACCGCTGCTTGCACAGTTGAAAAAAGAGGCTAAAAATGCCGATATTGTCTATCTCGCAACCGACCCTGACCGTGAGGGAGAGGCAATCAGCTGGCATTTAGCACACGCTTTAAATATTGACCCTGCATCTAAATGCCGGGTCACCTTTAATGAAATTACAAAATCTGCTGTAAAAGAGGCAATCAAGCATCCGCGCAGTATTGATATGGATTTGGTGGATGCGCAGCAGGCGCGGCGCGTTTTGGATCGTGTCGTTGGCTATAAAATCAGTCCGCTGCTTTGGGAAAAGGTGAAAAAGGGCTTAAGTGCCGGACGTGTTCAGTCGGTTTCTACCCGGATGATCTGCGACCGGGAGGAGGAAATTCTGAATTTTGTTCCGAAAGAATACTGGACGGTGGAGGCAGAATTAAAAGATCCGGTATCGAAAAAAAGCTTTACGGCGAAATATTTTTCAAAGAACAAAGAGGAGGACGACTTAAGCTCGCGCGAGGACGCGGATAAGATTATCAAAAAAACGGATGGAAAAGAGTTTTTGGTGGAGAGCATCAAGCAGACAGAAGTGCGGAAAAATCCGCCGCCCCCCTTTACCACCAGTACCCTTCAGCAGGATGCGTCCAGAAAAATCGGATTTAACACCGGTCGGACAATGCAGACAGCACAGACGCTTTATGAAGGTATGAATTTAGGATCAGAATTTGGTACAATCGGTCTGATCACCTATATGAGAACCGACTCCCTGCGAATCTCGGCAGAGGCGCAGGCAGAGGCGGTGGAATATATCAAAACCGGCTATGGAGAAGAATACGTCAAGGCACGTCAGTATAAAGCGAAAAAAAACGCACAGGACGCCCACGAGGCAATCCGTCCGACCAACGTCCGGATTCACCCGGAAATGGTAAAGGATAAGCTTACCTCCGATCAGTTTAAACTCTATAAGCTGATCTGGACGCGCTTTGTTGCAAGCCAGATGACCGAGGCGGTTTACGCGCAGACTACGACAATGATATCTGCTGGGGACACAAAATTCCGTGCCAGCGGATCAATGGTTGTATTTAAGGGCTTTACGATGATCTATACCGAGGGGACAGATCAGGCAAAGGAAAAGGAGAAAAAGCTCCCGAATTTAGAGCCGTCACAGGCTTTGGAAAAGAAAAATATAGAGGGCATTCAGCATTTCACACAGCCGCCTGCACGCTACACCGAGGCATCCCTGGTGCGTGCATTGGAGGAAAACGGAATCGGTCGTCCGAGTACCTATGCACCGACCATTGCCACCATTGTTTCGCGCGGATATGTTGTCCGGAATAAAAAACAGCTTGTTCCGACAGAGCTTGGCATGATCACAAACGACATTATGAAAAATCATTTTAAAAAGATTGTGGATATTGAGTTTACCGCCGGCATGGAGGAAGAACTGGACGAGGTGGAGGAAGGAAAGCGGAACTGGGTGAAGGTGTTAAAGGAATTTTACCCAGATTTTGCAAAGAATTTAGAGCGTGCCACCGAAGAAATCGCAAAAATTCAAATCAAGGACGAGGAATCGGACGTTACCTGCGAAAAATGCGGACGGAAGATGGTTTATAAAATCGGAAAATACGGAAAATTTCTGGCATGTCCGGGATTTCCGGATTGCCAGAACACCAAGGCAATCCGCGAGGAGAGCGGCGCAATTTGCCCGAAATGCGGCGGCGCTGTTTTAGTGAAAAAAACGCGCCGTGGAAAAGTTTATTATGGCTGCGAGCATATGCCGAAGTGCGATTTTATGGTTTGGGATGAGCCGGTTGCGGACCGTAAATGTCCGAAATGCGGCGGTCTGCTCCTGAAAAAGAACGGAAAGCGCGGAAAAATCTATTGCAGTACCGAGGGATGCGGCTACGAGGAAAAGGCGAAAAGTAAGGATTGATAGAACATGACAGTAAAGGTAATCGGAGCAGGACTTGCCGGATGTGAGGCAAGCTGGCAGCTTGCCCGGCACGGTATTCCGGTAAGGCTTTATGAAATGAAACCGAAAAAATATTCTCCGGCACATAAAAGCGGAAATTTTGCTGAGTTGGTTTGCTCCAATTCACTAAAAGCCGAGCGGATTGAAAATGCCTGTGGACTATTGAAAGAGGAAATGCGGCTTTTCGGGTCGCTGATGATGGAGGCAGCAGATGTCTCGCGTGTGCCGGCAGGCGGCGCACTGGCGGTTGACCGGGAACAGTTTTCCGCATATATCACAGAAAAAATCAAAAGCCATCCGCTCATTGAGGTGGTTTCGGAGGAGGTTACAGAGATTTCTCCGGAGGAGGAAACGGTCATTGCCACAGGTCCTCTGACTTCGGATGCATTAAGCCGGGAGATTGTCCGGCTGACCGGAGAGGACGAGCTGTATTTTTATGATGCGGCAGCGCCGGTGGTGGAGAAAGACAGCATTGATCTGGAGCGTGCGTTTTATGGTGCGCGCTATGGACGCGGAACGGCAGATTATATTAACTGCCCCATGACGAAAGAGGAATACCAGGCATTTTACGACGCTTTGATTCATGCCGAGACTGCCCCTTTAAAGGAATTTGAAAATCAGAAGGTGTTTGAGGGATGTATGCCCGTTGAGGTGATGGCAAAGCGCGGCTTTGAGACGCTTTTATTCGGACCGCTCAAGCCGGTCGGACTGGTGAACCCCAAAACCGGAAAGGATGATGCCTGTGCAGTGGTGCAACTGCGGCAGGACAACCGGGAGGCAACACTCTATAACCTGGTCGGGTTTCAGACGAATTTAAAATGGGGTGAGCAGGAGCGTGTGTTCCGGATGATTCCGGGTTTGGAAAAAGCGGAATTTGTACGCTTTGGTGTGATGCACAGAAACACCTATTTGCAGGCGGCAAAGGTTTTGGATCGGTATTATCGGATGAAGAAATATCCGAAGATCTGGTTTGCCGGGCAGATATCCGGGGTAGAGGGGTATGTGGAGTCTGCATCCTCCGGCATTTTAGCTGGGTTCAATCTATCCCGTCAATTGCAGGGAAAGCCGCTTTTTGAACCGGATCGGAAAACGGCAATCGGATCGCTGCCGCTTTATATCACAGAGCAGTCTGTAGAGAGGCAGCAGCCTATGAATGCGAATTTTGGGATTATAGAGGGTCTTGAAAAGCGCGTCCGCGGAAAGAAAACAGAACGTTACCGCCTGATTGCAGAGCGGTCTTTAGAGCTTTTACAGGAGAGGATGAAAGAGTATGAAGAATAAAACATGGGTTGGAATTTTTGCCGGTGTGCTGATTTTAGCGGCGGTTATTGCGGCAATTATCACCACGGGAAACAGTCAGCCGGAGCAGAGTCCCGAGCCGAGCGCGGCAGTGACAGCCTCGCCGGAGGTTTCTTCCGAGCCGTCTGGCAGTGCAGAAGTGACCAAAGAGCCGGAGCAGAAAGCAGATGGAGGTGCAGAAAGTACGGAAGCGCCGAAAAAGGTAAAGCCGACTTTTATGTATTTTGTTGCAGAAACCGACGCGGACTATAAGGAGGCAATGGAAACCTTTGAGGCATTAAAAAAGGAATACGGCGACCGGGTTGTGTTTGATTTAAAGAACGTGACCAAAGAGCCGGAGCTTTTAGAGAATTTCTCCTTTATTGCCGGTCAGACGCCTGCACTGATTATGCTCAACACCTCAAATGACATTAACAACTTTGTTTTTGCCAGCCATGATCAGGAAAAGCTCAAGGCTGAAATTGAGGCGGCATTTACAAAATAAAGAGTTATGCACCCTGCTTTTTTCGCATAGAAATAAAGCGGGGTGTTTTTATGATTGTGTTGCATAAGCGTAAGCTTTTAGCCGGATTTTTAACCTTTACGATCGGAATTACCGGAGGCGTGCTTTTGCGCTTGTCTCCCGAAATCAAAACGTTTGGAGAGAATCAGCTATACGTGATTGTAGATGCCGGACACGGTGCGCCGGATGGCGGTGCGGTCGGTGAAAACGGAACGGTGGAACAGGAAATCAATTTGGCAATTGCAAAAAAGCTCCAGGAGGTTTTAGAGGGAAAGGGAATCCGCGTCCGCATGACGCGCTCGGACGAGAGCGGTTTGCAGACGGAGGAGGGAACAATCCGGGAAATGAAACGAAGCGACATGCAAAAGCGGCTTGCCATTATGAAAAAGACAAAAGCAGATTTGTTTTTAAGCGTACATATGAACTATTTTCCGGGGAAAAGCGTCCATGGACTGCATGTGTTTTATGCACGGAATTATCCTGAAATGAAAGCGCTTGCCGAGCAGATTCAAATTCGGATGAACGCGGTTACCGGCGCGAAAATGACGGCGGTTGCCGCAGCGGACGCAAGCCTGTTTCTGATGAAGTCGCCGCCTTTGCCGGCAGTTTTGGTAGAGTGTGGCTTTTTGTCAAATGCAGAGGAGGAAAAAAAGTTAAACGATCCGGACTATCAATCCCGGCTTGCCTGGGCAATTGCAGATGCGGTGGAAAAATATTATGCGGATTCTTGTAAAAAGTAGTTTACAAATGCCGGTTTTGGGTGTATGATAAATACATACGGAGGATAATATTATGGTTTTAGTTATGGAAATTGGAAATTCATATATCACAATGGGTGGCTATGAAAACGGTACGCTTGCGTTCGTTTCGGATTTTTTAAGTGATGTCAAGCGTACCCGGGATCAGTATTATATCGATATGAAGCATGTACTGGAGCTTTACGGGTATCGGGCAGCAGATTTTGACGGCGGGATTTTATGCTCGGTTGTTCCGGAGCTGACAGAGCCGATCCGGCAGGCAGTTTCTCATCTGTTTGGGTTTGAAATTTTAGTGGTTGGTCCGGGGGTGAAATCCGGACTGAATATTTTAATTGATAATCCGGCGCAGCTGGGGGGAGATCTGGTTGCCTGTGCGGTGGGCGCGCTTGCACATTATGCTGCACCGCTGATTTTGTGCAGCATGGGAACCACAACGGTTTTAAGCGTGATTGATGAAAAAAGCCGCTTTGTTGGCGCAATTATATCTGCCGGTGTCGGAACAACACTCGATAGCTTTACGAAAAAAACTGCTCTGCTGCCGCATGTCACCTTTGAATGTCCGCCGCGTGTGATCGGAAAAAATTCCGTTTCATCTATTCAGTCCGGTCTGCTTTATGGCACAGCGGCGATGATTGACGGATTAATCCTCCGGATTCGGGAGGAGCTTGGAGAAAACGCGCAGACGGTTGCCACCGGAAAAATGACAAAACGCATTATTCCCCTCTGCCGCGAACCGATCACAGTACATCCGTACCTTTTGTTAGAGGGACTTTATCGGATTTATGAAAAAAACCAGACAAAATAGTTGTAAGCCTTTGAAAGCGTGTGCTGACACTTTCAAAGGTTTTCTTTTATTTTCTTAACATATGCAGTTCTTTCTGTGAAATATATCCGCACAGGGTGAGAGAGAGGATGTAGGCAGCGCCGCCGGCGGCGAGAGTGGCAGAAAATGCGAGGATTTCCTTTGGGAACAGCATCCGGAACGGCTGATCGACAAAGAGCATGACAGCTGCCATCACCCCGGCTGAAAAAAACGGCTTGAGCGAAATTGGCAGACGGACAGAAAGTTCCTTCCGGACAGCGCGGTAGCTTAGTAAAAACACGATCAGATAGGAAAGATCAGCGCTCGCCACAATGCCAAGCACATTCAGCTGCGGCAGGCGAATCAGAAAATAGCTTAAAATAAGTTTGACAGCCGCACCTGCAAAGCCGTAGAGAAACGGAGAAATTACTTTTCCGCATGCATTTAAAACCGAGAAAAACAGATCGGACATTGCCATAAAAACCAGGCAGGGAGCAAGGTATCGGAGCATTTTGGAGGAGGCGGTGTTGTGGAACAGGATGGTGAGCAGTGTATCGCTCCAGAAAAAGACCACGACTGCGGCGGCAAGGGACAGGATCAGCGTGATTTTTGCAGCGGAGCGGACGGCATAGGCGGCACGCTCTCGGTTTTTGACTGCCAGCGCTCCGGCAATGACAGGTAAAAGGCTCACTCCCAAAGCGCCCAGCATTCCGATCGGCAGATGAAAGATGGTCAGTGCATAGCCGGAGTAAGAGCCGTAAAGCCAGCGTGCCGCTTCATCGGTTAAGCGCAGGTCGGACAGGAGAGAATCAAACAGAGCGGAATGGCTGGAATATTGCAGCAGAAAATTCTGCGCCGTTTCGGGTGTAAATCGGATGGCGGTTAAGGAGGTACGGATCACGGCAAGATCAGCAAGATTCATCGCCGCCGCTACCCCGGATGCGGTCAGAACCGGAACGGCAATCAGAATCATAATATTTAAAATTGATCCGGCAGTCCGGCTTGCAGGTTTTCCGGCAAGCTCCTTTCTGTCCGGAAGATATAAAAGAAAGAGAATCAGCGTGGCAATCACTTCTCCGACGGTCACTCCGAAAATGGCTGCTGCTGCGGTATATTCCACCGACAGGCGTGCGTAATAAAGCGCCAGTCCGTATCCGGCAAAAAGCTTCACTGCCGCCTCAATCACCTGGGAGATGGCGGTGGGGGTCATGTTGGATTTTCCCTGGTAATAGCTTTTAAACACAGTTCCGACTGCAACAAAAAAGACCGCCGGCGCAATCAGACGGATGCAGTGGACTGCCTTTGCCTCTTTCATAGCCAATGCAAAAAAATCTGCAAAGAACCATAAAACGGCGCTCCCCAATAGTCCTAAAGCGGACAGTACCAAAAGTGAAACGCGGACGGTTTTATGTACGTCTCCATAATGCCCTTTTGCAAAATCTTCCGAAACGGTTTTGGAAATTGCAAGCGGCATGCCGCAGATGGTAAAGGAAAGCAGCATGACATAGACGCTAAAAGCGGAATTATAAATCGCCATGCCCTCCTCTTTCAGGAGATAGCAAAGCGGAATTTTGAAAACCGCCCCTAAAATTTTGGAGATTGCATTTGCCGCCATTAAGATGGCAGTTCCTTTGATAAAACTCTGTTTTTTCATGATCTGCTCCTTTTTTCATGTTTTACTTGCTATATAAATTTATTTGTGTTATACTTTTTATATGATCATTTTTACAAAAGGCTTTTTGGAGGAACCAATGAAAATTCAGAAAATACCCTATGCAAAAGGGGAAATGACAGTCCCGGGCGATAAATCCATCTCACACCGCGGTGTGATGCTGGGCGCTTTGGGTGAGGGAACAAGTGAGGTAACCGGATTTCTGAGAGGGGCAGACTGCCTTTCTACCATCGACTGCTTTCGGAATATGGGTGTGCCGATTACCTTAGAGGAGAATACAGTGCGGATTTCGGGCGTTGGTCTGCACGGTTTAAAACAGCCGGGAAAAACGCTCTATACCGGCAATTCCGGCACAACTACCCGGCTTTTGTGCGGACTTTTGGCAGGACAGAATTTCCCGGCGGAATTAGACGGCGACGCATCGATCCGGAAACGTCCGATGGCACGTGTGACCGAGCCGCTCCGGAGAATGGGGGCGGAATTTGATTCGGATTTTTGCCCGCTTCGTGTGACAGGACATCCGCTGCATGCGATTTCTTATCAAATGCCGGTTGCGTCGGCACAGGTGAAAACGTCTCTGCTTTTAGCAGGACTGTATGCAGAGGGAACAACGGTGCTGACCGAGCCGGCAGTCTCGCGCGATCATACCGAACGCATGCTCCGTGCGATGGGAGCGGATTTGGTGTCGAATGGAACAAAAGTGTCCGTCACACCCGGAAAAACGCTCTCTGCTGAACATTTTGAAGTGCCGGGTGATATTTCCTCGGCGGCATTCTTTTTGGTTCTGGGCACGATTTTGCCGCATTCTGAGATCACCGTCCGGAATGTCGGAATCAATCCGACCCGGGACGGTGTGATTGAGGTTTTGAAAAATATGGGGGCGGACATCTCGGTGGAGCATGAACGTCTGGCAGCAGGCGAGCCTGTGGCGGATCTGACGGTCAGAACGTCGGAGCTTTCCGGGTGTGAAATCGGCGGCAGTCTGATTCCGCGGTTGATTGATGAACTTCCGGTGTTAGCAGCGGCAGCAGTGCTGGCAAAGGGTACAACCCGTATTTATGACGCGCAGGAACTGATGGTAAAGGAGACAAACCGGATTCGTGCTGTGGTGGACGAATTCCGAAAATGCGGAATTGAGATTGAAGAAACCGCAGACGGCATGATCATTCACGGCGGAAAAGCTTATCACGGCGCAGATTTTCACACTTATGGCGACCATCGGATGGCAATGAGCCTTTCCGTTTTGGCACAGTGTGCGGATGGCGATTCCAGCCTGGACGACGCGGCATGCGTTTCGGTCAGCTATCCGGGATTTTTTGAAGATTTATACAGATTGGGAGAATAGAGCATGGAAAAACAATATACAATAGACGATTTATTAAGCATTTTAAAAGCGCTCCGCGGAGAAAACGGATGTCCGTGGGATAAGGTGCAGACGCATGAAAGCATCAAAAAGAGTATGATTGAGGAAACATATGAGGCAATTGATGCACTGGATCAGAAGAATGACGCGATGTTTGCAAACGAACTGGGGGATGTGCTTTTGCAGGTTGCATTTCATGCAACGATTGCAGAGGAGCGGGGAGCGTTTAATTTTGACGACATTTTAAATGAAATCTGCACAAAGCTGATTTCCCGGCATACGCATGTGTTTGGCAAAGATAAGGCGGCATCGGCAGAGGAGGCGCTCTCAAACTGGGAGAAAAACAAGAAAAAGGAAAAGGCTTTGAAAACCTATACCGACGTGCTGGAGGATGTTCCGCACGGACTGCCTGCTCTGATGCGTGCAGAAAAGGTGCAGAAAAAGGCTGCGTCTACCGGATTTGACTGGGAGGATGCATCGGGCGTTCTGGAGAAAATTTCGGAGGAGGCACAGGAGGTAAAAAATGCAAAATCGCCGGAGGAGATTGCGGAGGAATATGGAGATCTGCTCTTTTCTGTGGTCAATCTCGGACGCTTTTTAAAGGTGACTCCGGAGGTGGAATTAGCGAATGCAACCAACAAATTTATCAGCCGGTTTGCTAAAATGGAAAAATTGGCAGGGGAATCCGGAAAGGATTTTGCCGCATTATCTCCGGAAGACATGGACGATTTGTGGAAAAAAGCAAAGCAAAAATCGTGAAAATGTTATAAAATAAGGGGTTTTTTCAAAAAAAATTGGGAAAACCTATTGACAAATCAGTAAAATAAAGCTACAATGAGAGATAAGGGTTAGGAAAAATCTGTCGCGTAAGGTTGGAGTTTTCCTGACAATTAATTGTTAAATTTTATTTAGGAGGAAATCATAATGAACAAAACAGAATTAGTTGCTGCAGTTGCAGAAAAGGCTGCATTATCCAAGAAGGATGCAGAAAAGGCAATCGCTGCAACCATCGATGCAATCACAGGCGCTTTGACAGAGGGGGATAAGGTTCAGCTGGTTGGCTTTGGTACATTTGAGGTAAGAGCAAGAGAAGCAAGAAACGGTAAAAACCCGAGAACAGGTGAAATCATTAAGATCGCCGCTTCTAAAGCTCCGGCATTTAAGGCTGGTAAGGCTTTAAAGGACGCTGTTAATAAATAATGATAAAAAAAGGCTTCTTGATGTTTTGTCAGGAAGCTTTTTCTTTTTAGGAGAGACAACATGAGATTAGATAAATATTTAAAGGTTTCGCGGCTTATCAAACGCAGAACGATTGCAAATGAAGCCTGCGATGCCGGCAGAATTACGGCAAACGGAAAAATTGCAAAGGCATCCTATGATGTGAAAGAGGGAGATGTTCTGGAAATCAGACTGGGAGAACGTGTGATGCGCGTGCGCGTCCTCTCCACACCGGAGCATGTTTTGAAAAATGATGCGGCGCTGATGTACGAGGTTTTGTCATAAAGCGGTGTCCTGCTGCATAGATATAGAGTAAATCTGATGCAGAAAGGACAAGATAATTATGACTTTAGAGGAACGGAAAATTCAGCCGCCGCAAATTGTGCCAAAATCACAGCAGCTCACGCTTTCAAACCGGGAAAAACTGACCGTTACAGGAGTGAGCGATGTTTTGAGCTTTTCAGAAAGCCTGGTGCAGTTAGATACCAACTATGGCAGGCTGTCAGTCCGGGGTGAGGGCTTAAAGATTCAGAAGTTGGATGTAGAGGACGGAGAGCTTACCTGCGAGGGAAAGATCTCTGCTCTGGAATACAGTAAAAAGCAGGAGAAAAAGAGCCTGTTTGATACGTTGTTCCGGTAATGAGAATTTCAATTTCAGCACAGGCGGCAGTCTTTTTGCAGATGGCGCTTTTAGGGGTTCTTGAGGGAATTTTATACACGTTTTTCCGGTGCTTGCATAAAAAATCAAAAAACCGGATGCTTGCCGGCGCTTTGGATCTTTTTTTCTGGATTTCTGCCCTGGTTCTTTTCCTTTTGGGACTCTACCAAATCCATTCCGGAGCAATCCGCGTATACGTTCTGATCGGAGCGGTTTTAGGGATTCTTTTGTACTTTTTGTCACTTTATAGGGTAGTATGCACAATTCTGGATGGTGTTCTTGATGTAATATTTAAAATTTTTCAATTTTTTTTCAAAATACTCTTGACACCGGGGCAATTATTGTATAAACTACTTATAGTACCTTTTTGTGGTTTCTTGAAAACGAAAAGGAAAACTTCGGACAACGAATCGAGGGAAAAAGAAGAATGATAACGAAAAAGAATCGAACGAAAGCGATCTATCGCCCCCTTTTGCTTGTGTTCATCTTTGCGTTTGGGTTTATGATTATAAAAGGGTTTTTAGAGCAGCCAAAGATTGCAGAAAATCAGGAACAGATTGCGAAGCTCCAGGAACAGATTGAATATGAAAAGAAAAAGCTTCAGGAGGTCGACGAACTGAAAGGTCAGGTCGACTCGGATGAGTATATTGAAAAAATTGCAAGGGAAAAGCTGGGCTTGATCAAGCAGGACGAAATCGTCTTTATTGACATTGCCGGAAAATAGAACAAAGGAAAATTTTTTTCAAAAAGCAGGAGGAAAAGGTGTAGTATGGCGCTTGAGGTTGGAGCAATCGTAGAAGCAAAGGTCAGCAATGTAATGGATTTCGGAGCATTTGTGTCTCTGCCGGAGAATAAAACCGGTCTGATTCATATTTCTGAGGTTGCTTCGGATTATGTAAAGGATATTCACGAGCATATCAAGGCAGGAGACGTGGTTCGTGCAAAAATCATCAAAATTGATGAGAAAGGAAAAATCAGTCTTTCTATCAAGAAAGCAGAAGCGCCTAAGCGGACAAGAAGGCAAGCGCCGCAGAAGCCGCAGGGACCTGTACGTCCGATTGATATTGACTGGAGCAAGCCGCAGAACGAGGATCTGTCCTTTGAGGATAAGCTCAGCCGTTTCAAGCAGGACAGCGATGAGAAAATGCAGGCATTAAGACGCAGCAACGATTCCAAACGCTCCGGCGGATACCGGAGGGGCGGAGGTTCATTTTAAAAAAGAGAGATAAGAGGGGGGACGGTGTCCCCCTTTTTCCAATGTTTATGAAAGGAAGAATTAATATGTCATATCGTCCGAATTTAACAATGCTAACAGATTTTTATGAGTTCACAATGGCAAACGGTTTTTTCAAGGAAGGCTTTTCTGAAAAAATTGCGTATTTCGATATGTTTTACAGGAGTATTCCGGATCAGGGCGGTTTTGCAATCATGGCAGGGGTAGAACAGCTCATTGACTATCTGAACCATTTGGAATTTACCGATGAGGACATTGCCTATCTGAAAGAAAAGGGAATCTTTGATGACGGATTTCTGGAATATCTGAAAAATTTCCGTTTCTGCTGTGATGTCTGGGCAATTCCGGAGGGAACACCGATTTTCCCGGGTGAACCGATTGTAACGGTGCGCGGCCCGGTGGTGCAGGCGCAGTTGGTGGAAACTATGCTGCTTTTGACAATCAACCATCAAAGCCTGATCGCCACCAAAGCAAACAGAATTGTCCGTGCGGCAGAGGGACGTCCGGTGATGGAATTTGGTTCAAGACGGGCGCAGGGGGCAGACGGCGCAACGATGGGCGCGAGAGCTGCTTATATTGCCGGCTGTGTCGGCACGGCATGCGCAAGCGTGGATCGTGATTTCGGTGTTCCGGCGCTAGGTACGATGGCACACAGCTGGGTGCAGCTGTTTGATTCGGAATATGAGGCGTTCTGCGCCTATGCGAAAACCTATCCGGATAACTGCACACTTCTGATTGATACCTATAACGTGTTGCAATCAGGACTTCCAAATGCGATTCGTGCATTTCAGGAAATTGTTGTCCCGGCAGGATTCCGTCCGAAAGGAGTTCGGATTGATTCCGGGGATATTACTTATCTTTCGAAAAAGTGCCGCAAAATGCTGGATGAGGCAGGATTTCCGGATTGTGCAGTGGTTGCGTCCAATTCCTTGGATGAGTATATTATCCGGGACATGATTATGCAGGGCGCAAAAATCGATTCATTCGGTGTGGGCGAGCGGCTTATCACTTCAAAATCTTCTCCGGTATTTGGCGGAGTGTATAAGCTTGCGGCAATTGAGGATGAGCAGGGAAATCTGATCCCGAAAATTAAGGTAAGCGAGAATGTTGCAAAGATTACAACTCCTGGCTTTAAGCAGGTTTACCGGCTGTATTCCCGGGATAATTCCATGGCGCTTGCAGATGTGATCTGTCTGCATGATGAAGTGATCGACGATACACAGCCGTATGAAATTTTTGATCCGGAGCATACCTGGAAACGGAAAACCATGACGGATTTCTATGCACGTCCGCTCTTAAAGCGTATTTTTGACAAGGGCGTGCAGGTCTATGAGACACCGTCTCTTGCTGTTTTGCAGGAATACTGCAAGATGCAGGTGGACGGACTTTGGGATGAGGTAAAACGTTTTGAAAACCCGCACACTTATTATGTTGATATGACAAAAGCATTATGGGATTTAAAGTATCAGCTTTTAGATTCAATTCAAAGTTAAAAAAGAAGGAACAAAGATGAAAACGCAGAAACTATATATAGACGATCCTAAAAAGGATCGGGAGGCTGTGGAGCAGGCAGGAAAAATCCTCCGTGAGGGCGGACTTGTGGCATTTCCGACCGAGACAGTTTACGGATTGGGCGCAAATGCGCTCCTGCCGGATGCTGCGGCACGGATTTATCAGGCAAAGGGACGTCCGTCGGACAATCCTCTGATTGTACATGTGACGGAATTTTCCGAGGTGTTCTCGGTGGCAAGAGAAGTGCCGCCCGAGGCAGAGCTGCTTTTTCGCACCTTTTCTCCCGGTCCTATGACGGTGATTTTAAAGAAACGTCCGGAAATCCCGGATCAGGTGACAGCGGGATTAGATACGGTTGCAATCCGGATTCCGTCCCACCCGGCGGCACGGGCGGTGATTGCGGCAAGCGGTGTTCCGATTGCTGCGCCAAGTGCGAACCGATCCGGGAAACCCAGTCCGACCTGTGCAGAGGATGTGGCTGAGGATATGGAGGGTCGGATTGACGCGATTATCTATGGCGGCAGCAGCAGCGTGGGTGTAGAGTCCACCATTATTGATTTAAGCGGAGAAATTCCGACGATTCTCCGCCCCGGCGGAATCACACCGAAAGATTTTCTGACGGTTCTTCCAAAAGTACAGCTGGATCGGCATGTGTTTCATGCGGTGGAGGGGACGGAACGTCCGAAGTGTCCCGGCATGAAATACCGCCATTATGCACCCGAGGCAGAGGTGATTGTTTTTGAGGGCGCACCGGAAAAGCTTGCGCAAGCCATCCGGGAGGAGCTTAGAAATAATCCGAAGAAACCGGCAGCAGTGCTGTGCATGAATCAGCACGACTATGACGCGGATTTTGTCATCAAGGTCGGTGCAGATAACAAGGACTATGCAAAAAATCTCTTTCATGCTCTGCGCGAATGCGACCGGCAGGGAATGAAGCTGATTTTAGCGGAATTTACCGAGGATGACGGATATGGTCTTGCCGTACAGAACCGTTTATATAAATCGGCAGGAAATCATGTTTTGCATATATGAGGTGGTTTTATGAACATTCTATTTGTTTGTACAGGAAATACATGCCGCAGCCCTATGGCGGCGGCTTTGATGAATCAGGTGGCAATGGAGCGGAATTTGGATGTCCGGATTGAATCGGCAGGTATTTTTGCCGAGGAGGGCGCGCCGGCGAGCAATGAGGCGATTCTTGCCATGAGAGAATACGGCATTGATCTTCTGGGACATCATGCCCAGCCGATCAATGAGGAACTGATTGAAAAAAGCGATTTGATTCTGACTATGACGGCAGCGCACAAGCTATTGCTTGCCCAGACGGCAGGAAACAAATGCTACACGCTTTGCGAGTATGCCGGTTTGGAGGAAGATATTGACGATCCGTTCGGCGGAGATGTGGAAGAATATCAGGCATGCGCCAGGCAGATTTACGAGGCGGTTTTGTTAGTTGCAGACCGGATTGAGAAAGAATTATGAGAATTGCAGGAATCCGGGCGGAGGATGCCGGTAAGCTTTTTGCATTAGACCGGCTTTGCTTTTCTGTTCCGTGGTCGGAGCAGTCCTTCCGGGATGAGGCGAAAAATCCGCTCGCAGTCTATTTTCTTGCCTGGGAGGAGGATCTGCTCTTAGGCTACTGCGGCTTTTGGGAGGTTTCCGGAGAGGCAGACATTACGAATATTGCTGTACATCCGGACTACCGAAGACAAGGAATTGCAAAAAAGCTTTTAGAAAGCGCGATCCGGGAGGCAGAAAAACGCGGACTTTCGCTTTTGACGCTGGAGGTGCGCCAATCCAATACCGCAGCAATTTCACTTTATGAAAAATACGGCTTTCGCAGGGTAGGGGCGCGGAAACGCTATTATTCCAACCCGACCGAGGATGCCTTGATTATGACGATGGATATGGGAGAAATGTATGAATGATTGTTTGATTTTGGGAATAGAAAGCTCCTGTGATGAGACGGCTGCGGCGGTAGTGAAAAACGGACGGCAGGTGCTGTCGAATGTGATTAATACACAGATTGACCTGCATAAAATCTATGGCGGTGTTGTGCCGGAGATTGCGTCCCGAAAGCATATCGAAAGCATCGATCCGGTGATTGACGAGGCGCTTTCCGCTGCCGGGGTCACACTTTCGGAGATTGATGCGATTGCAGTGACCTATGGACCGGGTTTGGTCGGTGCGCTTTTGGTGGGGGTTTCCAGTGCAAAGGCGCTTGCCTATGCTGCCGGAAAACCGCTTGTTCCGGTGCATCATATTAAAGGGCATATCATGGCGAATCTGATTGCACATCCGGAGTTAGAGCCGCCCTTTGTCTGCCTGGTTGCATCCGGGGGACACAGTCATATTGTGGAGGTGCAGGATTATCAGACGCTCCGCGTGCTGGGAAGAACCAGAGATGATGCGGCAGGAGAAGCCTTTGATAAAATTGCACGCGTGATTGGCTTGGGTTATCCGGGAGGCCCGCTGATTGACAAGCTTTCCCGCGAGGGCAATCCGGAGGCGGTGCATTTTCCGCGTGTGCGGATGGATGGGGATTCCCTGGATTTCAGTTTTAGCGGGGTAAAAACAGCAGTGATTAATTACCTGCATAAGGCGGAGCAAAAGGGAGAAGAAATCAACAAGGCGGATATTGCGGCAAGCTTTCAGGCGGCAGTGGTGGATGTTTTGTGTGAGCATACCATTGAGGCGGCAAAAAAATGCCATAGAAATGTGATCACATTAGCCGGAGGAGTTGCCTCCAATTCTGCGCTCCGAAAAAGAATGACGGAGGAGGCAGAAAAGGAGGGGATCAGCGTGTTGTATCCGCCCCCGGTGTTATGTACGGATAATGCGGCGATGATCGGTTGTGCAGGCTATTACGGATATCTTGCCGGACAGCGTGCGGATTTATCGTTAAATGCAGTACCAAGCCTGCCGTTATCATGATTCCTGGATTGAATCCGGAATCACATGCACCTGCTCCATAACCTCGCGCTTTGCCTGGCGGGTGTACTGCGCGTAGAACCGGTGTGTTACTTCGATATTTTTGTGCCCTAAAAGATCGGCAACCATCTTAATATCAATCCCATCCTCCAAAAGCCGGCAGGCAAAGGTTCTGCGGAGCGCGTGCGGACGGGTTTTGTCCGGATGGTAAATGCCTGCCTCATGGCAGTAATCTTTTAAGAGCTTTTCAATGCCGGCAATGCCGAGCCGCTTTCCGGAACGGTTTAAAAAGAGCGGTCCCTCGGTGCGGAGCGTTCCGTCCTCGGTTTGGAGATAGGAAAAAAACGCGTCCTCCACCTGGATGGGCATGAAAATTTCCTGCTCGTCGCCGCCCTTTCTGCGGACGATAAAGGAGGAGGACTGAAAGTCGATATCAAGTGCGTCTAAGGCGGCTAATTCGCTCACACGCACACCTGTGCCGAGATAAGCCGTAAAGAGGGCAATGTCGCGCAGCTTGCGGCGGTTGTATTCTGTCAGCTTTCTGCCAGTGAAATGCTTTTCGCCGTTATAGATGATATCTAACAGGGCAACGGTTTCCTGCGTGGTGAGCGGCTTTTTGATCTTGTGGTGCAGTTTCATAAAATCGATCTTATCCGTGATATTTTCCCTGATCTGATCGGTTTTATAAAGATAGATAAACATGCCGCGCAGAGCGGAAAGCTTGCGGTTGATGCCGTAGGCGGAATTTTTGTAGGTACGTTTGGTAATTTTTCCGATCGGAGAGACAGACTCAACCGTATATTCCCGGAGATAGTTTTTGTAATGAATCAGCTGGGAAACGGTGACGTGATTCAGATCCGCCGCCGTAAAATCGGAAATGCTTTGACGATCCGGAAAAATTTCCGTTTTTAAATAATAGAAAAAGACGCGGAGGTCAATACAGTAGCCGATTTGGGTGTTTAAGCTGTCTCCGCTGTAATATTCAATAATGTAGCTGTATGCAAAATCTGGTAATTCACTGGTGTATTCACGCAGAATCCGGAGCTTTTCAGAATTGTTCAAAATAATCACCTCTTGCTATCATTATAGCGGAATTTGGGATTGTTTTCAACAGAAATTTAAAAAAAATGAAAATAACTATAGACGAATCGGGTAAAATATAGTAAAATAGAGACAGAACATGAATCAGAAAGGATGATTTCGGCATGGCAATTAAAATTAATAGTGACCTTGGCGACGTTGTTGTCAGCAATGAAGTGATCGCATCCATTGCCGGAGCGGTTGCGGCAAAGTGCTACGGTGTTGTCGGCATGGCTTCAAAAAGTAAAAAGGACGGTATCGTCCGGCTTTTGAAAAAAGAGAATATGTCTAAAGGCATTCGAATCACAACCGAGGAAAACGGCATTGTGATTGATATGAATATTATTGTGGAGTACGGTGTCAATATTCATGCCATCTGCGATAGTATTATTCATAACGTCAGCTATCAGCTGGAGCATCACGCCGGCTTAAAGGTTTGCCGGGTGAATGTGCAGGTTGAGTCTGTGCGAGTTTAATTCTGTTGGGAGGAGATTGACATTAACAGGTTAGAGGGAAAATTGTTTGCACATATGATGATCTCCGGTGCAAATAATTTATATAATCATAAAAAGACTGTGGATGAGCTGAATGTGTTCCCTGTTCCGGATGGAGATACCGGAACAAATATGTCCATGACAGTATGCGCCATGGCAAAAGCTGTGGATGAGTTGGTTTCGCCGTCTGCATCAAAGGTGGCAGATACGGTTTCCTTTGCAGCGCTCCGGGGAGCAAGAGGAAATTCCGGCGTGATTCTGTCGCAGTTTTTCCGCGGCATGTCCAAAAGCATGAAAGGAAAAAATGAAATCTCGGCAAGAGATCTTGCAGACGCGCTAAAGGCAGGCTCGGACGCGGCATATAAGGCGGTTATGAATCCGACCGAGGGAACAATCCTGACGGTTGCACGCGAGATTTCAGCACGTGCGCAGAAAACTGCGGATGAATCCATCCAGATCATGCTGGAAAAGGCAATCCATCATGGAAATAAGGTGCTGGAAAAAACGCCGGAAATGCTCCCGGCATTAAAAAAAGCCGGTGTGGTAGACGCAGGCGGACAGGGATGGATCTTCTTTTTAGAGGGTGCTTTGGAATATATCAAAACCGGGGCGATTGTAGAGAAAAATGAACCGGAGGAGACGGCAAAGGAAGAAGTTCGCACCGATGCACAGGCAGCCATTAAAACTGATATTAAGTACATTTACTGCACAGAATTTATTGTGGAAAAGAAAAATCCGGATGTGAATGTGCTTTCGTTCCGGCAGGCAATTGCGGAAAAGGGAGACAGCATGCTCGTGATTGATGATGACGATATTGTCAAGGTGCATATCCACACCAATCATCCCGGCTTTGTCCTGGAAAAGGCGGTCGGAATCGGCACGATGATCAATATTAAGATTGACAATATGAAGCATCAGCATCAAAGCCTGATCAACAAAGAGGAAGAAAAAGCCGCACCGAAAAAAGAACCGGAAAAGGAGACTGCATTTGTGGCTGTCTGCGCCGGGGACGGCATTTCGGAGATTCTGCGTGAATTAGGAGTTACAAAGGTGATTGAGGGCGGTCAGACCATGAACCCAAGCACCGACGATATTTTAAAGGCGGCAGAGGAAGTAAACGCAAAAACGGTTTTTGTATTCCCGAACAATAAAAATATCATCCTGGCAGCAAACCAGGCAAAGGAATTAGAGGATCGGATCGTGGTAATTCCGACAAAATCCGTGCCGGAATGCGTCACGGCAATGCTTTCCTATAAAGAGCAGAAAAGCCGGGAAGATAACGCAGCAGCAATGACAAAAGCGGCAGAGGGAGTTCGCGTGGGTCAGGTGACCTTTGCGGTTCGTGATACCGAAACCGAGGAGTTTACCATTCAAAAGGGCGATATTTTAGGAATCTGCGGCGGCAAGATTGAACTGACCGGACAGAACCCGGAGGAAATTTGCGAAAACCTGGTAGATGTGCTTTCGGATAACGACAGCGAATTTTTAACGGTTTATTATGGTGCAGACGTGCAGAAAGAGGACGCTGAGGCGCTTTCTGAAAAGCTGGAGGAACGCTATCCGGATTTAGAAGTGAGTGTAAAATACGGAGGACAGCCGTTATATTACTACATTTTATCAGTAGAGTGAGGGTGAACTATGCCTGATATACGAACACTGGACGGTGTGGGTGATGTCCGCGCCCGGTTGTTTGCAAAAAAAGATATTCACACAGTGGAGGATTTATTAAGCTTTTTTCCGCGCGCCTATGAGGATCGGACGGTGGAAAAGCAGATTTTCGACTGTGCCGACGGAGAAACGGTTTGCATTCGTGCAACCGTTTTTTCGCCTGTCCGGGAGGCACGTATCCGAAAGGATATGGTGATTGATTCGATGCAGGTGTCGGATGAGAGCGGAATGTTAAAGGTGTTTTGGTATAACAGCCGCTTTTTGAAAGGAAAATTCCGGACGGGCGAGGAATATATTTTCTACGGAACGGTCAAAAAAAACGGCACAAAGCGCGAAATGGCGCACCCGGTGTTTGAAAAGCCGGGAGAGCAGAAAGAGACAGGCAGAATTGTGCCGGTTTATCCGCTGTGGGATCGTATGACGCAAGGGGTTCTGCGAAAGATGATGCAGCAGGCGCTATCCTGCTGCACCCTTTCCGAATGGATTCCGAAAGAGATTTTAAAAAAATATCAGCTGATGGAGAAAAACCAGGCGGCAAGGCAAATGCATGCGCCGGAAAATGCCGGATTGCAGGAGGAAGCACGGCGGCGGTTTGCATTTGAGGAGCTTTTATTATTGCAGCTGACCCTGTTCCGGACGAAAAAGCAGAGTGAAAAATTTCAGAAAGCACCTTATCCGAACCGGGCATGTGCATGGGAGATGAAATTTCCGTTTACACTTACGAACGCACAGCGGCGTGTGATTGAAGAAATTTTAGAGGATTTCGGAAAAAATACACCAATGAACCGGTTGGTGCAGGGTGATGTCGGATCGGGAAAAACAGCGGTTGCGGCAGCGGCGATGTATGTTGCAGCAAGAAACGGCGAGCAGTCCGCTCTGATGGCGCCCACCGAAATTTTAGCGCAGCAGCATTATGAAACCTTTTGTGCGCTTTTTCAAAACACCCCTTTCCGGGTTTGCCTTTTAACCGGCGGCACGAAGAAAAAGCCGGAGTTATACAAAAAGATTCAAAACGGGGAATTTGATCTGGTGATCGGAACACATGCCGTGATTCAGAAGTCGGTACAGTTTCAGAAATTGGGGCTTGTAATTGCAGATGAGCAGCACCGCTTTGGGGTCAAGCAGAGAGCGGCGCTTTCGGATAAGGGAGAGCATCCGCATTTTCTGGTGATGTCGGCAACGCCGATTCCGCGCACGCTTGCTCTGATTCTATACGGAGACTTGCAGGTTTCGGTGATAGACGAGCTGCCCCCAAACCGAAAGCCGGTGCAAACCTATGCAGTCGGGGAACACATGCGGAGCAGGGTGTACGCATTTATTGAGAAAAATGTGAAAACAGGAACGCAGTGCTATGTGGTTTGTCCATTGATTGAGGAATCGGAAAAGAGCGATCTTGCCAATGCTGAAAGCCGCATGCTGGATTTACAGAGCCGGTTTCTGGATTTTCGGGTCGGACTGGTGCATGGCAGAATGAAACCGGCGGAAAAAGAGGAGATCATGGAGGCATTTTCCCGGCATGAGATTGATATTTTAGTCTCTACCACAGTGATTGAGGTGGGGGTAAATGTTCCAAACAGCAATCTGATGGTGATTGAAAATGCGGAACGGTTTGGCTTAAGTCAGCTGCACCAGCTCCGCGGCAGGGTTGGCAGAGGCGCGGAGCAAGCCTATTGTATCTTAATGCAAAACGGCGGTCAGGAGGTTACGAAAAAGCGCATGAAAATCATGTGTCAATCGAATGACGGTTTTTATATCTCCGAGCAGGATTTAAAGCTCCGCGGTCCGGGTGATTTCTTCGGAACACGGCAGCACGGTCTGCCTGCATTAAAGGTGGCAAATCTGTTTGAGGATCTGGAAATCCTGAAAGCGGCACAGAGTGCGGCGGTCGGATGGCTGCACGGGGAATTTCTGCACACACCGGAGGAGGAAATAAGGGTGGAGGAGAAAATTGAGTCGCTCTTATCTGAGATGGTGGTGCGAAATTAATTCGTTGTTTTAAACAAAAATATGGAATTTCAAAAAAATTTACAAAATTCTGTTGACCTTTTTGTGATTTTGAGATACAATATAACTATATGACATGGGAGGGAAACAGTGTGAGAATTATTTCCGGCTTGTTTCGGGGACGCAGGCTATATTCATTTGAG